>JAUYAG010000079.1 GCA_030693575.1 Brevundimonas sp. | reverse complement strand
GAGGGCGAGGCGCCGGCGGCGGTCGCGCGCGCGGTGGCCGCCTATTTCGACGGGGACCGGGAGGCGCTGACGCGGGTCGACTGGTCGCTGGAGGGCGCAACAGCCGGCGACGGCTTCCAGGCGCGGGTCTGGCGGGCGCTGGCGGATGTGCCGGCCGGGGTGACCATCAGCTATGGCGAGATGGCGAAACGGGCGGGCGAGCCCGGCGCGGGCCAGGCGGCAGGGACGGCGCTGAACCGCAATCCGATCCCGCTGGTGCTGGCCTGCCACCGGGTGGTGGGGGCGGACGGCTCGCTGACCGGTTTCGGCGGCGGGCTGGAGCGCAAGGGCTGGCTGTTAAGGCACGAGGGGGCGCTGCTGATCTAGGTGAGTGGCTAGTGGCTAGTGATTAGTGGCTGGCCGGCACCGGCTCGACGGCGCGGTGCGCGCCGCCCTTCCGCCGACAGTCGCAGGCGATACCAACCACTAGCCACTAACCACCAGCCACTTCCTTAGCGGCGCACCGAGACCCGGGCCTCGAGATCGGCCCAGCGGCGGCTCAGGTCGCGGAGCTCCTCGCGGTAGCGGGCGGCCTCGGCGCGGGTGATCGAGCCGTCGCGCAGGCCGGCGGCGATGCGGGCCTCGATCTGCATCGCATGCGGGTCGCCGTATCCGCCGCCGTTGCCGGGGACATAGCCGTCGCCGACGCGGCGGTTCAGGTCGGCGTAGCGGGCTTCGAGATCCTGACGCTCGCGGGCGTCGAGGCCGTCGCGGTCATACTGGGCTTCCAGACGGACCAGGGCCTGGAAGTCGGCGCGCAGCCGGGTCGATTCCGTGCGGGTGATGTCGCGGGCACGGAGGGCGGCGGCGACGCGGGCGTCGAAGGCCGCAGCCTGACCGGCCAGGGGCTCCCAACCGCCGTAGCCGCCGCCGTTGTTGTCATCGTCCTCAAGCGAGTCGAGACGGCGGGTCAGGTCGCTGTAGCGGTTGTTCAGATCGCTCCGTTCAGCCGTGGTGAACCGGCCGTCGGTGGCGTAGCGGGTCTCCAGCGCGACCAGATCGGCATAGTCGGCTCGCAGCCGCTCGGCCTGACGACGGTTCAGCGAACCGTCGCGCGATCCGGCCTCGACCCGCGCCTCGAACTGGGTGCGCTGGTTGTACAGCGGCCGGCGCCCGCGGCTCCATTCGCTGTCCAGCGTGGTCTGGCCCTGCCCGAACAGCGTGCCGAGAATAGCCTCCAGCACCCGCCCGCCCTGCGACGGCTCCTGCGACGGCTGGTTGTACGGCGTCGCGCTGTAGGGCGTCTGGGCCGAGGCCACGCCGGCGGCGGCGAGGGTCAGGGCGGCGGCGGCGGCGGCCGAGAAGGTCTTGAGGACGGTCATGGGGGGTTCTTTCCGGCAGTGAAGCCTGTCGCCGGAGAGAACGGGGTTGGGCGGGGAAGGTTGCGGCGGGGGTTCCCGGAGCCCCCTGTCTTTCAGGAGCGGCCGCCCCGCGTTACGCGCCAGGTGCGCGGGTCGATCCTTGGCCGGACCGGCGTCGCCTCGCCCGGAACCCCGTACGGCTCGACGGCGGGCGCCGAGGGCAGGTCCAGCGGCGCGACCAGCAGAGTGCCCGTCGGCACCTGAGCGGGGGCCGGAGCGGGGAGCGGAGATGATGCGGCGGCGAACGTCGCCGGCGCTGCGGCGGAGGGCTGCAGGTCGCGCAAGCGGCGATAGCCGCCCGAGGTATCGACGGTCTGGACCGGCGGCAAACAGGCCGAGTCCGTCAGGCCGTACAGTTCCGCCGCCACGTCATAGACGCCACGCTCGATCAGCGTCCGGACGCCGAGTTGCAGGGGCTCCAGCGCGCTCTGACCGCCGGAGAGATCGACGGCCACCCCGCCCAGAATATCGAACACCCCGGCGCGGATCTCACGCCCGACGATCTGCTTCTGATAGGCGGCGATCGCCACGACCTCCTGGGAGATGGAATCCACCAGCCGCAGGTCCATGGCGACATTCATGACAAAGCGGGAGCCGCCGAAACCGGTCTTGGGATCCTCGGGGTTGATCGCCCCGACGCGCAGGTCGCCGCCCCCGGATTCGATGTTGTAGTTGAGCTCGGTGATGCCGCCGACAAGGTAGAAGCGCGATCCCGCGATCTGGCCGGGATTGACCGGACGAAGCGGTCCCGGCGCGTCACCGGCCGCAGCCGGCGCATCGGAAAGAACCCGGGCCGCGGCATAGGTCCGCTCGACCTCGGCGACGGTCTGGTCCGCCCGTTCCACCAGAGGCACGCCGGCGCGACCCAGGGCGGTCACGGCGAACAGGGACGCCCCCTGGGTCACCCTCCGTCCGGTCTCGAGGTCCAGCTTGCCGGTCAGATCCGCGATGTCGCCGACGGCGAGGCGCGGCGCGGTCCGTCCGCGGCCGGCGGCCGTATCCGCCAGGCAGGTCAGGGCGCCGGTCAGGGGGGTGGCGTTGGCGGTCGCCGGCGCGCCCCCGACCGGTTCGGCATAGAGGCCGGTTGCGGGGTCGAAGCCCGTCGATGCACAACCCGAAAGCATCGAGGCGGCCATGAGAGCGGCGATCAGCGTGCGGTTGCTCACGAGTCGATCTCTGCGCGTTCAAGGCAGCCGCTGTAGACCCCTGCGTCCTGCAGTCCGGCCAGAAGTTCGAAAATCCCCCGTTCCACCAGGGTGCGGACCGCCGCCTGCAGCGGCTCCACCGACTGGACCCCGCCGGAGAGCACGCCGCCGACACTGGAGGAACCGCCGGACAGGCCGAGGTTCATCTCGCGCCCGAGCAACTGCTTCTGGAAGGAGACGGTGTCGATGACGATCTGCGAGCGGCTGTCGACCATGCGCAGGTCGATCGCGACGTTCATGACATAGTCGGACGCGCCGGCGCGGGCCCGCAGGCCGGTCACGGCCGCCTCTCCGATCTGGCCGCTGATGCCGGACGACTGGATGTTGTAGTTCAGCTCGGTGATGCCGCCGACGATGAAATACTCCGAACCCGCCACCTGACCGGCGAAGATCGGGCGGAAATTCTCGGGCGACTGGCCCGCCAGTTCGGGGGTGTCGGACAGCAGATGTTTCTGGGCGTAGTCCAGCTCGATCTGGGAAACGGTATTGTCCAGCCGCTCGACCACGGGCGCGCCCGCCCGGGCCAGCGCCGTGATGGCGAACAGGGAGGCCCCCTGGGAGACGCGGGCGCCGGTATCGAAATCCACCCGGCCGGTCAGGTCGCCGATCCGCCCCACCGACATCCGGGGCGCGCTCAGCCCGAGGGTGCGGTTGCGGTCAGCGAGGCAGGTCAGGGCCGCCGTATAGGGGGTGGCGTTGCCTGTGGCATGGACCCGGCCGCCACGAACGGCACCATCCGGTGCCGCGGCCGCCGCCACGCCGGGAGCCGCCATGCTCGCGACCGCGAGGGCGATGATCGACAGTCGGACAGAAGGACGGATCATGTCGGGTCTCCGGTGAGGGCGGAAAAGGGGTCAGCGCGGCGCGTTGCCGTTGGCCGTGACGGTGCCGGTGTTCGCCTGGTCGGAGTTGACGATCACCGTGTTCCAGGAACCCACCACCGAGACCGTCAGCAGATTGCCGATCGCCGTGCTGGTGCTGCTCCCGGCACCGGCCGAGAAATAGTCGGCGCCGCTGGCGGCCTGGTCGGTGCCGCTGCCATCCGCCTGGAAATAGGCGTTGGAGTCGTTCTGGATGATGCCGTTCACGATCAGACGATTGTCGTTCCGGGTCCGGGAGGACGGCGCATAGGTGCGGGTCTCCATCTGACGACCGTTGGCATAGCCAGCCTCATAGGTGGCGAGGACGCCGCCGCGGGCCGGAGCGCTCTGGGCCAGGGCCGGAGAGGCCATGAGGCCGCCGACGACGAGAGCGCAGTTGAGGAATGAGCGGAAATGGTTCACTGTAGAAAACCCTTCAAGGGACGAGGGTGTCGCCGCGTTGCAGCGCGACGACACCGGGACGTCAGTGGTTTTAGAAGCCCGTGACCGTGAGGCTGTTGCCGATGGCGGCAGCCGTCGCGTTGACCGATCCGCGGACGTCGCGGACGGTAGCGCCCATGACCGCATTGACGCCGGCCTGGTTGATCTGGGTCGAAGCCAGACGGCCGAAGTCGGCATTGACGCTGGCCGAGTTGCTCAGGGCGGCCGAGGTCGCAGCCACATCGCCGCCGACATTGCCGATGGTCGCGTTCAGCGTGGCGGTGGGATCGTAGGCGGCCAGCTGGGTGTTGTTCAGGACGCCGACCCAGTCGCCTTCGATGCTGGCCGAGTTGGCGATGGCAGCCGAGGTGGCGGCCACATCGCCCTGGACGTTCGAGATCGAAGCCGAGAGGTCCGAACGGGCGTCGCCCCAGAAATTCTGATAGTTGTTCAGGGTCGCGAGGCTGGAGCCTTCGGCCGTGAACGAGTTGGCGATCGCGGCCGAGGTCAGGGCCACGTCTTCCGTGACGTTCTGGACCGTGGCGTTGAGCTGGGCCCGGATGTTGGCGTTGTTGCGCTGGCTGTTGTCGAGGGACTGGGCCTGGGCGGCGCCGGCGGAGACAGCGAGGCCGAGGGCGATCGCCAGGATGGAGACGGTGGTTTTCATCGTAGAGTTCCTTTCGGTGCCGGGAAGTCGGCAGACGAGAACCCGCAACGACCGTACCAGCGGCCCGGCCCTGGCCTCTTCATTTTTCGGTCACCACGAATGATCCGTTCCCGATCCGTAATTCGCCGGCCGGGAGAATTGTTCGCGTCGACTTGTCGATCGTAAGATGTTGTGAACCCTGCCTGTCAGGACTCTGTTCATGGTCAATTAAGTCTTACATTTCATGAGCTTCATAACGAGACAAAGGGTTGGTCCGGTTTGGTACATTCCCGGCCCCACGTGTGCCGGAGAGACCCGGCCGACCGTTGTCGCAGAGGGGTCGGTCCGTGCGCCGGCCGGCTCGTAAAGGTCAGGCCTGCTCATGCTCACCCTCCCCGACCTGCTCCTCCTGCTCGCGGCCCTGACCGCGGCCGGGCTGGTCGGCGGGCTGGTCGCCGGGCTGTTCGGGGTCGGGGGCGGGACGGTGATTGTGCCGGCGGTCTTCTATGCCTTCGAGGTGCTGGGGTTCGGGGGCGAGGGCAATCTGCATACGGCGATCGGGACGTCGCTGCTGACCATTGTCGCGACCTCGTGGCGGTCGCTGAAGGCGCACCGGGCGCATGGGGCGGTGGATGAGGCGGTGCTGAAGACCTGGACGCCGTGGGTGGCGGCCGGGGCCCTGGTCGGGGCGGGGGTGGCGGGGGTCACCTCGATGCAGGGGCTGGCCATCGTCTATGGCGTTTGCCTGCTGGTGGTGGCGGCACAGATGGGGCTGTTGCCGGAGCGGGTGACGTTGCGGCGCGACCTGCCGGAGGGCTGGGGGCGGCGGGTGACGGGGACCGTCATAGGCGGACTGTCGGCCATGATGGGGATCGGCGGCGGCAGTTTCGGCGGGATGATGATGACCCTGTGCGGGCGGCCGATCCATCAGGCGGTGGCGACGGCCTCGGGCTTCGGCCTGGCCATCGGGACGGCGGCGACCCTGGGGTTCGTGGTGTTCGGCTGGGAGGCGGGCGGGCGTCCGCCGCTGTCGCTGGGGTATGTGAATGTGCCCGGGGCGATCGTGATGGCGGTGCTGACCACGGCGGTGGCGCCCTGGGGGGCGAAGCTGGCGCATGCGCTGGACCGTGCCGTGCTGCGACGGGCGTTCGCGGTGTGGCTGCTGGTGACGGCGGCGGCGGTGGTTCTTGAGGCAGTAGGCAGCAGGAATTAGGCAGTAGGGAAGACGGGGCGCGAGCGAGTCACCGCCTACTGCCTACTGCCTACTGCCTAATTCCTACTGCCTACTGCCTCCCCTACGGCCGCAGCGTCAGTCCGACCGGCGTCGCGCTGAACGAGGAGAGGCGGCCGAGGTAGCTCATGCCGAGGAGGCTGTGCGGCAGGCCGCGCTGGACGACGAGGGCCTCGACCTGTTCGACGCGGGCGCCGGCGACGGCGACGGAGGTCAGGGCCACGGCGGCGGCGGGGACGGGGCCGGAGGCGGTGATGACGGTGGCGGAGAAGTCGCCGGCCTTGAGGCCCAGGCCCAGACGGGCGGCGTCGGCGGGGGTCAGGACCACGACGCTGGCACCCGTGTCGACCATCACGCGTACAGCCTTGCCGTCGATCAGGGCGTCGGCCCAGTAGTGGCCGTCGGCGGCTTTCAGCACCTGGGCCGGGGCACCGTGGGCGGGCGCGCGCACGGCGGCGGGCGTGGCGGCATGCGCCTGGCCCCGCGCGTCGGCGTGGTTCAGCCACCAGGCGGTGGTCAGGGCGGAGGCCACGGCCAGGGCCATGACTCCGGCGGAGGAAAGGTCGAAACGCATACGCCGTCCGTCGAGAACACACCGCTTCTGCAGCCTCTCCCCTGTCGCACACGGCGGTTGGGATGCGGTGAAGGGGCGTGGTTTGCGGGGGGTTAAGGGGGAGGCGAGTGATTAGTGGTTAGTGATTAGTGGCTGGCCGCCACCTGTGGGGTGGCGCGGGCAGCGCCGCCCTTCCGCCGGCGGCGACGCTGCAGTCACTAACCACAAACCACTAATCACCCCGCGCGCGCCTCCCGCGCCGGCAGCGCCGCCATGATCGCCGCCCGTTCCGCGTCCGTGAACGCGCTCCAGCCAGCGATCTCGGACAGGCTGCGCCAGCAGCCGAGGCAGAGGCTGGTGGCACCGTCGACGACGCAGACCTTGACGCAGGGGGTGGCGATGCTGCGCGGCGGGCCCTGTGGATTTTCAGCGACAGTAGATGACATGAATACGAAATATGGTCCGGTAGCGGAGTAAAACTGATTGCAATTTTTTCGTCGCCGCGTTAGATGGAGGCTGACGCGAAACGACTATGACGGTGAGATTCCCGAAAAGCACGACGTGTCTCTTTTCATCCATCACTCGAAAGGAGACGCCAGATGAAAGACAGAGACCGCAATCTGCAGCACGCCATGATGTCCTTCGCCCTGTGGGGCGGGATGCTGGTGAATACGAAGAACGGCTACGGTGCCGGCGACCGCGTGGTCAGCCACCCGTCCAACTTCGTGCCGATCAAGCTCGGCAAGCGCGACTAGGTCGCGCCGCATCGCAGACGACCCCAGCCCCGGTCCGCAAGGTCCGGGGCTTTGCAATTCCACCGTCAGGGTTGGTCAGTCGCGCGGTCCCTCGACCTGTGTCAGGATAATTGCGTGAGAGGTTCGGCATCATGTTCAGGCTGAAGGCGACGCTCGTCGCCACGACGCTGATGCGGCCGTGGCGCACCGGCTGGTCCGAGGACCGCGGGGTGGACTTTTCGCTGGTCGCAGCGGCACGACCCGCGATGGCGCCACCGACGACGACGCGCGACGACGCGCTCGCCCCTGAACGGGCCTGTTTCATCGATGAGGACCAGGCCGTACCGCCGGGTGCCACAGTGGTGCGCCGCTTCGAAAGCCTGAACGCGGCCGAGGCGGCGCTCGGGACGCCCGCCGAGGACGCCCCCGACACCGCCGGCCTGCGGTCCTGGTGGTCGATGTCGGGCAAGCCCTCGCGGACCTGACCCCCGGGCCGACATTGCGGCCGGGCCGCGCGTGCGGCACATCGGGCGCATGACCCTGATCCGCAGAGACCGCCGCGACCATATCGAACTCTGGACCCTGGACCGGCCCGACCGGCTGAACGCCCTGCCCGACCTTGAGGACGGCGAGGCGTTCGCGGCGGCGTGCGAGGCGGTGAATGCCGACCCGGACGTGCGCTGCGTGATCCTGACCGGGGCCGGGCGGGCGTTCTCGGCGGGCGGCGACCTGAAGGCGATGAAGGACCGGCGCGACATGTTTGCGGGGTCCGGCTCCGAGATCCGCGAGCGCTATCGTCGCGTGGTCCACCGGATCGTGCGGTCGCTTTACGGGCTGGAGGTGCCGCTGATCGCGGCGGTGAACGGCCCGGCCATGGGGCTGGGCTGCGACATCGCCGGGCTGGCCGACATCCGCATCGCCTCGGAGACGGCCAGCTTCGGCGTTCCGTTCCTGAAGCTGGGCATATTGCCGGGCGACGGCGGGGCCTGGCTGATGCCACGCAATATCGGCTATGCGCGGGCTGCGGAAATGCTGTTCACCGCGCGGGTGCTGGACGCGAAAACGGCGATGGAGTGGGGGCTGGTCAGCCGGGTGGTCGCGGCTGAGCGGCTGATGGACGAGGCGATGGAGATCGCGGCAGACGTCGCCTCCCGCGCGCCCCAGGCCCTGCGCATGACCAAGGCCCTGCTGCGTCAGGGCCGCGACGCGACCTTCGACCAGATCCTGGAGATGACCGCCTCGATGCAGGCGCTGGCGCACCTGTCGGACGACCATCTGGAGGGGGTGACGGCGGCGCTGGAGAAGCGGGGGGCGGTGTTTGAGGGGAAGTGAGTGGTGAGTGGCTAGTGGCTAGTGATTAGTGGCTGGCCGGCGCCGGTGCGGGAGCGCGGGCTGCGCCGCCCTTCCGCTGGCGGTGACGCAGCAATCCCTAACCACTAACCACTAGCCACTAATCACTCGTCCCTTAGCCCGCCTGCGCCGGGGCCTGCATCGAGCGGTCGGCGGCGACGCCGGGGGTGACGGCGCGGGGGGCGCCGGCGGTTTCGCCGGGCTTCATGAACTTCACCAGCACGCGCTGGCCGATCAGCAGGGGGGCGTCGCCGGCGGTGACGACGACTTCCACGACGCGCTCGTCCGAGCGTTGCGACGGATCGTCAGAGGCCAGTTTGCGGGCGCCGAAGACGGCGGCGCGGCGCAGGACGGTGCCGACATAGACCTTGGACGGGTCGCCCTCGGGGGTGATCTCGACGGCCTGGCCAGCGCTGATGTTCGGGATGTCGCTCTCGACGATCTCGGCGCGGGCGATGCGCGGGGCATCGGGCTCGAGATCGAACATGTTCGACACGTTCAGGGTCGAGGCGCCGGCGCCGGGGTTGGCGTAGCGGCGCACGATCCGGCCCGACTGGGGCGCGCGGATCACCGTCAGTTCGACATTGTAGGCGGCCTGGTCGCGGCGGGCGCGCGACGTCTGCACGGCGGCCTGGGCCGAGCCGAGACGGGCCTGGGCCTGGGCGATGGCGTCGCGGGCCTGGTCCATGCGCGAGGCGGCGACAAAGTTGGAGTCGACCAGCCGGGCGAGACGGTCGTGCTCGCGCTGGGCGGTGCGGATGTCGACCTGGATCAGGCGCAGCTGGCTTTCGGCCTGGGCGACGTCGGCGTTGGCGCTCTGCAGGGCCAGACGGGGTTCGTCGTCTTCCTGACGGGCGAGGATCTGGCCGGCGACGACGCGGTCGCCTTCCTGCACCAGCACTTCGCGGACGACGCCGCCGCGGCGGGCCGCGATCTGGATGATGCCCCCCTCGACATCGACCTTGCCGTTGGCGATGGCCGCATAGGGGCTTTCGACCTGGGTGGCCGCGGCCTTCTCCTCCTCGGCCTTCTTCGCCTTGCCGGCGTTCTGCATGAAGGTGAAGCCGACGACGATGACGACGATCAGCACGATGCCGATCCAGAGCCATTTGTTCTTGAGGAAGGCGGGCATGGCGAAATTCCTGAGGCGGTTCAGTGCGACGCCAGCGTGGCGTCGGGATTGGGGATGCGGCGTTCGTCGGAAATGATGATGCCGTCTTCGATCTTGATGACGCGGTCGGCCCATTCCTCGAGGCGAGGATCGTGGGTCACGCAGATGACCGCGGCGCCGTGTTCGGTGGCGGCGCGACGCAGCAGCCGGATGACGATCTGGCCGTTCTCGCCGTCGAGGGCCGAGGTCGGTTCGTCGGCGAACAGGATCTGCGGGTTCTTGGCCAGGCAGCGGGCGATGGCAACGCGCTGCTTCTCGCCGCCGGACAGGGCCGAGGGCCGCTGGTTGAGGCGCTTGCCGAGGCCGACTTCCTCCAGGGTGGCGGCGGCCTGACGGCGGGCGTCAGCCTTGGACAGGCCCTGGAATTTCAGCACCACCTCGACCTGTTGCAGGGCGGTCAGGGCGGGGAAGAGGTTGAAGCCCTGGAAGATGAAACCGCAGTGATCGAGGCGGAATTTGTCGATCTTGCCTGACGACAGCTTCCACAGGTCATCGACGTCGAGGGTGTCGACCCGGCCCTCTTCCGGCCGTAGCAGGCCCGACAGGGCGGCGATCAGGGTCGACTTGCCGGAGCCGGACGGCCCCATGACCATGGTCAGGTCGCCGTGGCGGGCGTCGAAGTCCACGCCCTTCAGCACCTCGATGAAGGACTTGCCGGACTTGAACCGCTTCACCAGGCCCTTGGCCTCGATGGCGAAGTCGCCGTGTTTTCCATGCGCCTTGGTGTGAGCGGTCATCGCAGCAGATCCGCAGGCTGGCTGTTCTTGAGGATGCCGAGGGACAGCAGGCCCGACAGCATGGCGATGACGACGAGGCCGCCGCCGACGATGATCAGAAGAATCGGCGGCAGGGCGATGATCACGGCGTTGGCCATGGCCAGCATCTGCACCAGCAGGGTCAGGCCGATGGCGGCGGCGACGCCGACGAGGCCGACCCAGAAGCTTAGCTCCATGACGATCCGGTTCAGCGAACCCATGCCGACGCCCAGCGCCCGTAGCGAGGCGAACTCCTTGATGTTGGCCATGATGGCGCCGCGCAGGGTCTGCCAGGTGATGGCCACGCCGATGATGGTGCCCAGCACGACGCAGCCGCCGATGATGATGACCAGGATGCCTTCCTCGAACATGGCGCCGGCGTTGGCGTCGGCCAGCTCCTGACGGGTCCAGGCCTTCCACTGTCCGTCGCCGAGGGCATTCAGCTGGGCGGCGACGCGATCGGCCTGGGCCGGGTCGCGCAGCTTGATCATCAGCGGTCCGACGCGCGGGCCGGTGTCGGCTTGGCCGAGCATCCGCAGCGTATCGCGCGACATGACGATATTGGCCTGCATCATGTTGGGATAGCCGCGGGTGATGCCGACCACGGTGACCGTCTGGCCGTTGTACAGGGCCCTGTCGCCGAGCTTGACGCCCAGTTTGGTGACGGCCGTCTCGTCGATGGCGACGGTGTAGGGCTGGCGCAGGGCGTCGACCAGTTCCTGGGAATAGTCGGTGGGAATGGTCACGGCGCCCGGCGTGGTGTCGATGATGCTGGCCTGGACGAACTGCTGGCGCGGCGCACGCTGCCGGGCGCGGTCCGCCTGGGACATGGTCGGGTCGACGTTCTTGACCGACTGGAACGAGCCGCCGGCGCCGTCCAGCGGCTGGACCTCGATCACCTGCGGATTGCGGTAGGCCAGCGGAATGAAGCGGCGGGGCACGCCGGACGGGCCGCCCATCAGGCTGGTGGCGCCGGGCTGCATGATGATGATGTCGGCGCTGGACCGCTCGATGGTCGCGGTGAAGCCCTTGCCGATGCCGATGAAGACGCCGGTCATGGCGAGGACCAGCAGGCCCGACAGGGCGAGCGCCATGACGGCCGCCATATAGCGGCGCCACTCAAACAGAAGGGTGGAAAGTGCAAGCGACATGGAAACGGCTGAACCCCTGACGTTGACCGCTATCTGACGATGCAAGGGAGCGGGGCCAAGTTAAATCGGGGTAAGGCGGCCACGCTTGCGATGACAGGCCCTCGGTCGCGAGGCGGTGGACGGACGCCGTTCATCGTGTCTATGCAGGCAGAGACAGTCGGCGACGTCCGCCGACGCCCGGGAGATTTCGCAGAATGCTGCTTCGTTCGCTCCGCGCCGCCGTGTCGGCGACCGCCTCGATTGCCGCCGTCGCCGGCGTGCTGGCCGTGATGGCCACGCCCTCCACCGCCCGCGCCGATGAAGGCATGTGGACGTTTGACAACTTCCCCATCCAGACGGTGAACGACAAATACGGCACCCGGATCGATCAGGCCTGGCTGGACCGGGTCCGCAACGCCGCCGTGCGCATCCAGGGCTGCTCGGCCTCGTTCGTGTCTGATGAAGGCCTGATCCTGACCAACTGGCACTGTGTCGTCGGCTGCGTCCAGGAACTGTCCACGCCCGAGCAGGACTTTGTGAAAAACGGCTTCCTGACCGCCAACCGCGAGGAAGAGCGTCGCTGCCCCGGCCAGACGGCCGAGGTCCTCGTCGATATCGTCGATGTGACGGACCGGGTGCTGGCGTCCGGCGCCGGGCTGGAAGGCGCGGCCTTCAACGCCACCCGCTCCGCCGAGACCAACGCCATCCAGACCGAAGCCTGCGCCGGCGACCCCAAGTTCAACTGCCAGGTGATCAGCTTCTACCGAGGCGGCCGCTACGCCCTGTACAAATTCCGCCGCTTTGACGACGTGCGGCTGGTGTTCGCCCCCGAGAACCAGGCCGCCTTCTTCGGTGGGGACCCGGACAATTTCAACTTCCCGCGCTACGCCCTCGATGCCGGCTTCCTGCGCGCCTATGAGGACGGCCGCCCGGTCGAGAGCCCCAGCTTCCTGCGCTGGAACCCGAACGCCCCGGCCGAAGGCGATCCGGTCTTCGTGGCCGGCAACCCCGGCTCGACCTCGCGCCTGCTGACCATGAGCCAGCTGGAGCGGCTGCGCGACCAGCAGCTGCCGATCACCCTGCTGCAGAGTTCGGAGCTTCGCGGCCGTCTGCTGGAGTATTCGCTGACCGGTGACGAGGCCAAGCGCACCTCGTTCGACCCGATCTTCGGCCTCGAGAACAGCTTCAAGGCCCAGTACGGCCAGCATCAGGCGCTGCTGGACCCCGCCTTCCTGGGTGCCCGGCGCGATGCCGAGACCGAACTGCGCGCGGGCGTGGCGGCCGATCCGGCCCTGGCGGCGCGCATCGGCGACCCCTGGACCGACCTTGAAGCCGTCCAGTCGACGGCGCGGGAACTCTACCTTCCCTTCCGCCAGCTGGAACAGTCGGCGGGCGGCGGCTCGACCCTGTACCAGATGGCCCGGGGCATGGTGCGGGCCTCGAAGAATGCATCCATGACCGAGGCGCAGCGCGCGCGGATGGTTGCGGCGGTCGGCGCCGAGACGCCGATCTCGATGGAGATGGAAGAGATCCGTCTGCGCTACTGGCTGTCCAAGACCCGTGAGTATCTGACGGTCGACAATCCCGAAGTGAAGGCGATGCTGGGCCGCGAAAGCCCGGAGGCGCTCGCCGACCGGCTGATCTCGACCACCCGGATGGGCGACGCGGCCTTCCGCGCCCAGGCCGCGGCGATGACGACGGAACAGATGGCCGCGGCCGATCCGCTGCTGGCCTTCATCATCGCCAATGACGCCGCCGCCTCGGCGATCGGCGCGCGCTGGGCCGCCGAGGTCAACGCCCCGACCGCCCGCGCGGCTGAAAAGGTCGCCCAGGCCCGGTTCGCAGTCTACGGCACCAACCAGTATCCGGACGCCACCTTCTCGCTGCGCCTGTCCTATGGCGCGGTCGAGGGCTGGACCTACCGTGGCGTCACCGTGCCGGCCTTCACCTATATGGGCGGGCTTTACGAGCGGGCGACGGGCGCGGAGCCGTTCAACGCGGCCCAGGCCTTCATCGACAACCAGAGCCGGGTGAACGGGGATACGGTCTATAATTTCTCCTCGACCAACGACATCATCGGCGGCAACTCGGGCTCGCCCGTGATCAACGCCGCCGGCGAAGTCATCGGCGCGGCCTTCGACGGCAACATCCACTCGCTGGGCGGAGCCTATGGCTACGACGGCACCCTGAACCGGACGGTCTCGGTGTCGACGGCGGCCGTGACGGAAGCCCTGCGCAACATCTATCCGAGCCCGGCCCTGCTGGAAGAGCTGGGGGTGGAATAGCTTTCCTTCTCCCCTTGCGGGAGAAGGTGTCAGGCGAAGCCTGACGGATGAGGGGTCGCACCGGTCTTGCCGGGCGACCCCTTCGTCATTCATGGTCCGCTCGCCCGCTGGCCGACGCCGGCACGACCCCTCATCCGACCCGCTACGCGGGCCACCTTCTCCCGCAAGGGGAGAAGGAAGGAGTAAAACATGCGTCACCTCACAGCCGCCGCTTCATTCGCCGTCCTCGCGTTCGCCGCCTCCACGGCCAGCGCCGAAGAAGGCATGTGGACGTTCGACAACTTCCCGATCGCGCGGGCCAACGCCACGCTGGGGACCAATATCGACCAGGCCTGGCTGGACCGGGTCAGGCTGAGTTCGGTGAAGTTCGGCGGCTGTTCGGCGGGGATCGTCTCGGCCGACGGGCTGGTGATGACCAACAACCACTGCGTCGCCACCTGCGTGGCCAATCTGTCGACCCAGGCCGTCAACTACGCCGAGACCGGCTTCACGCCGCGCACCCGCGAGGAAGAGCGCAAATGTCCGGGCGGGACGGCGGAGATCCTGACCGACATCACGGACGTCACCGGGCGGATGCACGCGGCGGGCGCGGGGCTGGAAGGCCAGGCCTTCACCCGGGCGCGCGACGCCGAGGCGGGCCGGATCGAGCAGGAAGCCTGCGGCGGCGACGCCGGCAAACGCTGCCAGGTGGTCAGCCTGTACCGCGGCGGCCAGTTCAAGCTCTACACCTACAAGAAATACTCCGACGTCCGTCTGGCCTTCGCACCCGAGGACCGGGCCGCGACCTTCGGCGGCGATCTGGACAATTTCAGCTTCCCCCGCTTCGCCATCGATGCGGCCTTCATCCGCCTGTACGAGAACGACGCCCCGGCGGCGACGCCGACCCATTTCGTCTGGAACGCCTCCCAGCCGGTCGAGGACACGCCGGTCTTCGTGACGGGCAGCCCCGGCGCGACCCAGCGGCTGCTGACCCAGGACCAGCTGTTCACCATCCGCGACGTGGTTTTGCCGATGGACCAGCTGCTGGCCAGTGAGCTGCGGGGGCGGCTGATCCGCTATTCGCAGGAGGGAGAGCGTCAGGCGTTCGAGGCCATGGACCCGGTCGTCAGCCTGGAGAACACCTACAAGCGTGGCCTGGGCCGGATGCGCGCCCTGACAGACCCCGGCTTCATGGCCAGGCGGGCCGGGAACGAGGCGGATTTCCGCGGCCGCGCCGAAGGGACGGCGGGCGACGCCAATCCGTGGACGACGCTGTCCGCCGTCCAGCCGATCGCACGCGAACTCTATCCCGCCATGGCGCTGCTGGAGGGCGGAACGGGCATGGGCACCACGCCGGTCGCCGGCGGCTCCCAGCTGTTCAGCTGGGCCCGGACGCTGGTGCGCGGGGCGCAGGAGCGGGCCAGGCCGTCGGCCGAGCGCTTGCCGGAATATGCCGACAGCCGCCTGTCCGGGGTGCAGTCCGGCCTGTTCGCCGAGCGGCCGGTCTATCCGGGACTCGAGCAGGTGCGGATGGAATGGTGGCTGTCCAAGACGCGGGAGTGGCTGACCGTCGATGATCCGCGCGTCCGTGGCCTGCTGGGCCGCGAGTCGCCCGAGGCGCTTTCGGCGCGGCTGATCGAGGGCACGACCCTGGCCGATCCGGCCGTGCGCCGCGCCCTGTGGGAAGGCGGCCTGGCCGCCGTCGAGGCCTCGCAGGACCCGCTGATCCAGTATCTGCTGTCGATCCAGGACGAGACCCGCGCCATTCGCTCGGAGTGGGAGGAGAAGGTCCAGGCCCCGACCGATCGCGCCTCGGAACGGCTCGCCGGCCTGCGGTTCGAGACCTATGGCGACACCGTCTATCCCGACGCGACCGGCACCCTGCGGCTGACCTACGGCCGGATCGAGGGCACGGACGTCCCGGGCCAGCGCTGGGGACCGTTCACCACCTTCGACGGCCTGTGGGACCGGGCGACCGGCGCGCCGCCGTTCGATGTCGCGCCGAAGCTGCTGGCCGCGCGCGAGCGGATCGACGGCGACACGGTGCTGAACATGGCGGTGTCGTCCGACACCATCGGCGGCTCGTCGGGCAGCCCCGTGGTCAATGCGGCGGGCGAGATTCTGGGCGCCAATTTCGACTCCACCGTCCTGACCCAGCGCAACGCCTATGGCTATGACGTCAACGTCAACCGCTCGGTGATCGTGACCACCGGCGCGGTGACGGTCGCGCTGCGGGATGTGTACGGGATGGACGGGCTGGTGCGGGAGCTGGGGGTCCGCTGACGCTGACGCGGACGCAGTGGCTAGTGGCTAGTGGCTAGTGGCTGGCCGCCGCCTGTGCGACGGCGCGGGCGGCCCCGCCCTTCCGCTGGCAGCGAAGTCGCCGTCACTAACCACTAGCCACTAGCCACTTCCCGGCCGCGGCGGCCGGGACAGGGTGCGCCGCTGTTTCCGGAGCCCCTAGATCTGGCTCATCTTCTGCTGCGCCTTGGCGAAATACTGCCAGCCGGTCCAGACGGTGACGATGGCGGCGATCCAGATCAGGACGTAGGCGAAGGTCTGGAAATGGGGCTGCCATTCCAGCGGCAGGCCGAAGCCGTCCCACAGCAGCACCAGTTGCAGACAGCCCAGGGCGACCATCTGCAGGACGGTCTTCCACTTGGCGAGCAGGGTGACCGGCAGCTTGACCTTGCCGGCGACGGTCTCGCGCAGGGCCGAGACGGCGAACTCACGGAACAGGATCAGGCCGCAGGGGATGGCGATCTGCGGCAGGGCGCCCCAGGCCAGGACGCCGAGGATGGCGCCGGTGACCAGGATCTTGTCGGCGATCGGGTCAAGGATGGCACCCCAGCGCGTCGTGGAGTGCCAGCGGCGGGCCAGGTAGCCGTCGACCCAGTCGGTCGAGGCGGCGACCACGAAGATGACGAAGGCCGTGCGCCCGAAGCGGAACTGGTCATCCGGGCTCAGATATTCGGACATGAAGGGGATGCCCTGCGGCGCCGCCCCCGCCAGGATCAGGAACATGATCACCCCGGCGATCAGCCGCAGGCCGGTCAGGATGTTCGGGATGGGATTGGCGTGGGGATTGGGTGTCATGAGGGCGCTCCGAATACCTCAACGCGATCTGCCATGCTTCGCTGCATGAAGCGAGACTTCGGACCGGACTCTAGTCCGTGAGCGAGACGAAGGTCCCGCCGCGCAGCGAGCGCAGGACGCCGTCGGCGATGCCGAAATGGACGCCGCTGAGCGCCAGGTTTCCCGCCGCCTCGCGCTCGGCGATCCATGGGAAGGTGCGCAGATTCTCCAGCGACAGGCGGACCACCGCCTCCTCGGCCGCCCGCTCCGCCTCCTCCGGCGGGCATGCCTCGCAGACCTGGCGCACGACCGTCGCGCCCTGGGCCACCCAGGGGGCGACGAAGTCCTGGCAGTTGTCGGGGGCGCCGTAACGCATGGCGTTGACCCCGCCGCAGTGGGCGTGACCCATGACCATGATGCGCGAGACGCCCAGCACCTTGACCCCGAACTCCAGCGCCGCCGAGACGCCGTGCAGGTGGCCGTCGGGCTCATAGGGCGGGACCAGATTGGCGACGTTGCGCACCACGAACAGCTGGCCCGGCGCCGTGTCGAAGATCAGGGCCGGATCGGCGCGGCTGTCGGAACAGGCGACGACCAGGGTGTGGGGCTTCTGGCCCTTCGAGGCCAGCGCCTCGTATTCGGCCCTGGCGGCGGGCCAGTGGTCCTCACGGAAGCGGCGGTAACCGGAGAGCAGGGCGTCGCGGGATTCGTCGGTCATGGGGACGGTATAGGCAATCCTCTCTCGCGGGGGGAGAGGGACAGGCTCCGCAAGACCGCCGGCCCCTACATCCGCGCCAGTTCCTCGGCCATGATCGTCTGGACGAGGCGGACGCGCGGGCTGGATTCCAGTTCCTGATGGGTGACCAGCCAGATCGGCACCGGAATCGGCAGCATGTCCGGCAGGAGATTCACCACCCCGGGCGTCCGCTCGGCCACTTCGCGCATCATCACGGCCACACCCATTCCGCGTTTGACCATCTCCCAGATCACGACCGCGGACTCCGACACGATACGGAAATCCTCGGTGGCGATCGGGATGCCGATCTCGCGCATAAACCCGGCGAAGCGGGGATCATCGAAGCCCATCAGACCGGCCCGGGCCAGATCGGCAGGTTCCCTGGGCAGGCCGTTGCGGGCAACCCAGGCCTCGGACGCATAGAAGCGCGCGTCCGTATCGCAAATGTGCCGGCCGACCAGACCGGGGCGATCGGGACGGACATGGCGTATGGCGATGTCCGCCTCCCCCCGATGCAGATCGCTGATCTCGTTGGAGGCGACGATCGCGATCGTGATCTGCGGCGCTTCCGATCTGATACGCGCGACGATCTCGGGAAGAACATAGGCCGCGCAGGTATCGGTGGCCGAGATACAGACCCGGCCGCCAATCTCCTGCACCCGGCCCGTCGCGGCGAGAACGAGCGTGTCAGCCGCGTCCCCCATGATCCGGATGTGATCGAGCAGTTCCCTGCCCGTCTGCGTCAAAACAAGCTTGCGGCCCCGCCGCTCGAACAGGCTCACGCCCAGTTCGGCCTCAAGCGCCAGAACCTGCCGCGACAATGTGGGTTGGGTCAGGCCCAGCTGACGAGCCGCCGCCGACAGGGATCCGGCGACGGCAGTCGCGTGAAACCCGCGGATGTGATTCCAGTCCAATGCTTTCATGCATTTGCGTATATCACCGCCACAAATTTCGGCAATTTACCCGATCTGCGCATATGGTAGTGGGCAGCGCACAGGAGCGCATGACCATGAGTACCGCCAGCGA
The DNA here is from genome assembly GCA_030693575.1 of Brevundimonas sp. Taxonomy (GTDB): domain Bacteria; phylum Pseudomonadota; class Alphaproteobacteria; order Caulobacterales; family Caulobacteraceae; genus Brevundimonas. The sequence goes on along the minus strand of JAUYAG010000079.1, from coordinate 12,943 downwards.
CGCCCGGTTCTGGGACAGGATTTCGCGGAAATACGCCAGGGACGCCATTGCCGACCAGGGCGGCTATGAGCGCAGCCTGGAGCGGACCCGCGCCCTGCTGAAGCCGGACGACCGGGTGCTGGAACTGGGCTGCGGAACAGGAACGACGGCGCTCCGGCTGGCGGGCAATGTGCAGAGATATCTGGCGACGGATCTTTCCTACGGAATGATCGCGATCGCCAGGGAGAAGCACGCCGCCAACCCGATCCCGGCGCTGGACTTCCAGATCGCGACCGCTGAGGCCTCGATGCTCAAGGCCGGGCGATTCAATGCGGTGCTTGGATTCAACTACCTCCACATGGTCCGCGACGTCCCGGGCACCCTGGCGCGCATCCAGACCCTGCTTGCGGCGGGGGGCCTGTTCATTTCCAAGACACCGTGCCTCGGGGACATGAACCCGCTCATCCGCCATATCCTGCTGCCGGGGATGCGCGCGATCGGCCAGGCTCCCTATGTCAGCGTCTTCCGGCAGGCCGGGTTTTGCCGGCTTGTCAGCGCCGCGGGCTTCGACATCCTCGCCACCGAGAACCACGCAACCAGGGGCAACGACCGCCGCCCCTTCATCGTGGCTCGCAAGCGGTGACTGAGCCGCCGGGTTCTTGGGCCCGGCCGTCTAGGACCTCCGCTTCCCGTCGATCAGCACCGCCTGTTGCCAGCGGCTCGGTGCCTTATCGGTGCGGTGGATACAGCCGGACCAGCAGCAGGGGCGTTTCTTGCCTTCCAGAAGTTCTTCGGTCGTTCGCATGATGCGGCGCTGACGGGTCGCCGGCTGTCTGGCGTCCTCGACCCAGCAGATGAACTCGTTGCGGCCCAGCGGCGTCAGGCCCTGCCACAGGGCGAGGACCCCGGGGTCGGATTGCAGGGCGGACTGAAGATCGGCCGCAGCCTGGTGGACGGTGCCCTGCGCAAATTCACTCACTGAAACCTCCGTCCTGACGCGTGGCCGACGCCACCCTACCCCCGCGTCTCGGGGTGGAAGAAGCCGTAAATCCGTTCCGCCAGCGGCTGGTTGATCCCGTCGACCTTGACCAGATCGACCACCGAGGCGCGGCCGACGCCCTTGGCCGAGCCGAAGGCGTGGAGCAGGGCCTTCTTGCGGCCGGGACCGACGCCCTCGATCTCGTCCAGCGGGTTCTTCTTGATGTCCATCGAACGGCGGGTGCGGTGGGCACCGTTGGCGAAGCGGTGCGCCTCGTCGCGCAGTCGCTGGATGTAGTAGAGGGCCGGCGACTTCAGCGGCAGCATGAAGGGCGGCTTGCCCGGCATGAAGAAATGCTCCTTGCCGGCGTCGCGGTCCGGCCCCTTGGCCACGCCGACCGCAAGGATGTCGTCCAGACCCAGATCGGCCAGCACGGCCAGAACCTCGGCCAGCTGGCCGGCGCCGCCGTCGATCAGCAGAAGGTCGGGGCGGACCACCTCTTCCCCCGCGTCCTCGTCCTTCACCAGCCGGCCGAAGCGACGGCGCATGACCTCGCGCATCATGCCGTAGTCGTCGCCGGGGGTCAGGTCCTCGCCGCGGATGTTGAACTTGCGGTACTGCGACTTCTGAAAGCCCTCAGGCCCGGCCACGACCATGCCGCCGACGGCGTTGGTGCCCTGGATGTGGGCGTTGTCGTAGATCTCGATCCGCTCGGGCCGGCTGTCCAGACCGAAGGCCTCGCAAACCTCGTCGAGGATTTTGCCCTGGGCCGAGCCCTCGGCCATCTTGCGGCCCAGCGCCTCGCGGGCATTGGTCAGGGCGTGGTCGACGAGGCTGAGCTTGTCGCCGCGCAGCGGGCGGGCGATCTCGACCTTGCCTCTCTTCGATTCATTGGCGGCCTTCATGGAGAAGGCCTCCTCCAGCAGCTCCAGCTCATGCGGCCGGACGTTGGACAGGATCAGGCGCGGGATCGGCTTGTCCTCGTAGAACTGGCCGAGGAAGGCGGCGAGGATTTCGGGGTCCGTGTCCGTCTTGTCGACGCGCGGGAAATAGGCGCGGCCGCCCCAGTTCTGGCCGCCGCGGTAGAAGAAGACCTGGACGCAGGCCTGGCCGCCCTCGGAGAACAGGGCGAAGACATCGGCCTCGGCCACACCGTCGGCGCTGACGGAATTCTCCATCGAGATGGCCGACAGGGCGCGGATACGGTCGCGGACGCGGGCGGCCTGTTCATAGTCCATGGCCTCGGCGGCGGCGCTCATCTCGTCGGACAGGCGGCCGATGACGGCGCGCGACTTGCCCTTCAGGAAGGCCGAGGCCTCCTCGACCAGGCCGGCATAGTCCTCGAGCGAGATCAGGCCGGTGCAGGGGGCCGAGCAGCGCTTGATCTGGTGCAGCATGCAGGGGCGGGTGCGGGTCTCGTAGACGCTGTCGGAGCATGACCGCAGCAGGAAGGCCTTCTGCAGGGTGTTCAGCGTCCGGTTCACGGCCCAGGTCGAGGCGAAGGGGCCGAAATAGTCGCCGGGCGTGGTGTGGGCCCCGCGGTGTTTGCGGACCTGGGGGGCGCGGTGGTCCTTGCGGATCATCAGTTCGGCGAACGACTTGTCGTCGCGCAGCACCACGTTGAAGCGGGGCTTCAGCTGTTTGATGAAGCTGGATTCGAGCAGCAGGGCCTCGGTCTCGGAGGCGGTGATGACCAGCTCCATCGAGCGGGTCAGGGAGACCATCAGGCCGATGCGCTGGGTGTGGAACCGGCCCTGCGCATACTGGAGGATCCGCTTCCTGATCGACTTCGCCTTGCCGACATAGAGGCAGGTCCCGTCCTCGCCGTACATGCGGTAGACGCCCGGCTTGTCGGGGGCCCGGCGGGCCTCGTCGCGGATCAGGTCGGCGGCCTTGAGGGCGCCGGCCTCGGTCTCGCTTTCAGGAATCGGCACCTCGGTCATCGGGACCGATATAGGCCTAGAAGCGGCGGACCATAAGGACGCCGGCCAGAACCAGGGCGACGCCGGCGGCCCGGCCCCAGCTGATCGGCTGCTGCGGCGCGCCGAAGGCGCCGAAATGGTCGAGCAGCAGGCCGACCAGCAGCTGTCCGGCGACCATCAGGGTGATGGTCAGGGCGACGCCGAGGCGCGGCACACCCCAGGCCGCCGCCACCACGAAGATCGCGCCGTACAGGCCGCCGATCCAGATGTACCAGGGCAGGCCGCGCGCCGCCGACACATCCGGCTTGGCCTGCAGGATCACGGCGAGGATCCCGAGGGCCGCGGTGCCGATGGCGAAGGAGACAAAGGCGGCGTTCACCGGCGAGCCGACGGCGCCCATCAGCTTGGCGTTGGTCGGGGCCTGGAGGGCGGTGGCCCCGCCCGCGAGGACGACGGCGATCATGGCGAAGAGGTTGGGGTTCATGGGCTCTGGCTACCAGCTTGTCGCGACGTCCGCACCGCCGAAAATCTCCGCCAGCCGGTCCCGCGTCGCCCGGTGCGTATCCTCCGGCAGGGCGGCCGGGTCGAACCAGCCGACCTCCGCGATCTCGCCGTGGCTGGTGCGGTCGGTCATCGAGAAGCGGTCGATGCGATAGACCAGCACATGGTCGCCGCGGAAGAAGCGCTCGTTGGCGTGGACGCTGATCAGGGTCGGGCGGCCCTCGACGATCAGGCCGGCCTCCTCGCGCAGCTCGCGGATCAGGGCGTCCTCGCAGGTCTGGCCGCGCTCGACGCCGCCGCCGGGCAGCCACCAGCCGTGCAGATAGGTGTGTTTGACCAGCAGGACGCGGCCGTCAGAATCGATCGCCAGGCCGCGGACGCCCAGGGTCATGCCGCGGCTGATCCGCGACCAGGCGAAGAACAGCGGGCGGGTGAAGGGCTCGATCCGGGTGCGCCACGTCGTCATGTGATGACGATAAGCCGTCGTGCGTTCTTGAACACCCGCGCGCGGGGCTTTATTGCGGGCGCGCTAAAGGAGCGTTTCCATGCTGGCCCTCTACATCATCCTCGGCTTCGTCGCCGTTCTCGCCCTGATCAACTTCGTCGAGTTCGGCCGGGTTGACTGAGGCTACGGCCCCGGACCGGCCGAGGGGCGGAGCCGCCCTGGTCACCGGCGGGGCGAAGCGCATCGGCCGGGCGATCTGCCTTGAGCTGGCCGCCGCCGGTTTCGACCTGGCGATCCACCATCGCGAATCGGGCGACGCGGCCGCGCGGCTGGCGGATGAGATCCGCGCGCTGGGCCGCCGCGCCGTCTGCCTGTCGGCTGACCTCGCGGACGCGGACGCGACCGGGGCCCTGGTCGGCCGGGCCGTCGAGGCGCTGGGCCCGCTCTCGGTGCTGGTCAACAACGCCTCGGTGTTCGCCGACGACCGGCTGGAGAGCCTGACCGGCGAGAGCTGGTCCTCGCATATGGACGTCAACCTGCGCGCGCCGGTCCTGCTGGCCCAGGCCTTCGCGGCCCAGGCACCGGACGGGTCGGCCATCATCAATATTCTGGATCAGCGGGTGCTGAAGCCCGATCCGCGCTTCTTCTCCTACGGCCTGTCCAAATCGGCCCTGTGGGTTGCGACGCGGACCATGGCGCAGGCCCTCGCGCCGCGCATCCGGGTCAATGGCGTCGGGCCCGGACCGACCCTGCCGTCGGTGCATCAGGCGCCCGGCGAGTTCGAGGCCGAGGCGCGTGCCACGCCGCTGCAACGCGCCGGCAGCCCCGAGGCCATCGCCGACGCCGTGCGCTGGCTGGTGGACGCCGGACAGGTGACCGGCCAGATGATCGCCGTCGACGGGGGCCAGCACCTGGCGTGGCAGACCCCGGACATTGTGGAGTAGGCCTTGACCGTTTCCCCCCTGCCCTTCCCCGCCGCTGACGGTCCCCATCGCGAGGGCCTGACCGTGTTCGTGCGCGGCCTGCGGGTCGAGGCAGGCATCGGCGTGCATGACCACGAACTGGGACGGCTGCAGCCGCTGATCATCGACGTGACGCTGGAGCTGGCACCCGCGGCGGTCGAACGGCTGGCGGACACCATCAACTATGAGACCGTGGCCCAGGCGGCCCGCGCCATCGTCGCCGAGGGGCACGTCGGACTGGTCGAGACCTTCGCCGAACGGCTGGCCTCGGCCTGCCTCGAGGACACGCGGGTGCGGCGCTGCACCGTGCGGATCGAAAAGCCCGGCGCGCTGGAGGCCGCCGCGGCCGCCGGCTGCGAGGTGGTGCTGGCGCGCTGACCCCTCGCCCTCGGCGGTTGCGCCGGACGCGAGGCGCGGTCATTACTTGGACCGGACTGAAGGATATCCGATGGCCGAACCCGGCGATCTTCCCCCCACGGACGACCACGACGACGATCTGATCGGCTTCGCCACCCCGGCGTCGCTGCAGGGCCGTCTGCGCGTGGAGCCTGAACCGGAACCCGAGCCCGAACCTGAGCCCGAACCCGAACCGGAGCAGGACCTGTTCGAGGACGAACCTCTCCCGCCTGAGCCGACCCCGGTCGAGGCCGGTTCGGTCTTCGCGCCGTCCCGCGAGTTTTCGACCCGCCGGCGCCGGCGCGACGAGGGCGCCGCCATCCCCGGCGGCGGCCTGGGTCTGTACGCCGTCTACGCCCTGATCCTGTTCGCCGTGCCGACCATGGGCGTGTCGGCGGCGATCGGCCTGTTCGCCGTCACCGGACGGCCCGGGCCGGAGGACGACCTGTCGGCCTCGCACTTCATCTATCAGCGCCGGACCCTCTGGGCCGCGGCGGTGGCGGCGGTGGCGGGGGTGATCCTGCTGGCCGCGCCGTTTGCGCTGGGCGTGCCGATCCTGTTCGGTCTCGCGATCTGGATGGTTCTTCGCGGGGCCCGGGGCGTTTGGACCCTGAAGTCCGGCCGCGAAATCGCTGATCCGCGCGGCTGGTGGATCTGACGGAGACACGCCATGGCCGACGCAACGCCCGACCGACCGACCGAACCCCGCTTCGCCCCGGGGCATGAGTCCGAGGGCCGGCCGGCGGCGCTGATCGCCTGGGGGCTGTACATCCTGTCCCTGCCCAGCGCGAACCTGCTGGTCATCGTCGGCCTGATCGTCGCCTATGCCGGGCGCGGCGGATCGGACGGTCTGTCCCGCGCCCATATCGACGCCCAGATCGGCCTGTTCTGGTCGGTATTCTGGTGGACCATCCTGCTGTGGATCGGCATCGGGATCTGCACCGTCGCCTTCTTCGCCGCGCCGGCCATGGGCGTGGTCCTGATCCCCCTCGGCCTGCTGCTGGGGCTCGGACTGCTGTTCCTGACGGTCTGGTTCACGATCAAGAGCATCATCGGCCTGATCAACCTGTTCGGCGACAAGGCACCCTGAGGGACGTCGTCGGACGAAAGCCGACTTTCACCGGTATCCGGGGAACAGGTTCGCTGACTGCCGTGTTGGCTGGATGTCCGCTTGCTGACACTGCCGAGGCACTCCATGACCGATCTTCGCGACGTACGCGCCGACCAGCGGTTCGAGCAGGGGTTCTCGGATCCCGCGGGTCAGTTGCGCACCGTCTTCGCCGACTATGCCGTGCAGGGGAACACGAGGGTGATCCTCCATGTCGAGGCCGACCCCGCCCTGCGCGGCACAGGGGCGGCGGGCCAGTTCATGCAGGCGCTCGCCGAGCACGCGCGGGCCGAGGGGCTGAAGCTGGCCCCTCGATGCAGCTACGCCGTCGCCTGGCTGAAGCGGCATCCGGCGTTTGACGACATCAAGGGCTGAGCCGCCCGCGCAATTCCCGATGGAGCGGAGAGGCCCTCGCGCGCATTGTAGTGTTCGACGACCCGGAGCCGCCCCATGCCCGACCTCGACCTGTCCTCCTTCAGCGCCGCCGCGGGGCCGATGCAGACCTGGGTGCTGCCCGCCCTGCTGGGGCTCGGCCTCGCCTCCGCGACCGGCCTGCGCACCTTCCTGCCGCTGCTGATGCTGGCCCTGTCGGCGAAGTTCGAGATGTTCGGCGTGCGCCTGATCGACCAGATGGACTGGCTGGTGTCCTGGCCGGCCATCGCGGCGCTGGCGACGGCGACGGTGGCGGAGTTCGCGGGCGACAAGGTGCCGGCCATCGATCACGGGCTGAACGCCATCGGCTATGTGACCCGGCCGATCGCGGGGGCAGTGGCGGCGGGCAGCGTGTTCTGGAACGTCGACCCGTCGACGGCGGCCATCGCCGGCCTGATCGTCGGCGCCCCCGCGGCCCTGGCCTTCAATGCGGCCCAGACCGGGGTGCGGGTCGGATCGACGGCGACCACCGGCGGGCTGGGCAATCCGTTGGTCTCGCTGGTCGAGGACGTGCTGGCCTTCCTGACCGTGATCATCGCCTTCCTGGCCCCGATCGTCATTCCGATCGTCCTGGTCATACTGGCGATCGTGGTGTTCCGGCTGGCGCGGCGGATCCGCGAGCGGAGCGAGATGCGAACGGCCTAGAGAGACCGGCTGGCGATGGCCTTCAGGGTCTCGGCCTTCGACGGCAGATCGGACGCCAGACGGCCGGCCAGCTCTCGCGCGCCGACGGGATAGGCGTCGCCGCCCTCGGCGATTTCCTTCGCCATGGCGGCCGACTGAAGCAACAGCTTCTCCAGCGCCTCGACCTGTTCGACGGCGAGGGCGCGGGCTTCCATCTGCAGACGCTTGACCCGGTCGGCCGTGGTCACGGGCGTGCGCATCATGTCGTAGATTTCGGCCTCGGCCGAGACGAGGCGCAGATCGGGTTTGGCGGGTTGGCGCTTGGGCATGGCGAAGGTTTCTCCTCGCCTGACAATGCGAAGCGGCGCGGCGGCGTTCCGCTGCCGGGCGAAGCGTGCGCGGGTTCTCGCGGCGGTGTGGCCGCTGAATCACAGGCGCGGGGTCAGGCCGCCTCGCCGCGCTGTTCCAGCCGCGCCTCGGCCTCGCGGACGGCGTCCACGGCCCGGTCGACCACATCCAGACCGGCACCGGGCCCGATGGACTCGACCGTCAGGATGCGGCGGAAGGCGCGCGCGCCCGGGCGGCCGTGCATCAGGCCCAGCATGTGACGGGTCATGGCCGGAAGAAGCACGCCCTCCTCCAGCCGCGCGGCCAGATAGGGGCGGTAACGGTCGATGGCGGCAAAGGCGTCCACGTCCGGCGTCGCGGCCCCATAGAGACGGCGGTCGGCCTGACCGAGGATGGCCGGCTCATGATAGGCGGCGCGGCCCAGCATGACGCCGTCCAGCTGGACGCCATCGCTGTCATCGAGATGCGCCTCGGCCTCGTCCAGCGAGGTGATACCGCCATTGATCGAGATCGACAGATGCGGCCGCTCGCGCTTCAGCCGACGGACCAGCGCATAGTCGAGCGGCGGCACGTCGCGGTTCTCTTTCGGCGACAGGCCTTTCAGCCAGGCCATGCGGGCGTGGACGACGAAGACCTCGATCCCGACGGCGGCGCAGGCGTCGACGGTGGCGAACAGCGAGACCTGCGGGTCCTGATCATCGACGCCGATGCGGCATTTGACCGTGGCGGGAACGGAGACCGCTTCCCTGATCGCCGCCATGCAGTCGGCGACCAGCTGTGGCTCGCGCATCAGACAGGCGCCGAAGCGGCCCGACTGGACCCGGTCGGAGGGGCAGCCGACGTTCAGATTGATCTCGTCATAGCCGAACGCCTCGCCGATCCGCGCGGCCTCGGCCAGTTGCGCCGGGTCGGACCCGCCCAGTTGCAGGGCGACCGGATGTTCGACGGCGTCGAAGCCCAGCAGCCGCTGCTGGTCGCCGTGGAGCACCGCCGGAGCGGTGACCATCTCGGTATAGAGCAGGGCCTCGGCCGTGAGGGTGCGATGGAACGCCCGGCAATGCCGGTCGGTCCAGTCCATCATGGGCGCGATCGAGAGACGGCGGTTCATCGGGCGCGGGCTCTACACCAAAGCGGGCGCGGAGGCGACCGTCAGGCCCCGGCCTTTTCGCGCTCGTCCTCGTCCTCCAGCACCTCGGCGGCCTCCTCGTTGAGGGCCTGGCCCTCGCGGCGGGGTTTGACGTAGGGGGCGGGCCGGGGCGTGGCGAGATTGCCGCGCATCAGGGAGCGACCGGCCTGGAGCCCGCCGGACAGTTGCAGGGTGAACCGCTCCTCATCGCGGCGACGGACGTCCTCGATGGTCTCGCGGGCCTCCTCGTCGGAGAAGCCGAGGTCGATCAGCACCTGATGGCCGAAGACCAGGGCGCTCTCGAAGGTCTCGCGCAGCTGGTATTCCACCCCGGCCTCGACCAGACGAATGGAATGACCGCGGTCGAAGGCGCGGACGAACAGCTTGGTCAGGGGGAACTCGGCCTTGACCAGTTCGACGATGCGGTCGGCGACCTCGGGCTTGTCGACGCAGACCAGGACGGTCTCGGCCTTCTCCGCCCCGGAGGCGCGCAGGACGTCGAGCCGCGAGCCGTCGCCGTAGAAGACCTTGAAGCCGAAATTGCCGGCGGCCTGGATCATCTCGACGTCCATGTCGATGATGGAGACGTCGACGTCGCGAGCCAGCAGAGGCTGGGACACGACCTGGGCGAAGCGGCCGAAGCCGATGATCAGCACCCGTTCGCGCAGGTCACGGGCATGGTCGACGCCTTCGGCATCGTCCGGCGAGAGGGCCTCGTTCGGGCGCAGCCGGTCGGCCAGCATGACCCTGAGCGGGGTCAGGGCCATGGACAGGATGACCACGGCCGACAGGATGGCGGCGGTGCGGGCGTCGAACAGGCCGGCGGCGAAGGCGGTGGAATAGAGGACGAAAGCGAACTCGCCGCCCTCGCCCATCAGGGCCGCCCGCAGCAAGCCCTCGCCGTGCTTCTGGCGGATACGGGCGACGGCGTAGACCGCGATCATCTTGGCGGACATGAAGGCGGCCAGTCCGCCCAGCACCCAGGCCCAGTCGGCGACCACGACGCGCAGGTCCAGCGACATGCCGACGCTGAGGAAGAACAGGCCGAGCAGCAGACCGCGGAAGGGTTCGACGTCGGCCTCGAGCTGGTGGCGGAAGGTCGATTCCGACAGCAGGACGCCGGCGAGGAAGGCCCCCATGGCCATCGAGAGCCCGCCGAGGTCCATGGCCCAGGCCGCCCCCAGGACGACCAGAAGGGCGCCCATGGTCATGACCTCGCGGCCGCCGTAGCGGGCCAGCAGGCGGAAGAAGGGGTTCACGACCCAGCGGCCGGCGACATAGACCAGGGCCACGGCGGCGACGGCCAGGCCGATGGTCAGCCAGATCGGATAGCCCGTCTCAACCGAAGACCCGTAGGCACCGGCCAGAACCGCCACCAGCGCCAGCAGCGGCACGATGGCGAGATCCTCGAACAGCAGGATGGAAACCACGCGCTGGCCGCCCGGCTCGGCGTTTTCGTTCCGCTCCTGCAGCAGTTGCATCACGATGGCGGTGGACGACAGGGCGAAGCCGAAGCCGGCGATCAGGGCGGCGTACCAGGCCAGTCCGGCCAGAAGGGCGATGCCGGTCAGCAGCAGGGCGCAGGCGAGAACCTGAACGGCGCCGAGGCCGAAGATCTCCTTGCGCAGGCTCCACAGCCGGGCGGGTCGCATCTCCAGGCCGATGATGAACAGGAACATGACGACGCCGAACTCGGCCACGTGCAGGACCGACTGCGGATCGCGCACCACGCCGAGAGCCGAGGGGCCGATCAGCAGGCCGGCGGCCAGATAGCCGAGCACGGCGCCCAGGCCGAAACGGCGGAACAGGGTGGCGGCGACGACCATGGCCGCCAGCAGCGCCACCGCGTGGCCCAGTCCCATGCTGGTCGTCTCGTGCATCTCGCGTCCCCTGCGGCGTCGCAGGATAGTGGGGGGAGATGCGGCGATGCGCCACCCTGCCCCCCCTGATCGGCCGTCAGGCTTCGTCAGAACGCCGCGCCACAGTTTCGCCCGAGGCGGGGATGCCTCATGGGGTTCGCACAACCAAGGGAAGACGCGCTGATGACCACGCTTCCGCTGAAACAGGCCATTGTCGGGGCGCTCAGCCTGGCGTTGGCGGCGCCCATGGCCCCCCTGCCGGTGATGGCCCAGGACAGCCGGCCGATCGATCCCGACAAGCCTTCGGACGGCGTCGTCTCCCCCGCCGCCTGCCGGGTGTTCGGCTTCACCCTGCCGGAGGAGCGGGTCCCGGTGGACTACGCCGCGAGCGCGCCTACGTCGACGCGGGTGTATGCGGGCTCCCCCCCGCCGAGCTATGTGCCGCCACCGCCACCCCCTCCGCCGCCTCCCCCCGCACTACCGCCGCCGCCGCCCCCGCCGCCGCCAGGCGCGGCCGCCACTGAGATGAACGATGTCGTCGTGACCGGGAGCCGGATTCCCGGCGGGTCCGTGGTCGCCGCGTCGCCGGTGGTATCCAGCGGCCTCATCGCGCCCAACGCGCCGCCGCCCGGGATCATCGCCCCGCCCCGCCCCGTCGACACGGAACGCGATCCCGACGCCACGCCCAACCCGGTGCGTCGCGTCGCCGATGAGCCGGTCTCGACCTTCTCGATCGACGTCGATACGGCCAGCTATGCCAACGTCCGCCGCTTCATCGACGAGGGTCGCGCGCCCCCGGCCGACGCAGTGCGGGTCGAGGAGCTGATCAACTATTTCGACTATGGCTATGAGCGGCCGACCTCGGCGAGCCAGCCTTTCGCCATCACCACGGCGGTGACGGCCTCGCCCTGGGGGCCGGGACGGCAGATCGTCCATGTCGCGCTACAGGGCTATGAACTGCCCGAGGCCGAGCGGCGGCCGCTGAACCTGACCTTCCTGGTCGACGTCTCAGGCTCGATGGGCAGCCCGGACAAGCTGGCGCTGGCGCAGAAGTCGATGAACCTGATCATCGACCGGCTGCGGCCGCAGGACACGGCGGCGGTGACCTTCTATGCCGAGGGGGCGGGCACCCGGCTGGTGCCGACGCCGGGCGACCAGAAGCTGAAGCTGCGCTGCGCCGTGGCCAGCCTCTACGCCTCGGGCGGCACGGCGGGCGCGACGGGCATGACCAATGCCTATGACCAGGCCCAGGCGAATTTCGCCCGCGACCGGGTCAACCGCATCCTGATGTTCACCGACGGCGACTTCAACGTCGGTGTCACCGACAATCTGCGGCTGGAGGACTATGTCGCGGCGAAGCGGGAAACCGGCATCTATCTGTCGGTCTACGGCTTCGGGCGCGGCAACTACCAGGACGCGCGGATGCAGACGATCGCCCAAGCCGGAAATGGGACCGCTGCGTATGTCGATGACCTGAACGAGGCCCGCCGGCTGTTCGGCCCGGCCTTCGACCGGGGGGCTTTCCCGATCGCGGACGACGTCAAGATCCAGGTCGAGTTCAACCCGGCGCGGGTCAGCGAATACCGGCTGATCGGCTATGAGACCCGGCTGCTCAACGAGGCCGATTTCAACAACGACCGCGTCGACGCCGGCGAGGTCGGCTCGGGGGCCTCGGTAACGGCCCTGTATGAGATCACCCCGGTGGGTGGGCCGAGCCAGATGGGTGAGCGCCGCTATCCCGAAAACCGCAACAGCCTCGGCGTCGGCGGCGGCGATCCGGACGGCGAGGTCGGCTTTGTGCAGGTCCGCTTCAAGCTGCCGGGCGAGCGCGACTCGCGGCTGATGCAGCGGGTGGTGGCGAACGCCGGCGGCGGCCGGGTCTCGGACCGGCCGCTGGAAAGCACCCGCTGGGCCATCGCTGTCGCCGCCTTCGGCCAGAAACTGCGCGGCGATCCCTGGCTGGGTGACGGCTTCGACTGGGACGCGGTGCTGGAACAGGCACAAGGCGCGCGCGGCGAGGACCCCTGGGGCCAACGGGCCGAGTTCGTGCAGATGGTCCGGGCGGCGCAGGGTCTGCCGGCGAGGACGGCACCCTGAACACGCCCTTCTCCCCTTGGGGGAGAAGGTGGGCCGCGGAGCGGCTCGGATGAGGGGGATGCCTCGTACATCTCCCTCGCCAGCCGGGCCGAGCCTTCCAGCCCCCTCATCCGTCAGGCTGCGCCTGACACCTTCTCCCCCGAGGGGAGAAGGACGTTGAGGGTC
>JAUYAG010000074.1 GCA_030693575.1 Brevundimonas sp. | reverse complement strand
GGGCGGCGTTGGCGGCCTGGGCCGTGGCAGCGGCCTGCTCATGCGCGGCCTGGTCGCGGCGTGCCTGTTCGGCGGCGGCGGCCTGGGCGCGCTGGGCCTGGGCCTGGGTGGCCAGTTCGATGGCGCGGCGGCGGGCTTCCTGTTCCTCGTTGGACAGGCGGCCGCCGGCGGGACCGGCGGGGGCCGCCGGACGCGGGGCCTGCGGCGCGGGCGCGTCGGTTCGAGGACGCGCGGCCACGTCGAAGCCCTGCGGGCGCTGATGGCCCGGCACGGCACCGGCGCGGCGCTTGGTCTCGACCACCACGGTCTTGGTGCGGCCGTGGCTGAAGCTCTGGCGCACGGTGCCGGTCGAAACCGATCCCGCCTGCCGGGGCTTCAGGCTCAGCGGCGCCCGCGGACCCGTCGTGGACGGGGTTCCGGTGGGCGCCTGCGGTGCGCCGTCGTTGGTCTTGTCGTTCTCGTCAGTCATCCGGTCGCTTTACTCGTGACGGCGGGTGATCCGCCGTCGTCTCGTTCAAACACAAAAAGCCGCGCGTCGCCCCGCCCCCAATCAGGGAGCAGAACCCCGCCCGTCCAAATCCTTGTTCGGCATCTCAGCCGGCTCACCGCCCCACTCCGGGGGCAGAAGCGGTCGAAATCCCGCCAGTCGTTCGACCTCTATGGTCCAGCGATCGGCCCGCCCGCTTTCAAGCAGGACGGCGTGTATCGCATTTTCCAGCCCAAGGGCCAAACTCAAATCGTCCGCCGTAAAGACGCCGCAGACTTTCGGGCGCGGCGTGATGTGTTTCGCCAGCGAAAGCAGCTTGCCGCGACCGTCGGCGGAACCGTCCGCCGCCTCGATGATCCAGGCGGCCTTGCCCGACCGCACATTGGCCAGGGATTTCTCGAAGCCTGAGATAAGCACGCCCTCGCGCCGGGCAAGCCCCAGCTGGTCCAGACAGCGCCGGAACAGCAGGCTCTCGACCGTGTCCGCGAGGTCCGCGGCCGGCTTCATCGGTGCCTTGGCGGCCCGCGAGAACAGGTTCTTCTTCACCGCCGTCTCGATCGAGGCGCGGTCCGCCGCGACCCAGAGGCCGCGGCCCGGCAGCTTGCGTGCCAGATCGGGGGCGACCGAACCGTCCGGAGCGGCGACGAAGCGGATCAGGCGAGATTCGTCCATGACCTCGTGGGTGACGAGGTCCCGGCGTTCCCTATCGATCGTCGCTTCGCGCAGACTCATGAACGATCCGGCTTCCCATCACGCGTCGGGGGTTTGTTCGGGGTCCTCGGCGAGGACCTCGTCGGCAGCGGCTTCGGCTTCCTCGCCTTCCGGCGCGGCGGCGAAGACGGCTTCGGCGTCGTATTCGCCCTCGGCCAGCTCTTCCTCGTATTCCGGCTCCGGGGGCTGCGGCAGTTCCGAGGCGTCGATCCAGCCGGCCGCGACACGGGCCTGCAGGATCAGCATCTCCGCCTCCTCCTGGGCCAGGCTGAAGCTTTCCAGAACGCCCGGGACCTTGGTCCGTTCGCCGTTCTTCACTTCATAGCCGCCGCGGATCTCGTCGGTGGCCAGGTCGGCCAGGTCCTCGACGGTCTTGATCCCGCCTTCGCCCAGGGCGACGGCGATGGCACCGGTGACGCCCGGAACGGCCATCACCTCGTCCAGCACGCCCAGTTCGACGCGCTTGGCGTCGAGGATGGCGGCCTGGCGGTCGAGGAAGTCGCGGGCGCGGGCCTGCAGTTCCTCGGCGGTGTCCTCGTCGAAGCCTTCGATGTCGGAGATTTCGTAGGATTCCACGAAGGCCAGGTCTTCCACCGTGGCGAAGCCTTCGGTGACCAGCAGCTGGGCGATGACCTCGTCCACGTCCAGGGCTTCCTGGAACAGGACGGTGCGCTCGCTGAACTCGCGCTGGCGGCGCTCGGAGTCCTGGCTCTCGGTGATGATGTCGATCTGCCAGCCGGTCAGCTGGCTGGCCAGACGGACGTTCTGGCCGCGGCGACCGATGGCCAGCGACAGCTGTTCGTCCGGCACCACCACCTCAACGCGGTCAGCTTCCTCGTCGAGCACGACCTTGGAGACTTCTGCCGGGGCCAGGGCGTTGACGATGAAGGTGGGCTCGTCCGAGTTCCACTGGATGATGTCGATCTTCTCGCCCTGCAGCTCGGCGACGACCGCCTGGACCCGCGAGCCGCGCATGCCGACGCAGGCGCCGACCGGATCGATGGAGCTGTCGTTCGACAGCACGGCCATCTTGGCGCGCGAGCCGGCGTCGCGGGCGGCGGCGCGGATCTCGATCACGCCGTCATAAACTTCCGGGACCTCCTGGGCGAACAGCTTGGCCATGAAGCCGGGGTGCGAGCGCGACAGCATGACCTGCGGGCCCTTGGCCTCGGCGCGGACGTCATAGATGTAGGTGCGGATCCGGTCGCCGATGTTGAACAC
>JAUYAG010000062.1 GCA_030693575.1 Brevundimonas sp. | reverse complement strand
CGGCGGGTCAATCACGAGATGAAGGTCGCCTGCGCCCAGGCCCTGGCCGCCCTCGCCCGCGAAGACGTGCCGGACGAGGTCGCCATGGCCTATCGAGGTCGCAAGCTGCGCTTTGGTCCCGACTACATCATCCCGTCGCCGTTCGACCCGCGCCTGATCTGGTACATCCCGCCCTTCGTCGCCCAGGCGGCGATGGACACCGGCGTGGCGCGCAAGCCGATCGAGGACATGGACGCCTACCGGACCGAACTGCGCTCGCGGCTCGATCCGTCCGCGGCCCTGATGCAGAACATCTCCGGCGCCGTGCGCGCCGCCCCGAACAAGCGGGTCGTGTTCGCCGAGGGCGAGGAGACCGCCGTCATCCGCGCCGCCTGGGGCTTCAAACAGGCCGAACTGGGCACGCCCATCCTGCTGGGCCGCGAGGATCTGATCCGCCAGAACGCCGCCGAGGCCGGGCTGAATTTCGACGAGATGGGCATCGAGATCGTCAACGCCCGCGTCTCCGAGCACAATGTCGAATACACCGACTGGCTCTACGCCCGCCTGCAGCGCCGCGGCTATCTGCGCCGCGACGTGCAGCGGATGATCAACCAGGACCGCAACTATTTCGCCGCGGCCATGTGCGCCCGCGGCCAGGCCGACTGCATGGTCACCGGCGTGACCCGCAATTTCAACATGGTGCTGAAGGAGGTCCGGCGCGTCCTCGACGTCAGGAACCGCATGATCGGCATGTCGATCCTGCTGGCCAGGGGCCGCACCCTGTTCGTCGCCGACACCTCCATCCACGAACTGCCCAACGCGGAAGAACTGGCCGAGATCGCCATCCAGGCCGCCGAGACGGTCCGCAAGCTGGGCAAGACCCCGCGCGTCGCCTTCCTCAGCTATTCGACCTTCGGCAACCCTCCCGGTGACCGCGGCGAGAAGGTCCGCGAGGCCATCCGCATCCTCGACGCGCGCGGCGTCGATTTCGAATACGAGGGGGAGATGCCGCCGGAGCTGGCGCTCGATCCCGAGGCCCGGGCGGCCTATCCGTTCATGCGCCTGTCAGGCCACGCCAATGTGCTGGTCATGCCGGCGATCCATTCCGCCGCCATCTCCACCCGGCTGGTGCAACAGCTCGGCGGGGCCACGGTGATCGGCCCGCTGCTGGTCGGGCTGGAGAAGTCCGTCCAGATCGTCAGCCTCGGCGCCTCGGTCTCCGAGATCATCACCGCCGCCGCCTTCGCGGCCTATGACGAAGGCTGTGGCGGAGGGTGAATCGTATCGGCCCTGATGCGTTGCAATGATCTCCTGCCCTCGCGCTGCTCGAAGCCGCACTGGAGAAAGCTGCCGGGGCTTCTCGCAAACCTACTCGACGATGGGGTGCTGAGTTCACAAGCGAAACGCAACACTCTCAACAACACTCAGAAGCCGAAGTCGATCTGGTCCGCTTTGGCAGCGCGGGTCGATCGCTTTCGCGGCGGCTTCGCAGGCGACGGCTCGTCATGCTCCGGGAACGGCGGTGGGCGCTCGGCCCTTTGCGCCAGAACCTCATTCTCGAACCTGGCGCAAGGAATCCCGGCGTCATGGGCGGCGTCAACGCGATCACGGGCCGACCAGGTTCTCGCGACCGTCTTCACCGCAAAGCTCGCCGACGGGTCCGCCAAGAGGTCGTCTAGGCTCGAGGCGCACACGGGAAAACCGGACGGATCAGCCACGGCGACGCCCCTGAGCAGCCTCCGTGCAGCCCGTGCGGATGTCCGAGATCTGCGCATGGGCCCAGTCCCGCAACAGGTCACGCGGATAGAAGGGCTTGGAGCGAATGTGCCGCCACGGCGGTCCGTTCGCACCGGGCGGACCAAAGCCGCCCCAGGGTCGCCGGTATCATACCGAGGTGTCACAGGTTCAATCCCTGTCGCATCCACCTTTTTCGTTCAAAACCATCTTCTTATCGGTACCACATAATCTGCATACAGATGAATTTTTCCGCCAGAACGAGTTGGTGGGGCAGTCTCCGTGCGTAAACGCCGCTCGAAACGAGACAAAGCGCCCTGAAAAGCATTGATTGGAGCGCTTACCGGGCCTGATTCGACCCCGCTCAGTCGTGGCCTTTTGCAGGGCGTTTCATCCAAACCGGTCTCCCAGCCTCAATCCATTGCGACCAGTCTTCGAAGGAGCCGCCATGGCGTCGATCCCGGACCATCCCAACGACGCCGGAACGTGGACCCGCCTGGCGGGTCGGGAGGGGTTCGCCCTGTGGCGTCGCGAGCGTCAGTCCTTGGCGCCGGTGACGATGTACTATGTCGTCGCGCCGCCCCGTCAGAGCGAGATTCTCTACGACGAAGCCAAGGCCCGCGCTCGCTTCGACGAACTCGCCGGTGTCTCGGGTGCGGTAGCCGTCACCTGACGAGGACCACCACAGGCCAGATGGTTGTCTCTCCGGGCCCGGTCCCCCGCCCTTCCTTGCCCTGTCCGCCGTTGTGCGAAACACTTGGGCCAATTCGCGCGAGATTCGCGATCATCGGCGGGCGACGGCGCGGGAGCGTGACCAATCATGCCAGCACCGGCTAGGCCCAAAATCTACCACATCACCCACGTCGACAACCTGGCCAACCTGATCACGGCCGGAGCGTTGCAGAGCGATGCCCGAATGATCGCCGCCGGCGGTCCTGCGACGACGATCGGGATGGCTTCGATCAAGCAACGTCGTCTTGCATTGCCGGTCCGATGTCACCCCGGCGACAATGTCGGCGAATATGTTCCGTTCTACTTTTGTTCTCGTTCCGTGATGCTCTACCTGCTATACCGGGGCAACCACGCGGAGGTGACCTATCGTGGGGGTCAGGAGCCGATCGTGCATCTGGAAGCCGACCTGCGCGATGCGGTGGAATGGGCCGAGGGTGAGGGACGCAGATGGGCCTTCACCCTGTCCAACGCCGGCGCCTATTACGCCGAGTTTCGCTCGAGTCTGGATACGATCGACGAGATCAATTGGGACTCGGTCGGCTCCAATCAGTGGTCATCTTCCGAAATCCGGGAAGGCAAACAGGCCGAGTTTCTGATGAAGGATGCCTTTCCCTGGTCGTTGTTCACACGGATTGGCGTGAGGTCGATGCCAGTCAAGATGCAGGTCGATGAGATCCTGAAGAACGCCGCGCACACGCCGCGGGTCGAAATCCAGCCGACGTGGTACTATTAGGGGGCCCGATGATCACTCTCACCACTGGCGACATCCTGAAGTCCGAGGCGGAAGCCCTGGTCAACACGGTCAACTGCGTCGGCATCATGGGCCGGGGCATCGCCCTGCAATTCAAGAACGCCTTCCAGGACAACTGGGAAGCTTACGCCGGGGCCTGCGAGGCCAAGGAGGTCCAGCCTGGCCGGATGTTCGTCTACGAACGCCACCGCCTGGACAACCCGCGCTTCATCATCAATTTTCCCACCAAGCGCCACTGGCGCGGCAAGAGCCGGATCGAGGATATCGACGCCGGCCTTATCGACCTCGTCCGCGTTATCCGCGAGCGCAAGATCCAGTCCATCGCAATCCCGCCGCTGGGTAGCGGTCTGGGGGGGCTGAACTGGTCGGACGTGCGTCCGCGCATCGAAGAGGCGCTGGCCGACCTCACGGATGTCCACGTCCTGATCTACGAACCGGGCGGCGCCCCGACGGCGCAGGAAATGGTTGCGTCCAGGACCGTCCCGACGATGACGAACGGTCGCGCCGCCCTGGTCGTTCTGATGGACCGTTATCTGAGCGGGCTTCTGGATCCTTTCGTCACCCTGCTGGAAGTCCACAAGCTGATGTACTTCATGCAGGAAGCTGGCGAGCCTCTCAGACTGGATTACGCCAAGGCGCCCTACGGTCCTTACGCCCAGAACCTTCGTCATGTGCTGAGGACCGTCGAAGGTCATCTGATCTCCGGATACGCCGACGGCGGGGACGCGCCGACCAAGCAGATCGAGATCGTTCCCGGAGCGGTCGCCGATGCCGAGGCTCGCCTCACGGACGCCGCCGACACTCGCAGCCGCTTCGATCGCGTAGCGGATCTGGTCGCCGGTTTCGAGACCCCGTTCGGACTGGAACTGCTGGCCACGGTTCACTGGGTCGCCACGCGAGGCGGATCGAGCACCGCGGACGAAGCCGCCGCCGAAACCTATCGATGGAATGATCGCAAGCGCCAGTTCAGCCGGCAGCAGATCGCGCTCGCGTTCGACAGGCTTGACCAGAAGGGCTGGCTTCACGCGCACGCGGCCTGACGGTCGGGTCCCGGCAGGGCGAGCATGAGAAGCCGCACATATGCGGCCTTATCTGCGTTTAGGCCGGTTCTATCGGTTGAATGGAGAGGATTCGTCACCTCTTTCTGGATCGACGTGGCGCGCGTTGGTCGTGCTTTAGGGACTGCCAATCGTCGAGCAGAGACAGGGCGCCGTCGAGCATCTCGATAACCCGAGAGAGAGACCTAGTAGATTTCTCCTAATCCGCTGGGTCACGGTCAAATGTCCGTAAAACTCTCTTAGCGTGCCAAAATGTCCGCCCGGGTCACTTAAGCGAATAGGCTGAAGCGCAATCCGCGGACGCCGTCAGACGCATGCGCAGCCTTCCTCCAAGTCGCGGAGCGTGTCCCGGCCTAGAACCCGAAATCGATCTGATCCGCCGATGTCTGCCTTTGCCGCCGTCGGGGTCGAGTCGCCGGTGCAGCGGCCTTCAATGTCTCCTGTACCGCGGGAGCCGCCGGGACCGGCGACTGCCGAGCCGCCTGGGGGCGCGGCGATCGCGTGGTCTGGATCAGTTTGGGCTCCCGGGGCCGAGCCAACGGCTTGGGGTGCGGAAGCCCGCGGACGGTGCGGGTCGCCTTCCAGGCGGTCAGCTCGCTTTCCCACCAGCCGACCCGGTTGGGCGAGATGCGCACGGGTTCGGGAAAATCCCCGACCTGTTGCAGACGCCACGCCGTGGACCGGCTGAGGCCCGTGACGTCCCGGACCCGATCCCACGGAAGCAGCCGGTCTTCCGGCCCGCCCGGCTCGACGGGTTCACCCTCGGGCGCGAACGTCACGCTCCGTCTCCGAGCATCCCGTCGGCCGCCGCTTCGAACACCTCGCAGAGCACCCGCGCGTCAAGCGCAGCGTTCACGCTATCGCGCGCCGCCC
>JAUYAG010000045.1 GCA_030693575.1 Brevundimonas sp. | reverse complement strand
GGCGGCGGCGACCAGTTCGGACTCGCCGGCGCCCGAGCGCAGGGCGGCGCCGCGGGCCTGGGCCGTGGCCGCGTTCAGGGCGGCGTCGATGTGGGGCGCGAACAGGTGGCAGCGTGCGTGAGCGGCGACCACAAAGGCGCGCTCATAATAGGTGTCGGCGGCCCCGGCCGTGGCGACACCCGGCAGCGCAAACACGGCGGCGGCGAGCAGGACGGCTTTGGTCTTCGAGGCGGTCTGGCCTATCGTCATGGGACCGCACATTACGCATCACGCGTTCCGGTCCGGTTTCCGAGCAGGGTTATCAAAGTGCTTCTGTCGAGCGACCTCTGGGTGTCTGCCCTGATCCGCCGCGCCGAGCTGGGCGGGGCCTTCGCCACCGTCGCGCGCAAGGGCGACGCCCGCGCCGGCACGGTCATCGTCAAGGCCTTCGACACCTCGAACCGCCGCGCCCGACTCTTTAGCGAGGCCTTCGGACCCGACGGCGAACGGCTGTGGATGCAGCCGGTCGAGAGCGAGTTCGAGAGCGAGCTCGACGCCTATGTCCAGCGCCAGATCGGCTACGACCCCGACCTCTGGGTGGTCGAGATCGAGGACCGGGAGGGGCGGCACTTTATTACGGAGAAGGTGGCGGGGGAGGGAGGCAACAGGCAGTAGGCAGCAGGCAGCAGGCAGTAGGGAAGTGCATCGCGCCGAACCATGCGATCGATCCGAGATGCCTCCTGTTGCCTACTGCCTACTGCCTGTTGCCTTCCCACCCCTAACCACCTGTGACCGCCCCCCGCCGCCAGTGCGAAATCCTTAACTGCGTTCGCACACGGAACCTCAAGCGGAGGCGCCTATGGTCAGCTTCAACGGGCCGCAATGAGCCCGGAGCGATGGTGGGTGTTGTCGATGCTCTTTCTTCTCAACGACGTGGTGTTCGACCTGGACGAGGCCTGCCCGGTCACGGCCGGCGATGCGCGGCGCTTTGAGAGCCTCGAGCTCGACTATGTCCTGGAACTCGGTTGCGAACTGTTTTCCGAGGACCCGCTGCTGCACCTCCACGACCCGCAGCGGGCGCGCCGTCTGGCCTGGCTGATCCACGACCGCTCGCCGGAAGTGAACGCCGCCCTGTTCGCCGCCCCGGCCGCCGGCTGCGATCCGACCCTGGTCGAGCCGCAGTTCTGCGCCCTGCCCGACGCCATCATGCACCAGCTGAAGACCCGCGCCGCCAAGGGCCAGTTGAACGCCCTCGCCGCCGACCGCGCGGTCTGGATGCGCATGGCCGCCTGACCGGCGAATGCAACCTTGGACAGTGCGCCGCCGCCCGGCTAGGGTGAGCCGGCTGGTCCGGGGAGTACGCAGCCATGAGACTATCCGACATCGTTCGTTGGACCGGCCTGGCCGTCCTCGTCCTGACGATCTTCACGGCCACGCCCGCCCGGGCCGAATGGTTGAAGGCGGAGAGCGAGCGCTTCATCGTCTATGGCGAGGGCAATCCGCGCGAACTGATCGCCTTCACCCGCAAGCTGGAGACCTTCGACCGCGTTCTCCGCGGACTGATGGGGCTCGATCCGACGGCCGCGCCGCCCCGCAAACTGCCGATCTATCTGGTGGATGACCGAGGTCTCCGGCGGGTGAGGCCGGGCATCGGCGAGAATGTCGCCGGCTTCTACGCCGCGCGCGACGAAGACATCTTCGCCGTCGCCCTGCGCGGCGGAATGGGCGACGACGTGCTCCTGCACGAATACGCCCACCACTTCATGATGCAGAACTTCTCCGCCACCTATCCGGCGTGGTTCGTCGAAGGCTTCGCCGAATATTTCATGACCGTCGACATCCGGGACGACCGGATCCAGATCGGAAAGTTCAACGACGCCCGGGGCTCCTGGCTCAGAGGCTCCAGCTGGCTGCCGATGAACGACCTGCTGGCCAAACGGTCGGGGCAGACCCGGCGCAACAACCAGACCTATTATCCTCTGGCCTGGCTGCTGACCCACTGGTTCATGGGCAATGACGAACGCCGGGTCCAGCTGAACGTCTATCTTCAGGACGTCGCCGCCGGCGGCGACGCAATCGAGGCCATGCCGCGCGCGACCGGCATGCCGAACGCCCGGCTGCGCCAGACGCTGCGGCGATACATGAGTGCGATCCCCTACTATGAGATTCCGAACAACTTCCCCCCGGCCGAGGTGTCCGTGACCTCGCTTCCGGCCTCGGCGAACGATTTCTTGCTGATGAACCTGCGCCTGACCGGGGTGCCCACCGAGCACAGCGATTCCACCCTGCGCGAGGTGCGTCGCCTGGCGGAGCGCCATCCCGATGATCCGGACGCCATGGTCGCCCTCGGCCATGCCGAGATCCATCTGGGCGATCGCGACGCCGGCGACGCGGTGCTCCGCCGGCTGATCACCGCCCACCCTGACCATGTGGCCGGCCTGCAGTACCTCGCGAGCTCGCTGCTGGAACGGGCGGCCGAGGACGACGCCCGGGCCGCCGCCCTGAAGACCGAGGCCCGCGCGCTGCTGGCGAGGGCCTTCCGCCTCGACGACGCCAACTACCGGACCTTCATGCTGCTGGCGCAGTCCCGGCAAGGCGCGGCCGGCTATCCCAATGAGAATGACATCGCCACCCGCGAGCTCGCCCTCCAGCTGGCCCCGCAACTCGTCCGGGCGAGGGCGGATATGGCCGAAACCTACCTGGCCGCCGGCCGCCGCGAGGATGCGATCCGGGTCATCGAACCGCTGGCCAACAGCCCTCACGGCGGAGAGACCACGGTCGCCGCCCAGGCCATACTCAACCGTGCCCGCGGCCTGACCGAAGCCGAAGCCCGCGCGGAGGAAGCCGCGGCCGACGCCGTCGCGGAGGAAGATGACGAGGAGTCGGGCGAAGAGGCGCGGTGAGCCTCAGACCAGCACGTTGAAAACGACGTGCACCACGGTCGCGCCCAGAAGGAGGACGCCGAAACCGACGGCGAGGCTGAGCGCGGGAGAGGGCCCGGTGTGCGGCGGCGGGTGACTTTCGGCCCCGTCCGCGCTACCTCGCGCGGCCCAACGGAAAGAACATGTCGAAACTCACTCTCGAACAGGAGGCCCTGCGCCGCAGGACCTTCGCCATCATCGCGCACCCCGATGCGGGCAAGACCACCCTGACCGAGCATATCCTGCTGGCGGGCGGGGCCATCCGCGCGGCCGGGGCGGTGCGCGCGCGCGGCGAGAACCGGCGGACCCAGTCCGACTGGATGAAGATCGAGAAGGAGCGCGGCATCTCGGTC
>JAUYAG010000042.1 GCA_030693575.1 Brevundimonas sp. | reverse complement strand
TGATCGCAGCCAGGTTCGCAAGGTGTCTGGCTTCGGTCGCCGCAATCGCCGCCGTCCTCGCCGCCGGCCCCGCACCGGCGCGTCAGGAGTCTCCGGCCGCCCTGCGCGCCGAGGCCTGGGAGGCGGCGCAATGGGCCATCGCCTCCGACGCGGCCGACGCCCTGGCGCGGGTCTCGGCCCGCTTTGCCCAGGGCGACGACGCGCTGGGCCGGCTGGCGGAGGAACGCGAGGAACTGATCGAACGCCGCGACCGGCTGGAGCGTGAACTTGAGCGGCTCTATGCCTCGGAGGACGCGGAGGCGCTCGCCAACCGGACCCGCACCCGCGCAGCCTGGGAGGCGAACGTCGAACGACTGCAGACCGTCGACGCCGACATCGACGCCCGCTTCCCCGCCTATTCGGAACTGACCAGCCCGCGGGCCCTGTCGATTGCGGAGACCCAGGCCCTGCTCGGGCCCGACGAGGGCCTGCTGCTGGTGCTGGTCAATCCCGAGGCGACCTATGTCTGGGGCGTTTCGCGCGAACGGGTCGAATGGGCCCGGGCGGACGATCTCGGCGACGCGGCCATGACCGCCGCCGTCAACCGGTTGCGCGCCTCCCTGACCAGCGCCGGCGCCGTGCGCGGCGGGCAGGACGTCGATCCGCTTCTGTTCGCGGGCCCGCAGGCGACTCCCTTCGACCGCACCACAGCGCATCGTCTGTATACGGAGCTGGTCCAGCCCGTCGAAGGCGCGTTTGCCGGCAAGAAGACCCTGATCTCGGTCGTGACCGGCGCACTGACCGCCCTGCCGCTGTCGGTGCTGACCACGGCCGCGCCGGCCGGCTCCGACGCCGCGCCCGAGGCCCTGGCCGCCACGCCCTGGCTGATCGATCGCTACGCCCTCGCCACCCTGCCGTCGGTATCCAGCCTTGAAGCCCTCCGTTGCCATCTGGTCGCCGACCCGGCCCAGCGCAGCGCCGGCTGCCCGCCGCGTCGCGGCACCGTGGCGCGGCAGGCGGAAGCCGGCGCTGCCCGCCTGCAGCTCGCGGCCTTCGGCGCGCCCCTGCTGACCGGCGAGCCGACCAACGCCACCCGCGGCTCGCCCGCTGCCGACGACGTCATGGGCGAAGGCCGGTTGGCCGATGTCGGCAAGCTGCGCGCCCTGCCCGCCCTGCCCGGTTCGAAGCTGGAGCTGGAGACGCTGAAGTCCCGCTATCCCGACGCCCTGGTCCGGATCGGTCACGAGGCCACAGAGCACGCCGTGCGCGCCGTCGACGCCGACGCCCTGTCGCGGGCGCGGTTCGTGGTCTTCTCGACCCACGGCCTGATGGCCGGATCGGCCGCCGCCGAGCCGGGACTGGTGATGACGCCGCCCGATCAGGCCAGTGAGGCCGACGACGGCTATCTGAGCGCCTCGGAAGCCGCGCAACTGAAGCTCAATGCCGAGTTCGTGGTGCTCTCGGCCTGCAACACCGCCGCGTCAGACGGGCGTCCCGGCGGCGAGGGCCTGTCCGGTCTGGCGAGAGCCTTCTTCTACGCCGGAGCGCGCTCGGTGATGGTGTCGCACTGGGAGGTGTCGGACGCTGCAACGACCACCCTGATCACCTCGGCCTTTGCCGATCTGGACGGCAGCCGCGCGAGCGATCCCGGCGTCCGCGCCCGGGCGCTGCAGGCCGGCATCCGCGCCGTCCGCGCCGAACGCCGCTGGGCGCATCCGGCCTACTGGGCGGCGTTCACCCTGGTGGGTGAGCCGGGATGAGGCAAGGGATTAGGGATTAGGAGGGCTTGGGGATTGGGGCTCTCCGTCGACCGGCCATCGATCCGCCGAGACCCGCTAATCCCTAATCCCTCATCGCTAATCCCTCTTCAGGCTCCCGCCTTCTCCGCAAAGCTCAGCGCGCCCGCAGCCAGCATCGGCACCTGGGCCGCCATGGTCCGGGCGTGGGCCGAGGCCGCGGTGCCGTCCCGCACCCGCCCGGCGATGCCTTGGCAGATGGCCGCCAGACGGAACAGGTTGTAGGCGAACAGCCAGTCCAGATTGGCCGGCGTCGTCCCGGTCAGCCGCGCATAGCGGTCCACTGTCTCCGCCACCGAGGGAATGCCCAGCGCCTCGATGTCGGCACCGGCCAGGCCATTGCGGGCCGTCGCCGGAATGACCCAGGCGATCAGCAGGTAGGAGAAGTCCGCCATCGGATCGCCGAGCGTCGACAGCTCCCAGTCCAGCACCGCGCGAACCTGCGGCCCGTCGGGGGCGAGGATGAGATTGTCGAGACGGAAGTCGCCGTGGACGATCCGCGTCGGCCCGTCCGGCGGCAGGGTGGCGGGCAGGAATTCGATCAGCCGGTCCATGGCCGGGATCGGCTCGATCTCCGAGGCGCGATACTGTTTGGTCCAGCGCCCGACCTGCCGCTCGAAATAGTTGCCGGGCCGTCCGTAGTCGGACAGTCCGATGGCCGTGGGGTCGAAGGCATGCAGGGCCGCCAGCGTATCGACCTGTGAGTCATAGATGGCGCGGCGCTGGGCCGGCTTCAGACCGGGCAGTTTCAGGTCCCAGAGCACCCGGCCCTCGACCTTGTCCATGACATAGAACATCGAGCCGATGACGCCGTCGTCCGTGCACAGCGCATACGGCCGGGCGACGGGATAGCCCTGCGCGTGCAGGGCCGAGATGACGGTGAACTCGCGGTCGACCGCATGGGCGCTGGGCAGCAGGGCCCCCGGCGGCTTGCGGCGCAGGACATAGGCGTGGCCGGGCGTGACCAGTTCATAGGTCGGGTTCGACTGGCCGCCCTTGAACTGCCGCACCGTCAGCGGTCCGGCATAGCCCTCGATATGGGCCGTCAGCCAGCGGTCCAGCGCCGCCTCGTCGAGGGCGTAGCGGGGGTCGACTTCCCGCGTGCCGGAGAAGGTGGATTGCGCGTCTTCGGGGGCGGTCTGGGTCATGCGTCTTCCGGGTGAGCGGCGATGATGGCCGCGCGGACCGCGCCGCGCCAGCCCTTCAGCAACCGTTCGCGCTCTTCCGGCGCCATCCGGGGCGTCCAGCGTGCCGGGGCCTCGACCGGATGGTCCTCCAGATCGCCGATCAGGCCGACGCCCAGCGCCGCCAGCTTGGCCGCGCCCAGGGCCGTCATCTCCTGGAACGCCGGGCGTTCAACCACGACGTCGCAGATGTCGGCGACGAACTGCATGGCGAAGGCGTTGGCGGTGACGCCGCCGTCGACCTTGAGCACCTTGAGCGGCGGCGCGCCGTCCTTCGCGAGCGCATCGAGCAGGTCACGGGTCTGGTAGGCCAGCGACTCCAGCGCCGCCCGCACCATCTGGGCCGGGCCGCTGTCGCGGGTCAGGCCGACGATGGTCCCGCGCGCCTCCGGCTCCCACCAGGGCGCGCCGAGACCCGTGAAACCAGGGACCAGATAGACGCCGCCATTGTCCTTCAGGCTCATGGCCATGGCTTCGGACTGGCGCGACTCGCTGATGACCTTCAGCCCGTCGCGCAGCCATTGGATGGCCGAGCCGGCGGAGAAGATGGAGCCCTCGAGGGCGTAGGCGACATTATCGCCGACGGCGTAACCCATCGTGCCGAGCAGACGGCTGGTAGAGCCGACCGGCTCGCCGCCGACATTGGCGACGAGGAAGGCGCCGGTGCCGTAGGTGATCTTGGCGTCCCCGGCCTTGAGCGCGCCATGACCGACCAGCGCCGCCTGCTGGTCCCCGGCCGCGCCATGGATAGGCAAGGCCGCGCCGAACAGGGTCGCGTCGCAGTCGCCGAGGGGATCGGCGCAGCCACGGATCTCCGGCAGGACCGCCACCGGGACCTTGAACAGGTCTGCGAGATCGGGTCGCCACCGGCGTGTCGACAGGTCCATCAGCGAGGTGCGGCTGGCGTTGGTGACGTCGGTGACGTGGCGGGCGCCGCCGGTCAGCTTCCAGATCAGCCAGCATTCGATGGTGCCGACCTTGACCTCGCCCGCCGCGGCCCGGTCGCGCGCGCCCGGCACGGCGTCCAGCAGCCAGGCGAATTTGGAGGCGGAGAAATAGGGGTCGAGGATCAGGCCGGTCGCCTCCTGAACCATCGGCTCATGCCCGGCGGCGGCCAGTTTGCCGGTGACGTCCGCCGTGCGCCGGTCCTGCCAGACGATGGCGCGGTGCAGCGGCTCGCCCGTCGCCGCGTCCCAGAGCACGGAGGTCTCGCGCTGATTGGTGATGCCTATGGCCGCGAACCGGCCGACGCCCCCCGCCTTGCGGATCACCTCGCGGCAGGTCTGCAGGGTCGCGGTCCAGATCTCGGCCGCGTCATGCTCGACCCAGCCGGGATGCGGGAAATGCTGCTCCAGCTCGATCTGGCTGACGGCGACCGGCCGCAGCCCGCCCTCGGGCGCGGCCTCGAAGGCAATGGCCCGGGTCGAGGTGGTGCCCTGGTCGATGGCGAGGATGAGGGACTTCATCCGGTCAGGTTAGAGCGGCGGTCGGGAGACTCAACCGGTCATCGCGGCGAAGCCGCAATCCTCGAGCCGGACCCGCGAGGGGAAGTTCATCACTACGAACACAACGGGTCACAGCGGTCACAACGGTAGGAGAGTCAGGCGCAGGCCCCGTCGTGTCCTTTGTGGTTTCTTCGTTGTGTTCGTTGTGATGAACCTTCCAGCCTTCAAAGCCGGCTTCGCCGGAAGGAAATGACGCGGTATGAGTTCCTCATGCACACCGCCTCCTTCGCCGGCGTCCGCGACGCCGCCCGCCAGATCGCCGGCAAGGCCGTGCGCACGCCCCTGATCGAGAGCCCGGCGCTGAATGCGCTGACCGGCGGCCGGATCCTGCTGAAGGCCGAGAACCTGCAGCGCGCCGGGGCCTTCAAATTCCGCGGCGCCTGGAACCGGATCAGCCGGCTGACGGATGAGGAGAAGGCGCGGGGTGTCGTCGCCTATTCCTCGGGCAACCACGCCCAGGCCGTGGCCGCGGCGGCGCAGATCCTCGGCATCGAGGCGATCATCGTCATGCCCGCCGACAGTCCGAAGGTGAAGGTCGAGGGCGTCATCGGCTTCGGCGGCGAGGTGCGGATGTACGACCGCTACACAGAAAGCCGCGAGGCCATCGGCGAGGAGATCGCCGCCTCGAAGGGATCCGTCCTCGTCCGCCCGTTCGACGATCCCTTCGTCATCGAGGGTCAGGGCACGATCGGGCTGGAGATCATGGAACAGGCCGACGGCCTGATCGACCAGTTGGCCTGCGGCGCTTCGGGCGGCGGTCTGATCGCCGGGATCAACCTGGCGATGGACGCCCTGTCGCCGGACAGCCCGGTGATCGCCGTCGAGCCACAGCACTACAACGACATGCAGCTGTCGATCACCGCGAACGAACGGCTGACCCACGCGCCGGCGCCGGGCACCATCTGCGACGCCCTGATGACCGACCGGCCGGGCGAGCTGACCTTCCCCATCAACCGCCGCGTCGACCGGGTCGAGACCGTCTCGGACGCCGAGGTGGCGGCGGCCGTCGCCTATGCGTTCAAGGTGCTGAAACAGGTGGTCGAGCCGGGCGGAGCCGTGTCGCTGGCCGCGGTTCTTGCGGGCAAGATCGAGACGCGCGATCGCACCACCGCCGTCATCCTGTCGGGCGGCAATGTCGACCCGGCCCTGTTCGCCGCCATCATCGAAGACCGTTTCACGCCCATCTCCTGAAGGAGCCGACCGCATGAGCCGCACCGAACGCAAGGGTTCCCCCACCCCCGTCGCCGACCTTGCCGGCCTGATCGGTCAGGAGATCGGCGTCAGCCGCTGGATCACCGTCGACCAGGCCCGGATCGACGCCTTCGCCGAGATCACCGAGGACCGGCAATTCATCCACATCGACCCGGTCGCGGCCGCGCAGACCCCGTTCGGCGGCACCATCGCCCACGGCTTCCTGACCCTCAGCCTGCTCTCGGCCATGACCTATGACGCCGTCCCGCCGCTGGAGGGTGTGGTGATGGGGGTCAACTACGGCTTCGACAAACTGCGCTTCCTTGCGCCGGTGCCGGCCGGGTCGAACGTCCGTGGACGGTTCAAACTGCTGTCCGCCGAGGACAAGGGCCCAATGGGGGGCGGCACCCGCTGGCTGCTGAAGCACGAGGTCACGGTCGAGATCGAGGGGGCGGAGAAGCCGGCCCTGATCGCGGAATGGCTGGGGATGCAGGTGGTGGGGTCTTAGCCCTCCCCCAGACACCTCAACGCCACCTCAAGGTTCCGCAGCCCGTCCTCGCCCGTGACCGCCGGCGGTTCGCCGGTGCGGATGGCGTGCGCGAACGCCTCCAGCTCCTTCTTCAGGGGCTCGGCGGGCCAGCTGTTGACGGCGCGGGTCTGGTAGGAGCCGTCGGCCTGCTGGCCGAAATACTCCGTGACCTGACGGGTGATCAGGTCGGCGACCACGAACCGGTTCATCGTCGCGACCTGCAGGGTGCGGACCTTGTAGGGCGTGACCCAGTTGGTGGTGATGTGGGCGATGGTCCCGTTGGCCAGCCGGAACTGCAGCAGGGCGGTGTCCTCGCGCTCGGCCTTGGTCCGCGCCAGCTGGGGCTGGACCTCGACGATTTCGGAGTCCGTCAGGTGACGGATGATGTCGATGTCGTGCACCGCCAGATCGATGACCACCCCGACCTCGCCCATGCGCGGCGGGAAGGGACCGACGCGGGTGATCTGGATCGAGATGACATCGTCGCCGTCGATGGCGCGCTTGACTGCCTCGACCGCCGGATTGAACCGCTCGACCTGACCGACCATCAGCACGCGGTTGTTGGCCTTAGCCGCATCGATCATCCGCTGGGCGTCGATGACGGTGGCGGCGATCGGCTTTTCGACCAGCACATGGACCCCGGCCTCGAGCAGGGCGACGCCCAGGTCGGCATGGTGACGGTTGGGCGTGGCGACCACGGCGGCGTCCAGACCGGCGGCGACGAAGTCGGCGGCGGTCGTGAAGGCCCGGGCGTCATACAGGGCGGCGACGCCGTCGGCCGTGGCGGCGTCGGGGTCGAACACGGCTGTCAGGTCGAAGTCACGGATGTCGGACAGGACGCGCGCATGGTTGCGCCCCATGACGCCGACGCCGGCGACGCCGACCTTGAGCGGGGGAAGGTGTTGGGTCATGCGCGGTCCTTAGCGGAAGCTGGCGACCGCAGCGATGATCCGGTCCTGGGTCGCCTCGTCGAGATCGGAATGCATCGGCAGGCTGATGACCCGCTCCATCAGCCGCTCGGTGACCGGCAGGCTGCCAGGCCCGCTGGAGAACCGCGCATAGGCGGGCTGCAGGTGCATGGGCACGGGATAGTAGACCGCCGTGGGCACGCCCTGGTCCTTCAGATGCGCGGCCAGGCCGTCGCGGTTCTCGTGCTCGATCGTATACTGGGCCCAGATCGAAACCCCGCCCTCGATCACGGCGGGCACGCTGGCGACGTGAGGCGCGAGGCCCGCCGCATAGCGGTCCGCCGCGCGGTTGCGCCATTCGATCTCCTGCGGGAAGACCTTCAGCTTCTCGATCAGGACCGCGGCCTGGATGGTGTCCAGACGGCTGTTCATCCCGATCCGCATGGCCAGGTATTTGGGGTCGTGGGCGAAGGTCTCGCCGGGCTTCATGTCCTTGGCGACGACCTTTCCGTGGACCCGCAGCGAGTCCATTTCCTGGGCGAGATCGTCATCGTCCGTCAGCACCGCCCCCCCGTCGCCGTAGCAGCCCAGCGGCTTGGCCGGGAAGAAGCTGGTGGTGGTGATGTCGGCCCATTTGATCGGATGGTCGCCGTTCAGGGTGCAGCCGAAGCCCTGGGCCGAATCGGCGATCAGCTTGAGGCCGTAGCGGTCACAGATGGCCCGGATGGCCGGATAGTCCGCGGGCTGGCCGAACAGGTCGACGGCGATCACCACGCGGGGCTTGAGCCGGCCCTCCTTCAGGGTCGCCTCGATCGCCGCCTCCAGCTGGACCGGGTCCATGTTGAAGGTCCGGGAGTCCACATCCACAAACACCGGCGTGGCGCCCAGCCACGGCACGACCTCGGCCGTGGCCGTGAAAGTGAAACTGGGACAGAAGACCGCATCGCCGGTGCGGACGCCCCAGGCGATCAGCGGCAGGATCAGGGCGTCGGTGCCATTGGCGCAGCCGAGGGCGTGTTTTGCCTGGCCGAAGGCGGCCAGATCAGCCTCGAACTGGCGCACCTGCGGTCCCATGACCCAGGCACCGCCCACGACGGCTTCCTGCACAGCGGCCTCGATCCTGCCGTTGAGGCGGAGTCGCTGGGCCTGAAGGTCAATGAAGGCGATGCTCATATCGGGACAATCTCCGGGCGCGCGGGGCGTGACGGCGGCGTTCAGCCGTCACCGCGGTTGCGGCGTCCTACCAAATCGGTCGCCGTAAAGCCAAATCGCGCGCCGTCACTTCGCGTGACGGGTTGCAACGACCGTGTACGGCGCCGTATGCCCGGAAACCATGAGTTCTGGCGTTCCCGCCGTCTTCCTCGATCGCGACGGCGTGCTGATCGAGGACACCGGCTATCCCCATCTGGAAGAGCATCTGCGCCTTGTGGCGGGCGCGGCCGAGGCCGTGCGGCGGCTGAACCAGCTCGGCTATCTGTGCGTCATCGTGACCAACCAGTCGGGGGTGGCGCGAGGCCTGTTCAGCGAAGACCAGATGAAGGCCTTCAACACCCTGATCGTCCGCAAGCTGGCCGCCAGGGGCGCGGTTATCGGTGCCGTCTACGCCTGCCCTTTCCACAGTGAGGGCCGGGTCGAGGCCTATATCCACCCCGACCATCCGGACCGGAAGCCCAACCCGGGCATGATCCTGAGGGCCATCGCGGACCACGGCATCGACCCGGCGAAGAGTTTCATGATCGGAGACCAGCCCTCGGACATGGAGGCCGCCCGCCGCGCCGGCGTTCCGGGCTTCCGCTTCGAGGGCGGCGACCTGTTCGAATTCGTCCGGGAACTGCTGGGCCACTGAAGAGCTGACACCAGCTGTCAGGTCGCGTCGGGTGGGAATTCTCCCGTCCATGAAATAAGCTTGGCCGTCATCCTTTGGAGCCTGTCATGACCCAGACCTTCGCCGAGCGCCGCTGGTCCAGCGCCGATGGCCTGAGCCTGTACGCCCGTGACTACGCGGCGGCGTCCGGCACGGCAAAGCTGCCGGTCATCGCCATCCACGGCCTGACCCGCAACTCGGCCGATTTCGACGCCATCGCGCCACTGATCGCCCAGAGCGGTCGCCGGGTGCTGGCCCTCGACATCCGCGGACGCGGCCAGTCGGACCGCGCCCGCGACCCGATGACCTATCAGCCCGTGACCTATGCCCAGGACGTGCTGGCCCTGATGCGCGACCTCGGAATCGAGCGGGCGGTCTTTCTCGGCACCTCCATGGGCGGGCTGATCACCATGGCGCTGGCCGCCATCCGCTCGAAGGTCATCGCCGCCGCCATCATCAATGACGTCGGTCCCGAGGTGGCGAAGGAGGGCCTGACCCGCATCGCCGCCTATGCCGGGCAGCCTGTCGAGATCAACAATTGGGCGGACGCGGCGGCCTATGCGCGCAAGCTCAACGAGGTCGCCCTGCCACACCTTTCAGACGAAGACTGGGACGCCTTCGCCCGCCGCACCTTCCGCATGGGCACCGAGGGCACGCCGATCCCGGACTATGACCCCGACATCATGGCCCCGATCCGGGCCGCAGGGGCCAAGGCCCTCGTGCCCAATCTCTGGCCCTTCTTCACCCGCCTGGCCAAGGGTCGGCCGACCCTGCTGGTACGCGGCGAGACCTCCGACCTCCTCAGCCCGGAGATCGCGGCGAAGATGCGCAAGCGCGCACCAAAGATGGATTATGTCGAGGTCCCCGGCGTCGGCCACGCGCCCATGCTGGACGAGCCGGAGGCCAAGGCGGCGATCTTTCCGTTCCTGAGCGAGTTGCCGTAGGCGGAGTGATTAGTGATTAGTGATTAGTGATCAGGGATTGCCGCTTCGCTGCTGGCGGAAGGGCGACGCCGGCCGTCCTGCTGCGCAGTCGGCGGCCAACCACTAATCACTAACCACTATCCACTCTTTCTCAGTCCGGAACGTTCGCTTCCAGCTCATCCAGCCACACTCTCGCCGTAGCGTCCGACGGCGCGCGCCAGTCTCCGCGTGGCGACAGCGACCCACCGGTGACGACCTTGGGCCCGTTCGGCAGGGCGGACCGCTTGAACTGGCTGGTCTGGAAGAAGCGGAACAGGAATTTCCGCAGCCAGTGTTTGATCGTGGCGAGGTCGTATTCAATGCGCTCGTTTTCGGGCGTGGCGGTCGGCCAGTGGCCGGTCGCCGCATCTTTCCAAGCCTGATGCGCCAGATACGCGACCTTCGACGGCTTCAGGCCGAAGCGGGTCACGTAGAACAGGAAGAAGTCGTTCAGCGCATAGGGACCGACGGTCGCCTCGGTTGACTGAAGCTTCCCGTCGGCACCCGCGGGCACCAGTTCCGGCGAAATCTCCGTGTCCAGAATGGCGAGCAGCACATCCGCCGCTCCGCCCTCATGCTCCTTCGCCGCCACCCAGCGTATCAGGTGCCGGATCAGGGTCTTCGCCACCCCGCCGTTGACGTTGTAGTGGCTCATATGGTCGCCGACGCCATAGGTGCACCAGCCCAGCGCCAGTTCCGACAGGTCGCCGGTCCCCAGAACGAAGGCCCCGTTCTGGTTGGCCAGCCGGAACAGATAATCCGTCCGCAGGCCCGCCTGCACGTTCTCGAAGGTGATGTCGTGGACCGGCTCGCCGCTGGCGAACGGGTGGCCGATGGCCTCCAGCATGGTGGTCGCGGTCGGCCGGATGTCGATCTCGGCGCCGGTGACGCCCAGCGCCTTCATCAGCGCCCAGGCGTTCGACCTTGTCCCCTCGGAGGTGGCGAAGCCGGGCAGTGTGTAAGCGAGAATCCCGGTCCTCGGCAGGCCCAGCCGGTCGAAGGCGCGGCAGGCGACCAGCAGGGCCTGGGTCGAATCCAGCCCGCCAGAGACGCCGATGACCAGCCGTTCAGCGCTGGTCGCCTTCATCCGGCGCATCAGCCCCTGCACCTGGATGTTGAAGGCCTCGTAGCAGTCCTGGTCCAGCCGGGCGGGGTCGTCCGGCACGAAGGGGAAGCGGTCGAGGGGGCGGAGGAGGTCGGCCTTTTCGCTGCCATTGGTCGCAAAAAAGGCGATTGGCGTGAACTGGTCGACTTCAAGCTCCCGCCGGGCGCAGTCTCCGAACGTGCCGGTTCGCAGTCGTTCCAGCCCGATCCGCTCTACGTCGATGTCGGCGACGGTCAGGTGGGACTCCATCGAGAACCGCTCGCCCTCGGCCAGCTTCGCGCCCAGTTCATGGATCGTCGCCTGGCCGTCCCAGGCCAGGTCGGTGGTGCTTTCGCCCCATCCTGACGCCGCAAAGACGTAGGCGGACATGGTTCGAGCGGACTGGCTCGCGCAGAGCAGCGCGCGCTCATCGGCCTTGCCAATGACGACGTTGGATGCCGACAGGTTGAGCAGAACCCGCGCGCCGGCGAGCGCCTGTCGCGTCGAGGGCGGCAACGGGGCCCAGAAGTCCTCGCAGACCTCCACGCCAAAACTGAATCCTGGGACGTTCTCCGCCGCAAAGATCAGATCCGTGCCGAACGCATGCCGCGTGTCGCCGATCAGAACGGTGCTGTCGGCGACATCAGACGACGCCGGGGAGAACCAGCGTTTCTCATAATATTCCCGGTAGTTGGGCAGATAGGTCTTGGGGATCACCCCCCAGATCAGGCCATTGATCAGGACCACGGCGCAGTTGAACAGCCGATCACCCTGCCGGACCGGCGCGCCGATAACGGCCACCAGGCCTGTCTCCCGGGTCACCTCCCCCACGCGCTCGATCTGCCGCTCCACCTCGGCCAGCAAGGCCTCCTGCATCAGCAGGTCGTCGATGGCGTAGCCGCTCAGCGACAGCTCCGGAAACACGATCAGGTCCACGCCCTGCGCGCCCGCCTGCTGGATCAGGGCGATATGCTCGTCGGCGTTCGCGACGGGGTCGGCGGTGTGGACCACCGGAGTCGCGGCGGCCACGCGGACGAAGCCGTGGGCGCGGGGCGAATGGAACGGGTGGGTCTGGGCCAAGCGTCGGTTCCTGCGGTTCAGTGCTCATTTAGAGCCAAAGGGGGCGCGGCGCCATGATTGGCCGTGACCTGTCCCCGTGCGCCCGCTAAAGCCAAGGCATGAACGACGCGCCGAAAAAGGGCTGGCTCTCGCGCCTGACCGAGGGCCTCTCCCGCTCCTCGAAGCAGATGACCGAACAGGTCGTCGCGACCTTCATCAAGGAACCGCTGTCCGAAGCCGCCCTCGAGGGGCTGGAAGAGCATCTGCTCGAGAGCGACCTCGGCCCCGCAGCGACCGACCGGATCGTGGCCCGGTTCCGCGAACTGCGCTTCGGCGCCGGGGCCAATGAGCGCGAGGTCAAGGAGGCGCTGGCCGAGGCCGTGACCGCCGAACTGGTCAACCACGAGGCCCGCTACGAGCCTTTGTCCGGCCCGCGACCGTTCGTCACCCTGTTCGTCGGGGTCAACGGCTCAGGCAAGACCACGACCCTGGGCAAGATCGCCGCCGATCTGACCGGCCAGGGGGCCAAGGTGATGATCGTCGCCTGCGACACCTTCCGCGCCGCCGCCCGTGAACAGCTCAAGGTCTGGGCCGAGCGCGCCGGCGCGACCTTCGAGAGCCGCCGCGACGGGGCCGATCCCGCCGGCCTGGCCTTCGACGCCTATACGAAGGCGAAGGCCGAAGGCTACGACGTGGTCCTGATCGACACCGCCGGGCGGCTGCAGAACAAGTCGGCCCTGATGGACGAACTGCTCAAGATCGTGCGGGTGCTGAAGAAGATCGATCCGGAGGCCCCGCATGAGACCCTGCTCGTGCTCGACGCCACCGTGGGCCGCAACGCCCTGGCCCAGGAGCAGATCTTCGGCCGCACGGCCTATGTCTCCGGACTGGTCATGACCAAGCTGGACGGCACGGCGCGCGGCGGGGTTCTGGTGCCCGTGGCCCAGGCCTCGGATGCCCCGATCAAGCTGATCGGCGTCGGCGAAGGCGTCGAGGATCTGCAACCGTTTGACGCGAGAGCCTTTTCAAGGCTGCTGGTGGGGCTTGAGGACTGACGCATGACTGACGCCCCCGCCCCCACCCCCGAACCGGCCGCAAAGACGGACTCCCGCCTGCGTCAGCTGGTGGATTTCGGCGGCCTGCTGGCCTTTGGCGCAGCCTTTCTCGTGATGCGCCTGCGCGGCATGAGCGGCGACGACGCCCTCGTCCACGCAACCTGGTTCCTCGTCGCCGGCTCCGCCGTGGGCGTCGCGGTCGGCCTGATCGTCGAGAAGCGTCTGGCCCTGATGCCGCTGCTGGTCGGCGGCTTCGCCCTCGTCTTCGGCCTGCTGACCGTTCTGACCGGCGACGGCCTGTGGGTGAAGGTCAAGGTCACCGCCCTGAACCTGTCGCTGGCTGTGGCCCTGATCGGCGGTATCTTCCTGGGCAAACAGCCCCTGAAGGCCCTTCTGGGCACGGTGATTCCGATCAACGACCGGGCCTGGCGCACCCTGACCCTCCGCTATGGCGTCTATTTCCTGGCCGTCGCCATCGTCAACGAACTGGTCCGCAGCGAAGCGCTTGTCGGCTGGGCCGCCGCGCAGATGGGCCGCACCGACGTCGATCCGGCCGATGTCTGGGTCAGCTTCCGCGGCGTGCTGTGGATCGCCTCCTCCGCGTTCGGCCTGTCCCAGATCCCCCTGATCATGCGCAACCTGACCTCTCCCGATGCGCCGGTCGATCCGATGGCTCCGGCGGAGCCTGACACAGCACCTTAGACCGGCGCCGGACGTTCCGTCGTCAAACCGTAAAGCACCGCTGCTACGCATGGCCCATCGAGGCCGAAGGGATACGGTTCATGGTCAAGTCCGGGAACAAGTCGAAGCGCAGCGGAGCCTTGGGGGGCTCGCCCAGCCATCTGATGCACCGTGTGCTGCAGCTGGCGCTCGACATCTATTCCGAGGAAACCGGCCCCGACGGCCTGACCCAGCGGCAGTTCGCCGTGCTGGAGGCCGTGTCGCAGAAATCCGGCCTGACCCAGACCGATCTGGTCCGGGCCACCGGCATCGACCGCTCGACCCTGGCTGACCTGGTCTCGCGCATGACGACCAAGGGCCTGCTGGACCGCGTGCAGTCATCGATCGACGCCCGCGCCAAGGCCGTCAGCCTGTCCGCCGCCGGCCAGGCCGCGCTGGACGCCGCCCGGCCGAAGGTCGAGG
Source organism: Brevundimonas sp. (assembly GCA_030693575.1). Lineage (GTDB taxonomy): Bacteria > Pseudomonadota > Alphaproteobacteria > Caulobacterales > Caulobacteraceae > Brevundimonas. Next base: position 646 of record JAUYAG010000042.1, on the reverse strand, counting down.
CCGCCGACAAACGCATCCTCGCCCTGCTGCCGAAGGCCAAGCGCGACGGCTTCCTGGACCTGCTGGCCGAACTGGCCGGCGAGGCCGACGCAGCCCCCGACAAGGCCAGGGCCGAGGCCCGCGCCGCCAAGAAGGCCGCGCGCGAGGCGAAGAAGCTGGCCAGGAAGGCGGCCAAGCCTGTGAAGGTGAAGGCCGAGAAGCCGGCCAAGGCGCCCAAGGCGCCCAAGGCCGAAAAATCCGCCAAGCCGAAGAAGGCCAAGGTGGTCGAGCCGGCCTGACGCCGGCTCGTCTTCAATCCATCAACTGCTGCGCCAGATAGACGTAATGCCTCGCCCAGCGGCGGGCATTGGCGATCGGGTCGGCGTCGTTGGAGTGACCGCCTGACGTCTCTTCATAATAGAGGTGGTCATAGCCCATCTCGCCCAGCCGCGCGGCGAACTTGCGCGAATGGCCGGGGTGGACGCGGTCGTCGCGGGTGTTGGTGGTGATGTAGACGCGCGGATAGTCCGCGCCCGGACGGAGGTTCTGATAGGCGGAATAGCGGGCGATCCAGGCGGCCTCTTCCGGGATGCGCGGGTCGCCGTACTCGCCGATCCACGACGCCCCGGCGGGCAGTTCGTGATAGCGCAGCATGTCGATCAGCGGG
>JAUYAG010000040.1 GCA_030693575.1 Brevundimonas sp. | reverse complement strand
GCCCACTCCCGACATGCCCCAGCCCGGCGAGGGCGCTGCGGCGCAGACCCAGGCGACGGCCGCGCCGCGGGAAACCGGCGTGTCCCAGCTGTCGCGCGCCACCATCGAGGCAACGGCCCAGATCGCCGCCCAGATCCTGCGCCGGCTCGAAGGCCGCTCCACCCGGTTCGAAATGGCCCTGACGCCCGATGAGCTCGGCCGGGTCGACGTCAAGCTGGACATCGATTCCGAAGGGCGACTGAACGCCCGCCTGGCCTTCGACAACCCCGCCGCCGCCGCGGATCTGAGAGGCCGCGCCGACGAACTGCGTCGCCAGCTTGAGGACGCCGGCTTCCACCTGGCCGCCGACGCGTTCGAGTTCGCCGAGCGGGACAGCGGGTCCAGCGCCTTCGACCGCGGTCAGGATGCGCGGAACGGCTCGTCGCGCGCCTTCGCCGCGGCCTCGCGCCTCAACGATGAAATCGATGTCGCCCAGCCGCCGCGCTGGCTGGCGCTCACCCTCTCGCCTTCGGGCGTGGACATGAAGGTCTGATCCGATGGTCGACTCTGTCGCCAACACGACCGCCAACGCCACCAACCGGATCGGCGCCGGCTCGACCATGCTGGCCTCGAATTTCGAGACCTTCCTGACCCTGCTGACCTCGCAGTTGAAGAACCAGGACCCGCTGTCTCCGGTCGACTCCAACCAATTCACCGCCCAGCTGACGCAGATGGCCGGTGTGGAGCAGCAGCTGCTGACCAACGACCTGTTGAAGGGCCTGCTGGCCGCCCAGGGCGGCGGCGGACTTGCCGGTGCCGCCACCTATATCGGCAAGGAAGCCACCGCGGCCTGGTCGGCCACCAAACTCACGGACGGTGAAGCGACCTGGAGCTATGAACTGGCCGCGAACGCCGCCTCGGCGCGGCTCGAGGTGCTGGACGGCTCGGGCAATGTGGTCTGGTCCGGCGACGCGCCCGACAAGACGACGGGCGTGCATGACTTCACCTGGGACGGCGAGGCCACCAGCGGCAATGACGGCCAGGATGGCCAGGTCTATTCGCTGCGGGTCGTGGCCAAGGACGCCGCCGGCGGCGCCGTGGACAGCCAGGTCCTGACCCGCGGCCGGATCACCGGCGTCGAGATGTATGACGGCGTCCCGTATCTGACCGTCGGCAACTCCATCCTGCCGCTCTCCACCGTGATCGCGCTGGAAGAGTCCCGGACGGCCGCGACGCAGCCGCCCGCCAATGACGACAGCGAGGAAGGCCTGATGGCCGCCATCGCCTCCTCCCTCAACCCAATGAAACTGTTCTCGTAAGGAGTCTGACGCCATGAGTATCAACAGCGCCCTGCTGGCCGGCGTGTCCGGCCTGACCGCCAACTCCGCCGCCCTCGCCGCGATCTCGCAGAACATCGCGAACGTGAACACCGTCGGCTACAAGCGCACCGCGGGTGAATTTTCGACCGTCGTCAACAACCAGTCGCAGGGTGCCGGTTATTCAGCGGGCGGCGTGCTGGCCACCGCACGGCACTACACAAGCCAGGCCGGCCAGCTTCAGCGCACGACATCGAACACCGACCTCGGCATCGCCGGCCAGGGCTTCTTCGTGGTCACCGAGCGGCCCGAGAACCTCCAGGTCACCGACAGCCGCCTGTTCACCCGCGCCGGTGCCTTCAGCGTCGACAACCTCGGCTACCTCAAGAACACCGCCGGCCTGTATCTGCAGGGCTGGCCGGTCGATGCGGACGGCAATATCGCCACCGACCCCTCGGATCTGAACCGCCTGCGCACGGTCAACGTCGGTTCGGTCGGCGGCACGGCAGAGGCCACCACCCGCATCCAGCTGAACGCCAACATCAAGTCCAGCCAGCTGGTCTCGGCCGAGGCCACCGACGCCGCGGCCGTGCCGCCCGGCGCCAACGCCTACGATCCCGCGACCAACTCGATGGCCATGTGGGACGCCGAAACCGGTGCCGGCGTGAAACCCGACTTCGAACTGACCATCCCCGTGTCGGACTCCAAGGGCGGCCAGCGCACCGTGGCCATCTCCTTCCTGAAGAGCAGCGTGCCCAACCAGTGGTACGCCGAGGTCCGCGCCATTCCGGCTTCCGATGTCGTGACCGGCGCAGGTCTGTCCAATGGTCAGCTCAGAACCGGTCTTGTGGCCTTCACCCAGGACGGCCGCCTCGACGTCGACGCCATGGCCGCGCTCGGTGCCGCGGCCCTGTTCCCGGATCCGACGGCCGCCACCCTCAACTTCGGGTCCTCGGACAGCGCCGCTCCGGCGGCCGGTGCCGTGAACTGGGCGCCCGGACTGGGCATTGACGACCAGGCGCTGGCTTTCGACCTGACGGCCGCCGCCGGCGGTCTGACCCAGTACGACAGCGCCTCGGTCGTTCAGGCCGTCCTCACCAACGGCACCGCCTTCGGCAACCTGTCCGAGGTCAAGATCGACGAGCGCGGCTTCGTCACCGCCATCTTCGACAACGGCGTCACCCGCCAGATCGCCCAGATCGCGCTCGCCACCTTCCCGAGCCCGGACACCCTGAGCCAGACCTCGGGCAACGCCTATCGCGTCAGCCAGGGGTCCGGCACCTACAACCTGAAGGCGGCCGGCACGGGCGGCGCGGGCCTCATCGGGGCCTCGCAACTGGAGGCCTCCACCGTTGACCTGTCGGCCGAGTTCACCGGCCTGATCACCACCCAACGCGCCTATTCCGCATCGTCCAAGATCATCACCACCGCGGACGAAATGCTCGCAGAACTCATCAGCATCAAACGCTGATACTTGAGTAACAAGGCGTAAACCTCAATGAATCCTTCGTTGAATATTGAGATGGTGGACGGACGGCATTTTAGCCTTTCCTTCACCACGACGCTTAAACGGCCCTTAGCCGCCGACCGCTATCGTTCACTCCTAGTGGTGGTGGTCAATGAGGCATAAGCCCATGTTGCAAGAGCGACGCCTTAATAATCGAGGCGAACAATACGTGGTCGGGCCGACGGGCACTCCCCTGACGCTGCACGACCTCCCTCCGGCCAATACGGACCGTTGGGTGATCCGCCGCAAGGCGGAGGTCGTGGCCGCGGTTCGCGGCGGACTGATCAGTCTGGAAGACGCGCTCGCGCGCTACCGTCTGACGGCCGAGGAATTCCTCGCCTGGCAGAAGGCGATCGACAAATGGGGCATGCAGGGTCTGCGCACGACGCGCATCCAGCACTACGGCCGCCCCTAAGGCGACCGCTCCGACGAGATCACGGCCGCTCCCGGCGACGGGGGCGGCCGTTGTCGTTTCCGGACGGGCCTCGAATTCGCACCGCTTTCGCACTACATGGCCCGCCATGACCCTCGCTGAGGACATTTGCCCGGTTCCGACCATCGCCCGCACCGACATGGATGCGGCGGTCGAGTCCGCGCGCGCGGCGGTCGGCCTTCCGGTTGGCTCCCGCGTCGTGGCGGCCATGTCGGGCGGCGTGGACTCCACCGTCGTCGCGGCCCTGCTGCACAGAGCGGGCTATGACGTCGTCGGGGTGACGCTTCAGCTCTACGATCACGGCGCGGCGCTGAAGAAGAAGGGCGCCTGCTGCGCCGGTCAGGATATCCACGACGCCCGTCTGGCAGCCGAGATGCTGGGCATCCCCCACTACGTCCTCGACTACGAAAGCCGGTTCCGGGACGCGGTGATCGACCAGTTCGCCGACGCCTATCTGGCCGGCCAGACGCCCGTGCCCTGCATCCGCTGCAACCAGACGGTCAAATTCCGCGATCTGCTGGACGTCGCCCGCGATCTCGGGGCCGAGGCCATGGCCACGGGCCACTATGTCCGGCGCTCGGTCGTCGACGGCCGGGCCCAGATGCGCAAGGCGATCGACCATTCGCGCGACCAGTCCTATTTCCTGTTCGCCACCACGGCGCAGCAGCTGGACTATCTGCGCTTCCCGCTGGCCGATCTGGAGAAGCCCCAGGTGCGCGGCGTGGCCGCCGAGCTGGGCCTGCGCATCGCCGCCAAGCCGGACAGCCAGGACATCTGTTTCGTGCCCAACGGGGACTATCGCACCCTGATCGACAAGCTGCGGCCGCAGGGTCGGGAGGCGGGCGAGATCGTGCATATGGACGGCCGGGTGCTGGGCGGCCATTCGGGCATCACCGACTACACCATCGGCCAGCGCCGCGGCCTGAACGTCGCCGTGGGCGAGCCCCTGTTCGTGACCCGGCTGGACCCGGTGAAGCGCCACGTCATCGTCGGCCCGCGCGAAGCCCTGCTGACAGCGTCGCTGACGCTGGACGAGACCAACTGGCTGGGCGACGAGGCCTCGATCGAGGCGGCGGCTGAAGCCGGCGCGCCGGTGCTGGCGCGCGTGCGCTCGACCCGTCCGCCCTCCCCGGCCCGTCTGTCGGTGATCGACGGCACCGTCACCGTAACCTTCGCCTCGGGTGAGGAAGGCGTGGCCCCCGGCCAGGCCTGCGCCCTCTACGATCCGGCGGATCCGGACCGGTTGCTCGGCGGCGGCTTCATCAAGACGACCACCGCGGTTGTCTGACGCCCTCGCCACGCGGACGGAGCTCCCGTCCGGATTCCGCTATCTGCTGGACGAATACCCGCGCGACCGATGGGCCTCGGCGCTCGACGAGACCGCGGCCTTCTGGCTGCAGATGCACGGCAGTTTCCGCGGGCATCAGGCCCATATGGACGGACTGGTCGGCCAGTGGCGGGCGAATGGCGACCTGACCACACTGCATCGCCAGTTGATCCCCGCCCTTCAGTCGTTCCTTCAGCACCTCGACGGCCACCACCGGATCGAAAGCGGCCAGTATTTTCCCATGATGCGGAGGATCGAGCCGAAGATCGGCGCCGGCATCGACCTGCTGGACCGCGACCACGACGTCATCCACGAGACGCTCGAGGCCCTGTTCCAGGGCGGTCTGGCCTTTCATCAGGCGGTGACCGGCAAGGCTCCCGACGCCGCCGACAAGGCCAACCGGCTATCAGACCTCATCGACGGAAACGCCCGCCCCCTGCTGCGCCATCTGGAGGACGAGGAGGATATCGTCATCCCCCTGATCCAGCTGCGCGGCCTCGACTGAGCCGGTCGAAAAAACACCGTGCGCATAGTGCGCATCGACCGGGCCGTATTTTGAGATTCGACTGTCAAAGATCCGGCGGAAGTCAGCCAAGCATGCGCCTGCGTCAGAATCGGACGCAGGCGTCAGCCGCGCGTCGGCATCAACTTCCGGCGTTGCCGCACCAGGGCCAGCGGCCGGCCGTCCGGCGCATGCGCCACCCCGTCCTCGACCGCCCAGCCGCCGCCGACGTCGCGGCTGGTGAAGTGGAAATAAGCCCAGCCTTCCGGCGATGTGTCCGGCGTCAGTTCAGTGAGCAGATCCGCGCGCAGGTCGACGCTGGCGGAGATGTTCGGCGGGGCCGGGAAGGCCGTGAAATAGGTCGGGTAAAGCCCGTCCAGCAGGAACAGCAGCCGCGCTTCGTCCAGCGGGGCGGCGTCGATGGTCCGCATCCAGCAACCCAGTTCCGGTGTCCGGCCGGCGTTCCCGGCGAACAGTTTCGGACCGGCGACGAAGCGGTGGTCGATGTGGCGGGTGAACCAGGGGCCGAAGCCCGGGTCCAGCGGCGTGGTGTCGAGGTCTTCAACCGGCGTCGGCGAGGCCGTCAGCGGCGTCAGCACCGGCCCGGCCACGTCGCGACCATAGGTGCCGAGCGCCTGGATGGCGGCCCGGTCGTCCTGCCCGCCGGTCACGGAGGCATAGGCCACGTTGCGACCGCCGCGGTTCATCGTGGGGGTGAAGACGGCGTCCTCGAAACGGGCGGCGGCGAGATACTGGACCGTCAGCGACTGCAGCGGGACCTCGATGCCCAGACCCTGCCGCATGGCGCCGGCGGCCAGCGCCGCCATCAGACCGCCGAAGGGCGCGCCGCGGTCCTGCGGCACCGACTGGGGCGCGTTCGAGAAGCCGCCGGTCAGCCGGGCGGTCAGGCCGCCGGCACCGTCTTCGGTCAGGGCGAGGGCTTCGGCGAGGGTCTGCTCGGTCATGCGGCCTTGCTAGCGTGCGGGAAAGACGGGCGGAAGCGGGGAGGCCTCCGCCCGGAGTCGAGGGATCCGGAAACGCCGCGGCGCGTCCGTAGCCAAACAAGACTGACCCAGTCCGTTCAGATTGGCAACCCTCTTGCCAAATGGCTGACGCAGGGTCACTTTCATCCGTATGGGACGCACCGCAGACTATTCTCGACAGAGCTGTTCGATCGCCGCCACCCTCGAGGTCATCGGCGATCCCTGGACGCTGCTGGTCATCCGCGACGCCTTCAACGGCGTCAGCCGGTTCGAGCAATGGCAGGAGCGGCTGGGCGTCGCCCGCAATGTGCTGGCCGCCCGGCTGAAGAGCCTGGTCCAGCACGGGGTGCTTGAGCCCCAGCTCTATTCCGAACGCCCGCCCCGCAATGAGTACGTCCTTACCGCCAAGGGCAAGGACCTCTACGGCGTGCTGGTGACCCTGCACGGCTGGGGCGCCAAACACGTCTATGGCGACGCCGATTCCGGCGTCTCCATGATCCACAGGACCTGCGGCCACGACCTGGCACCGCGCATCGCCTGCGGTCACTGCAACGAGATCGTCAAACCGCGCGACATCCTGCTGACCCGGGCCGAGAACCGGCCGACGGTCGGCGAGATGATGCCCCGGGAACGGGCCGACGAAGAGGCCGCCTGAGCTTGTCATCCCCGACGAAGCGAAGCGGAGATCGGGGACGGACGCCATAGCCGTTCAGTCCTCCCGGACAGCCCCCTTGGGCTGAGCCGGGAGCCGGCCAGCGGCCACCTCGCCATAAAGGTCGAGCCAGCGGGGGTTGAAGTCCTCGATCAGCGCGAACTTCCACGCTCGCAGCCAGCGCTTGATCCGCTTCTCCCGAAGGATCGCCTGGTCGACGTACTGGTGACGCTCGAACCAGACGAGTTGGTTGATCCCGTGTTCGCGGGTGTAGCTGTCGAACTGTCCCGACCTGTGCTCGCCCACCCGGCGGATCAGGTCGTTGGTCATGCCGACGTACAGCCAGCCACAGGGTCCGCTGGCGAGGATATAGACCCAGAAGTCGTGCTCGCGCATGCGCGCCTCCCGGACAAACGCTACGCGTTTTCCGGGCGCATGAATACCAACTACTGATTGCGTCCCGGCTCTGCGCTTCGCTCCGGCCGGGATGACAAGAGGCCGACCCCCTTGCGAGCAGGACGGCGATCGACGATCTAACCCGCCTAACACTCAAGAGACCCAACCATGTCCGATCCCGTCGTCATCGTCTCCTTCGCCCGCACGCCCATGGGCGGCTTCCAGGGCGCCCTGTCCGGCGTCAAGGCGACCGAGCTGGGCGCGACGGCGGTCCGTGCCGCGGTTGAGCGCGCCGGGGTGGCGGCGGACAAGGTCGAGCAGATCTACATGGGCTGCGTCCTGCCGGCCGGTCTGGGTCAGGCCCCGGCGCGTCAGGCCGCCATCGGCGCCGGGCTCGGCCAGCATGTCGAGGCGACGACGGTCAACAAGATGTGCGGCTCGGGCCTGCAGGCCGTGATGATGGCCTCCGACGCCCTGCTCGCCGGCAGCGCCGACGTCATCGTGGCGGGCGGCATGGAGTCGATGTCGGGCGCGCCCTATCTGATGACCAAGCACCGCGGCGGCGCCCGGATCGGCCACGATGTCATCGTCGACAGCATGTATATGGACGGGCTGGAGGACGCCTATACGCCCGGCAAGCTGATGGGGGCCTTCGCCGAGGACTCGGCCCGCACCTACCAGTTCACCCGCGAGGCCCAGGACGAATACGCCCTCGAAAGCCTGAGCCGCGCGCTGGAAGCCATCGCCTCGGGCGCCTTCAAGGCCGAGATCACCCCGGTCGAGGTCACGGGCCGCAAGGGCACCGTGACGGTCACCGAGGACGAACAGCCCGGCAAGGCCATGCCGGAGAAGATCCCCACCCTGAAGCCCGCCTTCTCGAAGGACGGCACCATCACCGCCGCCAACGCCAGTTCGATCTCGGACGGCGCCGCCGCCCTGGTCATGACCCGCGAGAGCGTCGCGAAAGCCATGGGCCTGCCGATCATCGCACGCGTGGTCAGCCACGCCGCCCACGCCCATGAGCCCGGCCTGTTCACCACCGCGCCGGTCCCGGCGATGCAGAAGGCGCTGAAGAAGGCCGGCTGGTCGGTGGAGGACGTCGACCTGTGGGAGATCAACGAGGCCTTCGCCGTGGTCGCCATGATCGCCATGCGCGACCTGGGCATCGACCGGGCGAAGCTGAACGTCAACGGCGGCGCCACGGCCCTGGGCCATCCCATCGGTGCCTCGGGCGCCCGCGTCCTGACCACCCTGCTCTCGGCGCTTCAGGCGCGTGGCGGCAAGAAGGGCGTCGCCAGCCTGTGCATCGGCGGCGGCGAGGCCGTGGCCGTGGCGGTCGAGCTGGCCTGATCCGGGCCGTCTTGGCGGACGACAGTTGAAGGCCTAGCTTCGGCTTCAGGAGCGCCGCCCCATGACCCTCAATCGCCGAGCCGCGCTGGGCCTCGCCGCCCTGGCCGCGACAGCCCGACCTGTCGCCGCCCTGACACCGGTATCGTTGCAGGTCGCGCCCCCCGATCCGACCGAGGTCATCCGGCTATGGCCGGGCGTGGCGCCGGGCGGAGAGCGGGTCACGGTGACGCCGACGGTGACCGAGCGCTCGACCGATCCTGCGTTCCACGATCGTTTCGCCCGCTACACCACCGACCCCATCCTGACGGTCCTGCGGCCCGCCCAGCCCAACGGGGCGTCGCTGCTGCTGATCCCCGGCGGCGGGTACAAATGGGCGGTGGTGGACAAGGAGGGTCTGGACTGCGCCCGGGTGTTTGCGGCGGCCGGGGTGACCTGTTTCGTCCTGCGTTACCGTCTGCCCGCCGATGGCTGGGCCGCCGGGCCTGACGCGCCGCTTCAGGACGCCCAGCGGGCCCTGAGGCTGGTGCGGTCCCAGGCCGCCGCCCACGGTCTGGACCCGGCGCGGGTCGCGGTACTCGGCGCTTCGGCGGGCGGACATCTGGCCGGGATGCTGACCGCGCGCACGGACGCGACCTATGCCGCCGTGGACGAGACCGACGGCGTCTCGCACCGACCGGACCTGTCGATCCTTCTGTATCCCGCGGCGACCATGGCCGATCCGCATGTCCACGCCGGGTCGCGACTGGAGTTGCTGGGTTCGACGCCGACGCCGGAGGAGATCGATCGCTATTCGCTGGAGCGGATGGACTGGAGCGGACGGCCGCCGACCTTCCTGCTGCACGCCATGGACGACGCAGCCGTGCCGGTCGAGAACAGCCTGCAACTGCTGGCGACGCTCAGGGCCGCCGGCGTCGCGACCGAGGCGCATCTGTTCCAGGAGGGCGGGCACGGCTTCGGCATCCGCCTGATCGAGGGCAAGCCCGGGGCGGTCTGGCCCCAGCTGGCGCTCGCCTGGGGCGCGCGGCATGGGTGGCTGGGCGCCTAGTCTTCCTCCGCCGCCAGCAGATCGGCGGGATCGAAGTCGTAGTCCAACAGATCCTTCGGCCGGCACTCCAGCGCGGCGCACAGTTTCGCCAGCGTGCGGAAACGGATGCCCTTCACCTTGCCCGAGCGGAACAGCGACAGCTGGGTCTCGCTGAGGCCGACCTCGGCGGCGAGGTCTCGGGCCTTCAGCCCCTTCTTCACGATCAGCTGGTCGAGGGTGACGCGGATCGGCATCAGATCATCTCATCCAGCTCGGCCTGGACCTTGCCGGCCTGCTCCATGACGCCGCCGAGCAGGAAAAGGGCGCCGCCGATCATGCCCAGGGTCATGCCCGCGACGTCGAACCAGGCGAAACCGCCCCGTCCGCCCTCAATCAGGCGGATGACATTGGGGACGCCGAAGACGTGGAACAGGCCGCCGAGACCGAGCGCCAGGCCGACGCGGCGCAAGGCATGGACAAGCGTCGGCTGGATCAGCCTCCCCTTCGACAGCTGGCCCATGGCGGCGCCGATCGACCAGACGGCGAACAGGTAGAAGACGGTCGGAAGGGCCCAGATGAGCTGCGCCACCCATCCGGTAGAGGTTCCGGTGTAGTCGCCGCGGGCCAGCAACACCCCGGGCGCAACGAAATGTATGAGCGCCAGAAGGGCGCCGACGCTGACCACCATGAAGACGGCCAGCCAGCGGAATTGGGCGCAGCGCTGGCGGAAGCGGTCAATGTCAGTCTGGCTCACGGGTCGGTCTCCGGGGTCGGAAGTCTGTCTGATCTTTAATCTTGACTTAAAGACGCAAGCTTCGCAACTTTATATGCGAGTTAAACGAAACCCGAGCGCCGCCCATGACCTCCGCCATCGAAACGACCGGACTCACCCGCCGCTTCAAACGCCATCTGGCGGTGGATGCGGTGTCGATGACCGTGCCGGAAAAGGCGGTCTACGGCTTCCTCGGGCGCAACGGGGCGGGCAAGACGACGACGCTCAAGATGCTGCTGGGCCTGATCCGGCCAAGCGGCGGGACGGCGCGGATATGCGGCGTCGACGTCGGCGCCGACCGGCTGGGCGCGGCGCGCAAGGTCGGGGCACTGCTGGAGGCGCACGGCTTCTACGGCAATCTGTCGGGGCGGGAGAACCTCGACCTGACCCGCTCCCTGATCGGCCTGCCCCGAACCGAGATCGACCGGGTGCTGGAGGTCGTCGAGATGTTCGAACACGCCGGACGGCGGGTCTCGGACTATTCGCTGGGCATGCGCCAGCGACTGGGGCTGGCCCGCGCCATGCTGGGCGCGCCACCGGTGCTGGTCCTCGATGAACCGACCAACGGGCTGGATCCGGACGGGATCGCAGACATGCGCCGCTTCCTCGGCGAACTGCCGGCGCGGACCGGGGCGACCGTGCTGCTGTCCAGCCACCTGCTGGGCGAGATCGAGCAGACGGCGACCCACGTGGGCATCATCCATCAGGGCCGGCTGGTGCTGGAGGGCGAACTGGCGCGGCTGAAGGCCGAACTGGCGCCCGAGATCACGGTCGAGACCGATGATCCGGCGCGCGCCGCCGCACTGGCCGGGGCGCGGGGCTTCGCCGTCGCGCGGTCGACCGACCGGATCGTCGCCAGCCTGAAGCCCGGCGAGGACGCCCGCGCCGCCTCCGCCGCCCTGAACCGCGCGCTCGTCGAGGCCGACATCGCCGTCTTCGCCATCGGGCCGCGGGCACGAACGCTGGAGGGCATCTATCGCGAGGTCTCCGCCCCCGCCGCCGCCCACCCCCTCATGCAGCCGGAGCTGGTCTGATGTCCGCCGCCCCCTTCTTCGCCCCTTTCGCGGTCGAGGCCCGCAAGCTGAACCGTTCGCTGGCGGCCCTGCTCGCGGTCGCCGCCCCGTCCCTGATCGCCGTCTTCGGCTTCTTCATGGTTCTGCGCGCCGACAAGGCGTCCCCCTGGGATATGTGGATGATGAGCGCCGCGGGCGTCTGGGCCTTCTTCATGATGCCGATGAGCGTCACCGCCCTCGCCGCGCTCGTGGCTCATATGGAGCACGGACCCCGCAGCTGGGACCACCTGCGTGCCCTCCCCCTCCCTCGCTGGCGCCTGTATGCGGCCAAGGCCGTCTGCGTGCTGCTGGTCGTGGCCCTGATGAGCGCCGCCGTCATCGCCTTCAGCTGGGCCGGAGTCAGTCTGGCCGGCATGATCAAACCCGAAGCGGCACCCACCGGCGTGTTCGACCTCGCCGCCTATGCCCGGTTGATGGGGATGATGTTCCTCGCCGGCCTGCTGCTGATCGCGATCCAGCTCTGGACCGCCCTGCGCTTCGCCAGCTTCGTGCCCGGACTGGTGCTGGGCATCGGGGGGACCTTCTTCGCCGTCGTCGCCACCTCGGCGAAGGAGGGCGTCTTCCTGCCGTGGCAGATGCCGGTGAACATGATGGCGTCAGACGCCTGGCGGGTGAACACCGCGCTCGGCCTGGGCTGCGGGCTGGGCCTGATCGCCCTGGGCCTGATGACGATCCACCTGTCCCGCCGCGAGGTGCTGTGAGCGTCCGTCCCGCCGCATGAGGCGGCAAAGGGAGCCCGGACCTGTGGTCAGCACGATCATGGCCGACTCCCATTATTGAGAACGATTCTCAGGTTTGCGCAGTTCTCGCCCCCATGGCAAGGCCGGACACGGGCAGCGGTCCGGGCGGAGCATCAACCATGCGTGAAGACGGCGCGGCTCCGGCCAAGAGCTGCGGCGACTGCGGCCTGTGCTGCAAGCTGATGGGTGTAACCGCGCTGGACAAGCCGGCGGGCAAATGGTGCCGGCATTTCAGCAAGTCGGCCGGCTGCGCCATCTATGAAGAGCGGCCCGCCGACTGCCGCGTCTTCAACTGCCTGTGGCTGCTGACCGAGGCGCTGGACGACAGCTGGAAGCCGACCACGGCCGGCTTCGTCCTGCACAGCGAACAGGGCGGGGCGCGGCTGGTGGTGGAATGCGACGCGTCCCGGCCGCACGACTGGCGGCGCGAGCCCTATCAGGCGACGCTGCGCCGCTGGGCGGCCGCCCCAGATCAGGAAGTGCTCGTCTTCGCCGGAACGCGGGGCGTGAGGCTGGGCGACCCGGACACGGTGGTGCGCCGGGTCTGACGACCCGTCAGCGGACGTCGACCGACTGGGCGATCTGCTCCGCCAGGTCGCGATCGGTGCCGTCGAGGCTCATGGTCCAGACGTGGATTTCGCGCGGCGCGCCCGTCCGCTGGAACAGATGTTCCACGGCATGGCGGACCCCGTCCTCGGTCGAGAGGATGGAGGCGCGCCCGGCCGCCTCGACCATCTGGCCGCTGTAGATCGGGAACTGCGACGCCGGGCCGGCATAGATCATGACGAACGACTGGGTGCCGCGCCGGATCGTATAGATGCGGAAGTCCGGGCCCGGACGGCCGGTGATGATCTCGAAGCCCGGCGGCAGATCGGCGGTGAACGGCAGGGCCGCGCGGGCGGCGCTGTCCAGCACGGTGACGCCCGGCGCCGGCGGGGCCGCGACCGGTTCGGGCATCGCCGACCGCCGGGCGTCCGGGTCCGCGGGCGGAGCGATCGGCATCGGCGTCGGCGCAGCGGC
>JAUYAG010000029.1 GCA_030693575.1 Brevundimonas sp. | reverse complement strand
AGCAGGCCGGGGATGGCCGCGACTAGCCGCACGGCGATGACGCCGAAACCGGGAAAGGCTTCGGCGGCGTAGCCGCGCCTGCGCGCCACGACATAGGATGTGACCATCAGGGCCGCCGCCAGCAGCAGGGCTGGAATGATGCCCGCGGCGAACAGGTCCGATATTGAAACCCCGCCGCCGGCGGAGGCCGAATACAGGATCATGTTGTGCGATGGAGGCACCAGCAGCGCCACCAGCGCCGCCGAGATGGTGACGTTGACGGCATAGTCGGCGTCATAGCCGCGCTTCTTCATCTGCGGGATCATGGTTCCGCCCACGGCCGACACGTCGGCGATTGCGCTGCCCGAGACGCCGCCGAACAGGGTCGAGCCGACCACGGTGACCTGGCCGAGACCGCCGCGCACATGGCCGACCATCGACGAGGCCAGCGCGATCATCCGGTCGGACAGCCCGCCCCGCATCATAAGCTCCCCGGTAAAGATGAACAGGGGAATGGCCAGCAGGGCCACGGAGGTGATGTCCGACCCCATCTGCTGGAACACCACGATGGGCGGCAGGGCCAGATAGAGGACCGTCGCCAGGGTGGCGGCCAGAAGCGAAAAGGCGACCGGAACACCGATGGCCAGAAGCACGAACAGGAGCCCGAAAAGGATGATGTATTCCATGATCAGTCCTCCGCCTGGGCTTCGGCCGCGGGCGCGGGGTAGTCGCCGGTCAGCAGCCGCTCGAGCGCGAACAGCAGGATCAAGGCCCCGCCGAGACACAGGCCGGCGAATTTGAGGCCCGCGGGCAGAGGCGCTCCAGCCATGACCACGGGCCAGTCATCGACCATCAGGGTTCCGCCGAGGACCATCAAACCGGCCCCGCCGGCGGCGGCGATCAGGCGGGAGATCGACTTCATCAGCCATTGCTGGGGCCCCGGCATCGCATCCCGGAAGGTCTGGAAGGCGAAATGGCTTTCGCGCCGGACGGCGACCGCGGCCCCGAACATGACGGCGAAACTCATCAGCAGCAGGGCGAGGGGTTCGGTCCAGCCGGGGCTGTCGTTGAGCACATAGCGGGCAAAGACCTGCCAGGCCTGGATCAGGGCCATGGCGACGAGGGCAAGGCCCGCCAGTCCCATCGCCAGGCTGGCCAGGCCGTCGAGCGCGCGCGCGCTTCCGCGTCGTGGTTCAGACATTCAACGCCCTCCCTGAGCGCCGTGAAACTGCGCGGCCGTTCAGGCGACCGCTGCGATCCGTTCGTGGAGCGCGCGCAGGCGCGGCTCGGCGAGATATTTGTCCAGCACCGGCCGGACGGTGGCGGCGAAGGCGGCCTTGTCGACCTCGGCCACCTGCGTTCCGGCTGCGATGACTGTGGCGCGCGCCGTGGCCTCGCGCTCATCCCAGAGGGCGCGCATGACGGGCACGGAACGGCGGGCGACATCGCGGACCAGGTCCTGGTCCGTGGCGCTGAGCCGCTCGAGGCTGGCTTTCGACATCAGCAGGGCGTCGGGCGCGAAGGAATGCTCGGTCTGGCTCCAGAAGCGGGCGACCTCGAACTGGCGGCTCGACTGATAGCTGGGCCAGTTGTTCTCGGCCCCGTCGATCAGATGGGTCTGCAGCGACGAGAAGACGGCGCCGAAGGTCAGGGGCGTCGGGTTGGCCCCCATGGCGCGGATCGAGTCGAGGAAGATGTCCGACTGCGGTGCCCGCATCTTCAGGCCGCGCATCTGCCCCGGCTCGGTGACCGGATGGCGGACATTGTAGAAGGAGCGCGGGGCGGCGTCGTAATAGGCCAGGCCGACCAGGCCGCGACCCTCGAAGACGTTGAGCAGTTCCGTGCCGATGGCTCCGTCGACCACGGCCCGCACATGGGCGACCGAGCGGTAGACATAGGGCAGGGCCAGGAGCCGGGTCTCGGGGAAGGCGTTGTTCAGGGCTGCCACGGCGACGCGGCAGATGTCGACGGCCTGGAAGCGGGTCAGGCCGATGGAGTCATCCTCATTGCCCAGCTGCCCGGCCGGGAACTGGCGTATGCCGAGGCGGCCGTCAGTCAGACGACCCAGCTCTTCGCCCATCCATTTGACGGCGGTGACAGTTGGATAGTCGGCGGGGTGGACGTCGACGGCGTTGAAAATGGTCTGGCCGTTGGCGACCGGGCGCGGGGCGCAGGACGCCAGGCCGAGGCCGGAGAGGCCCGCGAGACCGAGCGTGCGACGGGTCAGGCTCATGCGATGGCTCCTGTCGCCGGGACCGCCAGACAGTCAATCCGGCCGTCGGGTCCGAAGTCGGCGGAGGCGGACTGGCCGGCGAAGATATCGTGCACCCCGGTGGCCGCGCCCGTCGAGATCAGCTGTCCCGCCTCGAGCCGTCGGCCGCGCCGGTGCAGCAGGTTCAGCAGGAAGGCCAGGGAATCCAGCGGTCCGCCGGGAATGGCCTTCGCGCCGCCGCGCCCGATGACGATGTCATTGATGGACATGGTGCAGGTCAGGCCGGACAGGCGCTCGCGCCAGCCGGCGATTTCGCCGCCGAGGATCAGGCCGGCGTTGTTGCCGAAATCCGACGCCGTGACCGCCGGGCCGTGCTCGTTGATGCCCGGGAAAGGGCTGCCGGCGATCTCGACGCCGATGAAGACGCGCGACAACAGCGGCGCGACCGTTTCGACGGTCCAGCCGCCGCGATCCGGCGCGGTCTCGCCCATCTCCAGCACATATTCCGCCTCGACCGCCGCGAAGCCGCCCTCGATCACGCCGAAGCGGGTCGGGGTGTGGGCCGCCGTCCAGACGTTCCGCGAAAAGATCGGCCCGGCCAGCCGTCCGGCACCGAAGCGCGCATCATGCGGGGCGTTGATCCGGCCCAGCTTCCAGCCCGCGATCCGGTCCGGCCAGGCGGAAATCGCCTCGTCCTGAATGGCGTAGGCCGCGGCGAGCGATTCGGGCTGCAGGCCCGGATATCCTTTGAGCGCACGGCCGCCGCGACGCGCGTCCACAAAGGCGCGCGCGATCGGCGAAGTCGCTGAATTGTCGTGTGCGTGGCTCACGCAGCCTCCCTGTTGCGACAGACATTGCGCAGGAAGGAAACCGGTGTCAATTTGAATCCGGCGAAGCCTTTCCGGCGGCGCCCCGGCTCAAGGTCGCGACGACAGGCGACCGTGCGATAGGATGGAATCATGACCCTGCTCCGCCTCGCCGCCCTCGCGGCCGCCCTCATTCTTCCCGCCGGCCTGGTTTCGCCCGCCGCGGCGCAGGAACCGGCCGCCGCCGTCGCCGAAGCGCCGCTACCGGCGTTCCCGGGGGCACTGGGCTGGGCGGCCCGGACGCCGGGCGGGCGAGGTGGCCAGATCATCCGGGTCACCAATCTGGACGCCTCGGGCCCCGGCTCGCTGCGCGCCGCCATCGAGGCCGAGGGGCCCCGCATCGTGGTGTTCGAGGTCGGCGGGGTCATCGACCTGGGCAGACAGACCCTGGTGCTCCGGAATCCCTTCATCACCATCGCCGGCCAGACCGCGCCGTCGCCGGGCATCACCCTGATCCGCGGCGGCATCGACATCCGCGGGCACGACGTCATCGTCCAGCACATCCGGATCCGCCCCGGCTCGGCCGGCGGCGAGTGGATGAGCGGCTGGGACGAGGACGGCATCGCCACGGTCGGGGCGTACAATGTCATCATCGACCACTGCAGCCTGACATGGGCGACCGACGAGAACCTGTCGGCCTCGGGCCCGCGCTTCACCGGCTCGACGCCTGAGGAATGGCGGCGCGGCACCAGCCACAACATCACCTTCTCGAACAATCTGAACGGCGAGAGCCTGGCCTATTCGACCCATTCCAAGGGCGAGCATTCCAAGGGGTCGCTGATCCACGACAATGTCACCGGCCTGCTGATCGTCGGCAATCTCTACGCCCACAACTATGAGCGCAGTCCGCTGTTCAAGGGCGGTGTGCACGGGGTGATCGTCAACAACCTGATCTACAATCCCGGCCCGCGCGCCATCCACTACAACCTCGCGCCAGAGGAGTGGGGGACCGTCCCGTTCGAGGTCGGCAAGATGACCGTGATCGGAAACGTCCTGCGCGCGGGGCCGTCGACGCCGACCGAGCATCTGGCCTTCATGATGATCGGCGGGGCCGGAGACGTGGAATACTATGGCCGGGACAACATCGCCGTGGACCAGGTCGGCGAGCCGCTGCGGATGTTCGGCCGGTACACCACCAGCAACGCCCGGATCATCCAGACCCGTCGCCCGCCGGTCTGGTGGGAAGGATTGAGGCCGATGCCGGCCGTGGATGTTCAGCGCGCGGTGCTGTCGCAGGTCGGTGCCCGCCCGTGGGATCGCGACATGCGTGATGTGCTGCTGATCGCCGAAGTGGCCGAGGGCCGGGGCGAGATCATCGACCACGAGCGCGAGGTCGGCGGTTATCCGGCGGTGGTCGAGGCGACGCGCAAGCCGTTCAATCCGGACGACTGGGATCTGCGCTTCATGACGCCGCTGCGCGACGAGGTGCTGGACCGTCCGGCCAACCGGCGCGGGACGTGACCGCTGACAGGGCGCGCCGCAGGGTCTAAGGACACCGCTCGGCCAGAGAGAATCCCTCAGTGAACGAACCCAGACGGACCGGCGGCAAGCCCGCCACCATCAACGACATCGCCCGGCTGGCCGAGGTGTCGAAGAAGACCGTCTCGCGGGTCATCAACAACTCGCCCTTCGTCAAGGAAGAGACCCGCAAACGGGTCGAGGCGGTGATCGCCGAGCACGGCTTTACGCCCGATCCGCAGGCGCGCGGCCTGGCCTTCCGGCGGTCGTTCCTGGTCGGGATGATCTATGACAATCCCAGCCCGAACTATGTCGTCAACATGCAGCAGGGCGTGCTGGACGCGGTGCGCGGCGCGGGCCTGGAGCTGGTCGTTCACCCCTGCAACCGGGCCAATGACTCCTTCCTGACCGACGTTCGCAACTTCATCGTCCGCCAGAAGCTTTTCGGTGTGGTCATGCCGCCTTCGGTGTCCGAGGACGACCGGGTCGTGGCCATCCTGAAGGAGGCGGACTGCCCCTATGTCCGGATCGCCTCGGTATCGCTCGACGAGCCGGCCTGTATGGTCGTCACCCACGACAGCCGTGGCGCGGCCCGGGCGGCGCGGCACCTGGCCGAACTGGGACACAGGCGGATCGCTTTCATTTCCGGGCCTGACACCTTCCGTTCCTCGCACGAGCGAGGACGTGGATTCGCCGAGGGCCTGGCCGAGCATGGACTGGCGCTGGATCCCGCCTACATCCGTCGCGCGGCCTATACGTTCGAATCCGGCGTCGAGGCCGCGACCGAACTGCTGGCCCTGCCGGAGCGCCCGACCGCCATCTTCGCCGGCAATGACGAGATGGCCATCGGGGTGATGAAGGCTGCGCGCGACGCCGGTCTCGATGTGCCCCGCGACCTGTCGATCGTCGGCTTCGACGACCTGCCGATGGCCTCGCGCGTCTGGCCGAACCTGACGACGGTCCGCCTGCCGATCCGCGACATGGGCCGGATGGCCGCCGAGAAACTGACCGCCGGTCTGCGCGGCCTTGATCCCGCCGTCCTGGTCCAGCCGGAAGTCGATCCGTCGCTGGTGGTGCGGGATTCCACGGCGGCGCCGGGGCGCTGATCGCGGGTTCTGAGGCGGGCTTCAGGCGGCCGGGACGCTGAGGAGGCCCCGGATGTAGTCGCGGATCGCTTCATCCGTTGCGTTGGCGAAGAAATATTCCTGGAAGCGTTCGCCGGCGACCGCGGCCTTCAGCAGATCCTGGTCCACGGTCTTCAGGACGGTCAGCATGTCATGGCAGGTGACGGTCTTCAGGTCCTTCAGGATGCCGCGGTTCCTGCGCATGATCTCGGCGCGCTCCCTGGGATAGCCCAGGCCGCGCTCGCCCTCGAACAGCTTGCGATAGACGTCCTGCAGGTTCAGCTCGGCCGCCCAGCCGAAGCCCTTGGCATAGGGCATGGCGATCGCGTTGCCGTCGTTGATCTGGCCGAACAGGAAGGCGTCGGTCGGATCGATGATCAGGCCGCAGGCCACGCCCGGCATGGCGTTGGCGGCCAGCATGGAGCCCATGCCGGTTCCGCAGCCGGTGACCACGAAATCCGCCGCGCCCGAGTTGATCAGAAGGCCGGTCAGCAGGCCGTTCATCACATAGGTCAGCGACGCCTTATCGTCGGGCGTGTACATGCCATAGTGGAAGACCTGGTGGCCCAGCGGCACGGCGACCGCGTTGAGAGCGGCGTGGACGATCTCGCTCTTGGCGGCCTGGCTGTTCTCGATGATGAGGGCGATTTTCATGGACTTTTCTCGAGGCTGGAGGATGGGGCGGGCCGCCGACCATCGTTTGCATAAGCTTATGACACCGGTTACCTATCGGTACAATCCGCATCAATCCCGCACGACACAGGCAGGCTGAAAATGAGCGTCTCTTTCGACCTGACGGGCCGGACGGCCATGGTCACCGGTGCCAACACCGGACTGGGCCAGGCGATCGCCGTGGGGCTGGCGCAGGCCGGGGCTGACATCATCGCCGTGGGCCGGTCGGCGCCGACGGAAACCGCCGCCATGGTCGCGGAGACGGGGCGGGCCCTGCACGCCATCCCGGCGGACCTTTCGACCGTCGCCCCCATCGCGGATGTGGTGGCGAAGGCCGTGGCCGCTGTCGGCACCATCGACATTCTGGTCAACAACGCCGGCATCATCCGCCGCAATGACAGCCTCGACTTCACCGAGGAGGACTGGGACGCGGTCATCGACACCAATCTGAAGACCGCCTTCTTCCTCAGCCAGGCCGTGGCCCGGACCTGGGCGAGCGCGGGCCGGGGCGGCAAGATCATCAACATCTGTTCGATGTTGAGCTTCCAGGGCGGCATCCGGGTGCCGTCCTATACGGCGTCCAAAAGTGGTCTGGCCGGCCTGACCCGTCTGCTGGCCTGCGAGTGGGCGGCGAAGGGGATCAACGTCAACGCCATCGCGCCCGGCTATTTCTCGACCAACAACACCGAGGCCCTGCGCGCCGACGAGACCCGCAATCGCGACATCCTCGCGCGGATCCCGGCGGGTCGCTGGGGCGATCCGTCGGACATCAGCGGCGCGGCGGTGTTTCTCGCCTCTGACGCAGCAGCCTATGTCCACGGGACGGTCCTGGCCGTCGACGGCGGCTGGCTGGCACGCTGATCAGAGGCTGTTCAGCCAGTCTTCCAGGTTGGTGAAACCGTCGCCATTGCGGTCGGCCGGTCCGTCTGTTGCATCGGCGGAATTAAGGCCGTGGGCAGCTTCCCAGTCGTCCGGCATGCCGTCGCCGTCGCCGTCGATCCACGGTGACCCCGCGTCCAGGTCCGGCCAGCCGCCGACCTGCGACTGGCTGTCGATGATGCGCCCGGTGCGGGTGCGGACGCCTTCGATGATCCGCGCATCGACGGCGTCGCGGATCCGGCCCGCGCCGACAATGGCCAGGACCCGGACCTCGGCCTCCGCCGCCGTTTCTGTTGCGGCATCCGCCCAGTCCGGCCGGGCCGCCAGCCGGTAGTCCGGGCGGTCCGAATCCTTCACCAGCCTCCACGGATCGACCGGGACGACGCCGTCCATCGCATTGCCCTCGAACCATGCGCGGGCCAGCGGATTGGATTCCTCGAACGCCCAACGCCCGACCGAGTCCGGCCCGGGGATGTAGGCGTTGCCGATGAAGGCGTAGGCCGACCGGCTTTCGGTGTCGGCATTGTAGCCCGCATGGCCCCCGCTCCAGTCGTAGAAGACGTTGGACCGGAACTCGAACCGGGGACCCTCGGGGTCGACCTCGGGCGGATTGTAGTTGCCGGGACGCGGCATCCGCGCCCGGTGCGCGGCCCAGAGATTGTGGTGGAAGGTCATGCGCGCGCCGTGGCCGCCGCGCACCAGCGAGCCGTAGCCGTGCTCGCCCTTGGCGTGGCCCGAGGCGTTCAGCGATTCCGCGATCAGCGACCACTGCACGGTGACATCATAGATGCCGCGCTCGGGCGGGCTGTAACGGCTGCCGACCGACAGGGTCTCGTCGACCGACCAGGAGGCGGAGATATGGTCGAGGATGATCCGCCGGCCGCGTTCGACAGAGACGGCGTCAGCCTCCACTCCGCTTTCGTCACCGAGGCGCGACCGCAGGTGACGGACGACCACATCATCGGCCGCGATGACCAGGGGATGATCGCGCAGGGTGATGCCGCCGCAGGGCGCGGTCTGGCCCGCGATCGTGATCCGCCCGCGCCGGATTGTCAGGGGAGAGGCCAGGCGGATCACGCCGCCGATGTCGAAGATGACCGTGCGGGGGCCGTCAGCCTCGACGGCCGCGCGCAGGCTGCCCGGTCCTGCATCGCCGAGATGGGTCACGCGCAGCACCCGCCCGCCGCGGCCGCCCAGCGCGAAGCGGCCCGCGCCCTCCGCGCCGGGAAAGGCGAGGACACCGTCCGCGACCTGCGCTGTCGCCGGGTGTGCTTCCCACGACACGCCGATCGCCGTTACCGCAGCAATCGTGGCGGCGAGATGGCGAAGCGGGCTTGCGAAAACACGGATCATCGGGTTAGGCTCGTGATTGCTACCGGTGTCAGAGCCTATTCCACGCGAAGATGACACCGGTGTCAAACGATTGGGCCAAAGACGCCGGGTCGCAAAAACACATAGACCGGGGCTACCTCGGCGTTCTGTATGCCCATTGGGAGGGAGCATATGTTGCAAGCCATTCAGCCGGGGATGACCCGCACTCTTCGTCGTAGCCTGTTCGCCGGAGCGTCCGGCCTGGCCGTCGCCCTGTCGCTGGGACTGGGCGTCGGTGCCGCGGCGGCCCAGACCGCGCCGCCGCAGGAAGAAGCGTCCGAGATCGACGAGATCGTCGTCACGGGCTTCCGCGCCAGTCTGACCGCCGGCCTCGACGCCAAACGGCGCGACGCCAACGTCATCGACGTCATCGTCGCCGAGGACATCGCCGACTTCCCCGACCTGAACCTGGCCGAGTCGATCCAGCGCGTCCCGGGCGTCGCCATCGACCGTGACGCCGGCGAGGGCCGTTCGATCACCGTCCGCGGTCTCGGCTCGGACTTCACCCGCACCCGCATCAACGGCATGGAGGCCCAGGCCACCGCCGGCGGCACCGACTCCTCGGGCGGTGCCAACCGCGGTCGTGGCTTCGACTTCAACGTCTTCGCCTCCGAACTGTTCAGCCGCATCACGGTGCGCAAGACCGCCGCCGCCGAGACCGAAGAGGGCTCGCTGGGCGCCACGGTCGACCTGCAGGCGACCCGCCCGTTCGACTACGATGGCTTCACCATGGCCGCCTCGTTCCAGGGCGGCTACAACGACCTGTCGGAGTCCTGGAGCCCGCGAACGGCCTTCCTGATCAGCGACCGGTTCGGTGAAAACGATCAGTTCGGCGCCCTGTTCTCGGTCGCCTACAGCGAGCGTGACTCGCTCGAGGAAGGCTTCAGCTCCGTGCGCTGGGCTCCGGCCGCGGCGCCGGGCGCCACCAACAGCGGCGGCTTCTGCTCGCCGGTCGGCGTCGCGCCCGTTAACCCGTCCGGCACCGCCAACGGCGCCAGCGCCGCCAACTGCGCCACGGGCGTCGCGCGCCCGGCGAACACCGCGGCCAATATCGCCGCCTACAACACGGCCAACCAGGCCAATGTCTTCATCCCCCGCCTGCCCCGCTACGGCCGCCTGAGCCATACCCAGGAACGGCTGGGCGTCACCGGTGCGTTCCAGTGGCGGCCCGCGGACAGCACCCTGTTCTCGGTCGACGTGCTCTATTCCAAACTGGACGCGACCCGTCAGGAGGACTTCCTCGAATCCCTGTCGTTCAGCCGCAACGCTGCGGCCGGCGGCCAGACACAGATTCACGTCCGCGAGGCTGCCGTCGAGAACGGCATGCTGGTCTACGGCCTGTTCGACAACGTCGACATCCGTTCGGAAAGCCGCTTCGACGTCCTGTCGACCGAGTTCCTGCAATGGAGCCTGACGGCCGAGCATGACTTCAGCGATCGCCTGCGCGGCAGCTGGTACTACGGCCGGGCGGAGTCGAATTTCGACAACCCGATCCAGACCACGGTCACGCTCGATCGCTCGAACGTCGCCGGCTATTCCTGGGACTTCCGGGGCAACCCCAACGCCCCGGTTCTCAGCTACGGCTTCGACGTCGCCGACCCGACCCAGTGGGAGTGGCGCCAGACGGGCCTGGCTGTGCCGAGGTCGGAAATCCGCCTCCGGCCCAACAGCGTCGACACCCTGTTCGAGTCCCTTCAGGGCGATATCGAATACGACGCCTCGGACTGGCTCACCTTCAAGGCTGGCATCAACTGGAAGAGCTACGACTCCCGCTCAGCCGAAATGCGCCGGACCGACGAGACGGTCGTTCCCGCCCTGCCGGGCGGCACGACCGTGGCCAACATCTCGAACCTGCTGACCGGCTTCGGCGTGAATCTGGTTCCGGCCGGCACGCCGACCAACTGGGTGCGGCCGGACCTCAACGCCATCGCCTCGCTGTTCAACATCTACTGCAACTGCGACACCGGCGCTGCTGGCGGCGACTTCCGCCTGACGGGCATCACCAACGGCAACGCCCGCGGCAGCAACCGCGTCATCAATGAGGAAGACTTCGCGGTCTATCTGCAGGCTGACTTCAACACCCTGCTGTGGGACATGCCTTTCCGCGGCAACGTCGGGGTGCGCCAGGTCCAGACCGTGCTCAACGCCCAGGGCTACAGCTCGACCGGCGGCGGCACGCTCGTGACCGGTGAAAACGAATACATGGACACCCTGCCGTCCATGAACCTGGCGCTCGAACCGGTCCAGGACCTGATCCTGCGCTTCGGTGTCGCCAAGGTCATGGCCCGGCCCCAGATCGGCAACACCTTCGCCGGCACCAACTATCTGGTGCCCGTCACTTCGCTGGCCGCGACCGGCCCGAACTTCACAGCCACGATCGGCAATGTGAAGCTGGAGCCGTTCCGGGCCACCACCTACGACATGAGCGTCGAGTGGTATTTCGCGCCGGAAAGCCTGCTGTCCTTCTCGTATTTCTACAAGGACATCGACAGCTACATCCAGATCCTGCGCCAGGACCTGCCCTATAGCAGCCTGACCACGCTGAACCCCTCGGCCTTCGCGCCGGGGCTCTGCACCGGCGCCTGCTCGGCCAGCACGATCTTCCAGCTGACCGCCGCGGTGAACACCGAAGGTGGCCCGCTGAAAGGCTTCGAGATCAGCTATCAGCAGCCCTTCCGCTTCCTGCCGGGGCCGTTCTCCAACCTCGGGGTCCAACTGAACTACACGTTCGTGGAATCGGAGATCGACTACTGCGCCAATGCCCTGTGCACGGCGTTCCAGACCGAGGACCTGGTCAACCTGTCGCCGGTCTCGTGGAACGCCACCCTCTACTATGAAGACGACCGCTTCTCGGCGCGCGTCTCGGCAGCCGCCCGTGACAGCTATACCCAGAACGTGCCCGGCCGGAACGGCAACTCGATCGAAGGCAAACAGGAGACGCTCAACATCGACGCCTCCGCCTCGTACCAGATCAGCGACCAGGTCGAGGTGACGTTTGAAGCCCTGAACCTGACCGACGAGTTCAACCACCAATTCGTCGGCGACGGGCTCGAGCGCCAGAGCACCTCGGTCTATCACCACACCGGCCGGCAGTATTTCGTCGGCGCCCGCTACCGCTTCTGATCTCTCCTGATCAAGGCGACTTGAACGCCGCCGGTTCTTCGGAACCGGCGGCGTCTTCTTTTGTCAGGCGTGGGGGCCGGCGAGGTCCGTCAGGTCCGCCCAGACACTCTCGGCCGTCGGCGTGCGACCGGCGCCCCGACCCCGCGCGGTAAAGACCCGGCCATCGCCGGTGGTGACCCGCAGGGCGTTCCATTCGTCTTCCAGGTCAGCGAACAGCGGATCGCCGTCGACGCTGCGAAGGGTGACGCCGATCTCGCCCGTGCGGACATCCAGCCTGGCCAGCTGCCGTACCCGACCGGCCGGCAGCGACACATCGGGACCGAGCGCATCGCGCGCGACGGCATCCACCGCCGGCCGTCCTTGCAGCGCCTCATGGCTGAGGATGACCAGCTTGGCGGCGGCGTCGAGGCCCGTCAGATCGGCGGACGGGTCCGCCTCGGCAAAGCCGGCCGCGCCCGCCGCCGTCAATGCGTCCGCGAATGGCTGACCGTCGGCAAGCCGGTTGAGGATGAAGTTGCAGGTGCCGTTGAGCACCGCCTCGATCCGCACCACCGCGCCATGATCGCGGGCCCGACGGACCGTCTCGATCAGCGGCGCGCCGCCGCCGACGCTGGCGGAGTAGAGCAGGCGCGCTTCGCCCGCCGCGGCCAGCTCGAGCAGGGCGGACAGGTCGGCGCCGACCGCCTGTTTGTTGGCGCTGACCACGTCGATCCCCCGCGTCAACGCCGCCCGGATCAGGGCGAGCCCGGTGGAGGCGTCCGAGATCGCCTCGACGAGAATGTCCGGCTCACGCGCCAGCAGGGCCGCCGGGTCCGACACCGCCAGGCCGGCGGGGATGTCGGTGTCCCGGACCTTGTCCGGCGCGCGCACCAGAACGCCGACAACCTCGAACCGCCGATCGGCCAGCAGGCGGGGCAGCACGCCGCCGCCGACCACGCCGCATCCGGCCAGGGCCACGCGCAGCACACGGTCCGGCCCGGTCCGCG
>JAUYAG010000001.1 GCA_030693575.1 Brevundimonas sp. | reverse complement strand
TTCAGGATGTCATTCACCGCGGCCGGGTTGGCCTTGCCGCCGGTGGCCTTCATGACCTGGCCGACGAACCAGCCGAGCGACTGGGGCTTTTCGGCGACGGCTGCGGCCTTGTCGGGGTTGGCGGCGATGATCTCGTCGATGGCCTTTTCGATCGCGCCGGTGTCGGTGACCTGTTTGAGGCCGTGCTTCTCGACGACTTCTGCGGGCGAGCCTTCGCCGGACCAGACCAGGTCAAAGACTTGCTTGGCGATCTTCGACGAGATGACGTTGGTCTCGATCAGCTCGACCAGCTGGGCGACGTGGGCGGCCGGGACCGGGCTCTGGTCGAAGTCGAGGTGGTCGGCGGCGAGGCGGGCCGACAGCTCGTTGGTGACCCAGTTGGACACCAGCTTTGCATCCCTGCCTTTGGCGGCGGCTTCGAAATAGTCGGCCTTGGCCTGTTCCGAGATCAGGACCACGGCGTCGTATTGCGACAGGCCGTAGTCGGCCATCAGCCGGCGGCGCTTCTCGTCCGGCAGTTCGGGCAGGCTGGCCTTGATGTCGTCGATCCAGGCCTGTTCCAGCTCGAGCGGCAGCAGGTCGGGGTCGGGGAAGTAGCGATAGTCCATCGCCTCTTCCTTGGACCGCATCGAACGGGTCTCGCCGGCCGTCGGGTCGTAGAGGCGGGTCTCCTGATCGATCTTGCCGCCGTCCTCGAGGATCTCGATCTGGCGCCGGGCCTCATAGTTGATGGCCTGGGAGATGAAGCGGAACGAGTTGACGTTCTTGATCTCGCAGCGCGTGCCCAGATGGCTGAAATCGCCGGTCGCCTTGAATTTCGCGTACTGGCCCTCGCGGCAGACCGAGACGTTCACGTCGGCGCGCAGATTGCCCTTCTCCATGTCGCCGTCGCAGGTGCCGAGGTAGATCAGGATGGTTCTGATCTTCTTGACGTAAGCCACGGCTTCTTCAGGCGAACGGATGTCCGGACGCGACACGATCTCCATCAGGGCCGTGCCCGCGCGGTTCAGGTCGACGTAGCTCTGGGTCGGCGACAGGTCGTGGATCAGCTTGCCCGCGTCCTGCTCCAGATGCAGCCGCTCGATGCCGACGTTGAAGAAGGAGCCGTCCTCGGCCTCCACCTCGACGACGCCCTCGCCGACGATGGGGAAGTAGAGCTGGCTGATCTGATAGCCGGTCGGCAGGTCGGGGTAGAAATAGTTCTTCCGGTCGAACTGGCTGCGCTTGTTGATCTGCGCATTGAGGCCCAGGCCGGTGCGGACGGCCTGTTCGACGCAGTATTTGTTGAGCGTCGGCAGCATGCCGGGGAAGCCGGCGTCGACCAGCGACACCTGCTCGTTCGGACCCGCGCCGAAGCCGACGGCGGCGCCCGAGAACAGCTTGGCCTTCGACGCCACCTGGGCGTGGATCTCCAGCCCCATGACGATTTCCCACGGGCCGGTGCGGCCCTGGATGAGTTTGGAGGTCGTGGTCGTGTCGGTCATGGACTTCACATAGCGGCTGTCGGGCCGCGGTGGGAGGGCAAAGCGGCGCGCGCGGCGCGGAATTGTTGCGGATCATTCATGTGCAGCGCGACGCACTTGGTCGCATTGCCCCGACCGGACGCCGCATCGCAAAGTCGGCGAACACCGCGCATTCATCCATCCGTCAGAGAGTGTTCCCGACATGACCCGCCCCCGTTCGCTCGTCGTATCCGCCGCCGTCCTTGCGGGCGTGCTCATGATGACCGTCCCCCAGACGGCCTTCGCCCAGACCAACGCCCGTGCCGCCCAGGCGGCCGCGACCCCGTCGCGGACGGTGACCTTCGCGGAAAGCGCGCCTGCGGCCGGTGGAACCCTGGTGCTGCCGCTGGGCGCGGCCGGGGATCTGGCGACGCGGGGCGCGGGACTGGATGAGGCGACGCGGCAGGGCGTCGAACGGGCCGCCGCTTCGGCCGAGTTCGGCTATCGCGCGCGTCAAACCCTGACGCTTCGGGGCATCGGTGCCTGGGATCGCATTCTGCTGGTGGGTCTGGGCGCGGCCCCGGACGCCGGCGAGGCCCAGTGGAGCGGCGCCGTGGCGGGGCGGGCGTTGATGAGCGACGACGGGCCGATCACGGTGCTGGCCGGCGGTCTGCCGGCGGAGACCGTCGCTGGCTTCGCCACCGGGATGGGCATCGGCCACTACCGGTCGGACCTGTACCGCTCGACGCGGCAGGCGACGGCGACGGGCGGGACCGTGACCTTCGTCTCGGACGCGGCCGGCGCGGCGCGGTCCACCTTCGAGGGGCGCGGCGCGGCTCTGGTCGAGGCCATGACCTGGACGCGCGACATCGCCAATGAGCCGGCCAATGTCGTTTATCCCGAGACCTTCGTTGATCGCGCGCGGGCCGCCTTCGCCGGGGTCCGCGGCGTGACCGTCGAGGTTCTGGACGTGCCGGCCATGGAGCGGCTGGGCATGGGCGCCCTGCTCGGCGTCGGCCAGGGGTCGGAGCGTCCGCCCCGGCTTCTGGTGATCCGCTATCGCGGCGCGGGGGCGCCCGAGGGTGGCCCGATCGCGCTGGTCGGCAAGGGCATCACCTTTGACTCCGGCGGCATATCGATCAAGCCGGGTGCCGGCATGGGCAATATGAAGATGGACATGTCGGGGGCCGCCGCCGTCACTGGCGCGGTGCTGGCCCTCGCCCGGTCCGGCGCGCCGGTGAACGTCGTCGCCGTCTCGGCCCTGGCGGAGAACATGCCCGACGGCGGCGCGACGCGTCCGGGCGATGTGCTGACGGCCATGAACGGCAAGACCATCGAGATCGTCTCGACCGACGCCGAGGGGCGGCTGGTTCTGGCGGACGCCCTGGTCTGGACCGAACGCAATCTGAACCCGGCGGTCGTGGTGGACGTGGCCACCCTGACCGGTTCCGTCGGCGGGGCGCTGGGCGACGACTATGCGGGACTGTTCAGCCGGCATGACGCGCTGGCGGACCAGCTGGACGCGGCCGGCCGGAGCACCGGCGAACTGTTGTGGCGGCTGCCGCTGCACGCCAGCTATGCGCAGGATATCTCATCGACCATCGCCGACATCGTCAACTCGGGCGCGGGTGGCGCGGGCGCCGGGACGGGCGCGTGGTTCATCGGGGAGTTCATCAGCCGCGACATCCCGTGGGCGCATCTGGACATCGCCAACATGGCCTATGGCGGTCCCAGCGACTGGAAGCCGGCGGGCTCGGCCGGGTTCGCGGTGCGGCTGCTGGAGCAGTTCGTGCGTGACTGGCGGCCGATCGCCCGCGGGGCCGGCGACGGCGGGGGGTGATCCCTCCCTCAGCCAATCACCACCACTTCTCCGGCTTCGCGACGAACCCCGCCGCGTCTTCCAGAGCGCTGGCCACCTGGAACACCGTCGCCTCGTCCAACGCCTTGCCGATTACCTGAAGGCCCAGCGGCAGGCCGCCCTTGTCGAAGCCGGCGGGGACGGAGATGCCCGGCAGGCCGGCGAGGTTGGCGGTGACGGTGAAGATGTCGTTCAGATACATCTGCAGCGGGTCGATCTGTTTGTCTCCCAGGGCGAAGGCGGCCGAGGGGGTGGACGGCGTCACGATGGCGTCGACCTTGTCCCAGACGGCGTCGAAATCCATGGCGATGCGGCGGCGGACCTTGAGCGCCCGGACATAGTAGGCGTCATAGAAGCCGGCCGAGAGCACATAGGCCCCGATGGTCAGGCGGCGCTGGACCTCCTTGCCGAAGCCCTCGGCGCGGCTGGTCTCGTAGAGGTCGGCGAGGCTGGTCGTGCCCTCGGCGCGATGGCCGAAGCGCATGCCGTCGTAGCGGGCCAGGTTGGACGAGGCCTCGGCCGGGGCGATGATGTAATAGGCCGGCAGGGCGTATTTCGTTTGCGGCAGGCTGATCGGCACGATCTCGCAGCCAGCGGCCTTGAGCCATGCAATGCCCTGGTCCCACAGCGCCTGGATCTCGGCGGGCATGCCGTCGACGACGTATTCCTTCGGCACACCGATGCGCAGGCCCTTGACCGACTGGCCGAGGGATCGGGTCCAGTCGGGGGTCTCGACGTCGAGGCTGGTGGCGTCCTTCGGGTCCCAGGAGCACATCGCGCGCAGCAGGATGGCGGCGTCCTCGACGGTCTTCGTGATCGGGCCGGCCTGGTCGAGCGAGCTGGCGAAGGCGACCATGCCGAAGCGGCTGGCACGGCCGTAGGTGGGCTTGATCCCGACCGTGCCGGTGAAGGCGGCGGGCTGGCGGATCGAGCCGCCGGTGTCCGAGGCGGTGGCGGCGAGGCAGAGGTCGCCGGCGACGGCCGAGGCCGAACCGCCCGAACTGCCGCCCGGGGTCAGGTCAGCGTTGGACGTTGTTGATTTCCATGGGTTGACGACCGGGCCGAACGCGCTGGTCTCGTTCGACGAGCCCATGGCGAACTCGTCCATGTTGAGCTTGCCCAGCATGACCGCGCCGTCGCGCCAGAGGTTGGCGGTGACGGTGGACTCATAGGGCGGGACGAAGCCGCGCAACATGTTGGAGCCGGCGGTGGTCTGGACACCGTCGGTGCAGAACAGGTCCTTGATGCCCAGCGGCGCGCCTTCGAGGGCACCGCCCTCCCCCTTGGCCAGACGGGCGTCGGAGGCGCGGGCCATCTCCAGCGCCTTGTCCGTGGTCTGGACCACGAAGGCGTTCAGGCGCGGATTGGCGGCGTCGATATTGGCGACGAAGGCCTTGGTGATCTCCTCGGACGAGAAGTCGCGGGCCTTGAGGCCGTCGAGGGCGGCCTTGAGCGTGAGCTTGGTCAGGTCGGACATTCTATTCGACCACCTTGGGCACGACGAAGAAGCCGTCGGCGGAGCGCGGGGCGTTGCCGAGCACATCGGCGACCTTGTCCCCGTCCGTCACAACGTCGTCGCGCAGGCGCATCGGCTGGGCGACGTTGGAGGTCATGGGCTCGACGCCGGCGACGTCGACCTCATTGAGTTGCTCGATCCAGGCAAGGATGCCGTTCAGCTCCGCGGCGAGCGGCTCCAGACGGTCTTCCGGGGTCTTGATGCGGGCGAGGTGCGCCACGCGGCGCACGGTCGCGGCGTCGATGGCCATGCGGCCCTCCAAATGCGAAACCAGAACGGGCGGGATTAGCCGCCCGGCCCCGCTTTCACAAGGATTCTGACGTCACTGCGCCGGTGTGACCGTCACCGTGGCCGGGACCGAGCCGTCGGTGGCGACCGCCCAGCCGACGATGATCCGCCGGGTGCGGCTGCTGATATTGCCCGAGGCCTCGTCCATCACGCTCTCGTTGATCTCCAGATCGACCCGGCCCGGCACCTCGGAGAGGACGCGGTAGTCGAGGAAGTCGCCGATGCGGAAGACGCGCCAGCCCTCGGCCGGCGAATCGAAGAAGGCGACGTGGGTGTAGAGGCCATTCATGGCCGGATCGCCGCCCGCCGTGCCGAACATCTTCACCGTGCGGTCGCCCTGACGCATCAGCGGGGTCAGTTCGACCACGGCGGCGGCCCACTGGTTGCCCTCTTCGGTGTCGGGCTGGACCGTGGCGGCGGGGCCTGCGGCGGTCAGGGGCGCGGCGGCGGGAGCCGTCTGTTCGGCGGGAATGGCGGCCTTGCGGCTCTCGACCTGGGCATCGCAGGCGGCCAGTCCGAGCAGGGCGGCGAGGAAGGTGACGGGCTTCATCGGAGGTTCTCCCAACAACGACGGCGCAGCTTGCACTTTGACAGGGCGGCTCGCCAGTCCTACCGCCAAGCCGTGACAGTTCTATCGCTCGAAGACCTCGCCGCCTCCACCCCGCCGGGCACCCCGTGGCTGGGGCTGGATCTGGGCGAAAAGACCATCGGCGTGGCGGTCAGCGACACGACGCGGATGATCGCCAGCCCGCTGTCGCTGGTCCGCAAGACGAAATTCACCGACGACGCCCACGCCGTGCTCAAGCTGATGGACGGGCGCAAGGCCTCGGGGCTGGTGATCGGCCTGCCGCTGAACATGGACGGCAGCGAGGGGCCGAGGGCGCAGTCGTGCCGGGCCTTCGCCCGCAATCTGCAGCGCATCCGCGCCGTGCCCTGCGCCTTCCAGGACGAGCGGCTGTCGACCAGCGCGGTCGAGCGGTTCCTGATCGAGGAGCTGGATCTGAACCGCAAGCGACGCGCCAATGTGATCGACCGCACCGCCGCTGCCTGGATATTGCAGGGCGCGCTGGACCGGCTGAGGGCGTGAGCGCCCTGCTCACCGGCATCGTGCCGGTCTTCGCCATGATCGCGCTGGGCTGGGGCCTGAAGAAGCGCGCCTTCCTTGATGACGACGGCTGGCGGGCGGTCGAGCGGCTGACCTATTTCGCCTTCTATCCGGCCTTTCTGATCCCGGCGGTGTGGCGCGCGGACTTCGCGGGCGGCGCGGCCGGGCCGGTGGCCATGGCGACGGTGGCGGTCGCCCTGACTGTGGCCCTGCTGACGGTGCTGGCCAAGCCCATGCTGCGCATCAGCGACCCGGCCTTCACCAGCGTCTTCCAGGGCGTGATCCGATGGAACGGGTTCGTCTTTCTGCCCGTGGCCGGGGCGATCTTCGGAGAGCGGGGGCTGGGCGTGGCGGCGGTGGCGTTCGGGGTGCTGGCGCCGGCGTTGAATGTGGTCTGCGTGCTGGTGCTGGCCCGATGGGGCGCGGGACAGGGCGGCGGCTGGCGGCTGGCGCTGTCGTCGCTGCTGCGCAATCCGATCATCTGGGCCTGCGGAATCGGGGCGGCGCTCAATCTGACGGGCGTGCCGAAGCCCGATCTGGTGATGGGCGTCTTCGACCTGATGGGGCCGGGTGCCATCGCCCTGGGGCTGATCACGGCCGGTGCGGGGCTGAGCTTCCGCTATGCGGCGTCGCGGCCCGTGCTGATGCTGACCGTGACGGTGATCAAGCTGATTGTCCTGCCGGTGGGCATGTACTGGTTCACCGGGGTGCTGGGCGGAGACCGGATGGCGCAGGGGCTGGCGCTGCTGGCCGGTGCCTCGCCGGGCGCGGCGGCGTCCTATGTCATGGCGCGGCAGATGGGGGGCGATGCGCCGCTGATGGCGGGGGTGGTGGCCCTGACCACGGTGGTCAGCGCCTTCACCATTCCGATCCTGCTGGCCCTGTTCGGCTACATCTGAGCACAGGATCTGAACATGGGCCGCTTCCGTTCCGGCGCGCACGGCCCTATAGGCGGGCCTCGATGAGCCAGCCTGCCGCACTCACCGATCTGATTCTCGAGCGGCTGGCGCCGTTCCCGCGCAGCCATTTCCTGTCCGCCGGCGATCTGAACGCCGCGACGACCCCGCCGCTGCTCGATCTCGCCGACGCCTTCGTCGACTTCAATCGCCAGTCCTCCAAGTCGCTCGACCTGATGCGCGGGCGGACGGTCATGAACCTGTTCTTCGAGAACTCGACCCGGACCAGCGCCTCGTTCGAGATCGCGGCCAAGCGGCTGGGGGCGGATGTGACGGCGCTGAGCCCGCGCACCTCGTCCACGGCCAAGGGCGAGACCCTGATCGACACGGCGGCGACGCTGAACGCCATGAAGCCGGATGTGCTGGTGGTGCGGCACGGGGCGTCGGGCGCCGCGGCCCTGCTCTCGCAGAAGGTCGGCTGCGCCGTGGTCAACGCCGGCGACGGACGGCACGAGCATCCGACCCAGGCCCTGCTGGACCTGTTGAGCCTGCGCCGGGCCTTCGGGGACGTGGGCGGGCTGACGGTGGCGATCTGCGGCGACATCGCCCACAGCCGGGTGGCGCGGTCCAATGTGTCGATGCTGTCGATGATGGGGGCGCGGGTGCGGCTGATCGGGCCGCCGACCCTGGTGCCCGGCGACGCCGACCGCTGGGGCTGCGAGGTCTTCCACGACATGCGCGAAGGCCTGAGGGGCTGCGACGTGGTGATGATGCTGCGCCTGCAGCTGGAGCGGATGGAGGGGGCGCTGATCCCCTCAACCCGCGAATATTTCCGCTTCTGGGGTCTGGACCGCGAGAAGCTGTCCTGGGCCAACGCCGGGGCGAAGGTGATGCATCCGGGGCCGATGAACCGGGGGGTCGAGATCGATTCCGATGTGGCCGACGATCTGACGGTGTCGCTGATCCAGGATCAGGTCGAGATGGGCGTGGCGGCACGGATGGCGGTGCTGGCGGCGCTCTCCGCACGGCTGGATGGAGATTCCTGATGGACGCTCTTTGTGTTCCCTTCCCCCCTCGCGGGGGAAGGTGGGCCGCGGAGCGGCTCGGATGGGGGGGCTGGTCGCCCCGAATGGATTGTGAGGCGATGAGCGAACTGGGGCGGGCCGGTGTTGCACCCCCCATCCGTCAGGCTTCGCCTGCCACCTTCCCCCGCAAGGGGGGAAGGGCATGAACAAGCTTGCCATCCTCAATGCGAGAATTCTCGATCCGGCCACGGACTATGACGGTCCCGGCGCGGTGCTGGTGGAGGACGGGCGGATCACCGAGGTCATCCACGGCGGCGGCGCGGTCGCTCCGGCGGGGGTGACGGTCATCGACGCGGGGGGCCTGTGCCTGTCGCCGGGCCTGATCGACATCCGGGTCAAGACCGGCGAGCCGGGCGCGGAGCCCAGGGAGACGCTGAAGTCGGCCAGCCTGTCGGCGGCGGCGGGCGGGGTGACCACCATCGTCATCCAGCCGGACACCGATCCCGCCATCGACGATCCGGCGATGATCGAATTCATCCTGCGGCGCGGTGCGGCGCTGGGTCTGGTCAATGTGCGGGCGGCAGGCGCGGCGACCAAGGCGCGGGACGGCGCGCGGATGGCCGAGATCGGCCTGATGGACGAGGCCGGAGCCCTCTATTTCACCGACGTGGACCGGGTCATCGCCAACACCCGCACCCTGCAGCGGGTGATGAGCTACGCCGCCGCCTTTAACGCCCTGATCTCCTGCCGTCCGGCTGATCCGTGGCTGAGCGAGGGCGCGGTGGCGACCTCGGGCGAACTGGCCACCCGGCTGGGGCTGGCCTCGGCGCCGGCCATCGCCGAACGCATCCAGCTGGAGCGCGATCTGGCGCTGGTCGAACAGACGGGCGCGCGCTTCCTCGTGGACCAGATCTCGACCGAGGGCGCGCTGGAGACGCTGGCGCGGGCCCGGGCGAAAGGGCTTGAAGTCGCCGCCTCGGTGTCGATCAACCACCTGTGCTTCAACGAGATCGATATCGGCGACTACCGGACCTTCTACCGTCTGGACCCGCCGCTGCGGCCCGAGAGCGACCGGCAGGCGCTGATCGAGGCGGTCCGCGATGGCCTGATCGACGCCATCACCTCGGCCCACGCCCCCGCCCCCGCCGAGGACAAGCGCCGGCCCTTCGCCGAGGCGACGCCGGGCGCGGTCGGGCTGGAGACCCTGCTCCCCGCCGCCCTGACGCTGCACCATGAGGACGGGCTGGAGCTGCTCGACATCCTGCGGCCCCTGACCCACGGCCCGGCGACCCTGCTGGGACTGGACGCCGGCGTACTGGCGGCCGGGGCGCCGGCGGACCTGATCCTGTTCGATCCGGGCGCGCCGGTGATGATCGACGCGGACGCGCTGAAGTCCAAGTCGAAGAACTCGCCGTTCGACGGGCGGCGATTGCAGGGCAAGGTCTTGCTCACGGTCGTCGGCGGACGCATCGTACACGACACACGCTAAGAGGGAGCGAATCACTTGCAGGATCTGGTCGGCCCGGCCTTGGGGACGCTCGCGCTGGCAGCGGTGGGCGGATACCTGCTGGGCTCCATTCCGTTCGGCGTCATTCTGACCCGTCTCGCGACGGGCGAGGATGTGCGCAGCATCGGCTCCGGCAATATCGGCGCGACCAACGTCCTGCGGACCGGGCGCAAGGATCTGGCCTTCGCCACCCTGATCCTCGACGCCGGCAAGGGCGCGGCGGCCTTCCTGATCGCGCGGGCGCTGTTCCCGGGCGTGCCGGCCATCGCCGCGGTCGCGGGTGGCGCGGCCTTCCTCGGCCACCTGTTCCCCGTCTGGCTCGGCTTCAAGGGCGGCAAGGGGGTGGCGACCTTCTTCGGCCTGTTGCTGGCCGCGGCCTGGCCGCTGGGTCTGATGGCGGGCGCGACCTGGCTGATCGTGGCGGCCCTGTTCCGCATGTCGTCGTTCGCCGCGCTGGTCGCAGCAGCGATGGCGCCCCTGTTCGCCCTCCTGCCCCTGCCGGTGATGGGCCTGCCGGCGTCAGGCCCGATTCTCGCGCTCGCGGCGGCCACGGCGCTGCTGATCTGGATCCGGCACCATGAGAACATCGCCCGCATCCTGAAGGGGACCGAGCCCCGGATCGGCGCGAAGAAGGGGTGACCCTTCCGGACGCAGAGCGTTTCGCGCGCCTGCGTCTGGCGCGGACCGACCAGGTCGGTCCGGTGACGTTTCGACAGCTGCTGGAGCGGTTCGGCTCGGCGGAGCGGGCGCTCGACGCCCTGCCCGACCTGATCCGGCGCGGCGGTCGCCACGGACACGCCCTGCCGCCTGTCGACCGGATCGAGGCCGAGATGGCCGCCGGCGAGCGCGCCGGGGCCCGGCTGATCATTCTGGGCGACGCGGACTATCCCGACATGCTGGCGGCGGTCGATCCGCCGCCGCCGCTGCTGTGGACCCTCGGCGACGCCAGCCTGATGGCGCGCCCCTGCATCGCCGTGGTCGGCGCGCGCATCGCTTCGGCCGGCGGACAGAGAATCGCGCGCGGCCTGGCGCAGCAGCTGGGCGAGGCCGGGCATGTGGTGGTGTCCGGACTGGCGCGCGGCATCGACGCCGCGGCCCATACCGGGGCCCTGCCGACCGGGACCGTGGCGGTGCTGGGCGGCGGCGTGGACGACATTTATCCGCCGGACAACGCCGACCTCTATGCCCAGGTCGCCGAACAGGGCTGCGTGGTCTCGGAGAGCCCTGTCGGCGCGCGGGCGCAGGCGAAGGACTTCCCGCGCCGCAACCGGATCATCTCGGGCCTGTCGCGCGGGGTGATCGTGGTCGAGGCCGAGCTGCGATCCGGCTCATTGATTACGGCCCGGCTGGCGGGCGAACAGGGCCGGGACGTCTTCGCCGTGCCGGGCTCGCCGCTCGACCCGCGGTCGCGGGGTCCGAATGAGCTGCTGCGGCAGGGCGCCATCCTCTGCGAGGGGCTGGAGGATGTGGAGCGGGCCTTTTCGACCCTGCGGATGCTGGGCGAACCCGCGCCGGACAATCCGTTCGAGGGCGCGCCGGATGAGATCGAGGCGGCACTGATCGAGCGGCTCGCCGGCCTGTTGTCGCCCACGCCGACGCCGCGCGACGAACTGGCCCGGGCGTTGGGCCTGCCGATCGGGACGGTGGCGGCGGCCCTGCTGGAGCTCAATCTTGTGGGTCGCGCCGAGCTTCTGCCGGGCGGTCTGGCCGCGGCGCGATCACCCTGAATTCCAGCGCCGATTGACAGCGGCGCTCGCGCCAACCACGTTCCGCCCCCTTTCCGAGCCCGCGCAAGGCCCCCTCCCCGCATGAACCTCGTCGTTGTCGAGAGCCCCGCAAAGGCCAAGACCATCAACAAATATCTGGGCCCGGACTTCACCGTCCTGGCGTCCTACGGTCACGTCCGCGACCTGCCGTCGAAGGACGGCTCGGTGCTGCCCGACGACGATTTCGCCATGAGCTGGGAAGTCGACGCCCGCGCCTCCAAGCGGATGTCCGAGATCGCCGAGGCGGCCAAGAAGGCCGACCGCGTCATCCTGGCGACCGACCCCGACCGCGAGGGTGAGGCGATCAGCTGGCACGTTCTGGAGATCCTGACGAAGAAGAAGGCGCTCAAGGACACCGCCGTCGAGCGCGTCACCTTCAACGCCATCACCAAATCCGCCGTGCTGGAGGCCATGGCCAATCCACGCCAGCTGGATATGGAACTGGTCGAGGCCTATCTGGCCCGCCGCGCGCTGGACTATCTGGTGGGCTTCACCCTGTCGCCCGTGCTGTGGCGCAAACTGCCGGGCGCGCGCTCGGCTGGTCGGGTGCAGTCGGTCGCCCTGCGTATCGTTGTCGACCGCGAGATGGAGATCGAGGCGTTCCGGGCCCAGGAATACTGGTCGGTCGAGGCCGATCTGGCCGCCGACAGCCCGCCCTTCACCACCCGGCTGGTCAAACACGCCGGCAAGCGGGTGCAGCGGCTGGACATCACTTCGGAGGCCATGGCCATCGCCGCGCGCGACGCCATCAAGGCCGGCAGCTTCACGATCAAGTCGATCGAGAAGAAGCCCGTCAAGCGCAGCCCGTCGCCGCCCTTCACCACCTCGACCCTGCAGCAGGAGGCCGCGCGCAAGCTGGGCTTCACCGCCCAGCGGACCATGCAGGCGGCGCAGAAACTGTATGAGGGCGTCGACGATACGGGCGGCCTGATCACCTATATGCGGACCGACGGCCTGTCGGTCAGCCCCGAGGGCATCGCCCAGGCCCGCGAGGTCATCGCCGACCGGTTCGGCCCGGCCTACGTTCCGGAACAACCTCGATATTACAAGACCAAGGTCAAGAATGCCCAGGAAGCGCACGAAGCGATCCGGCCGACCAACCTGACCCGTCATCCCGACAGCCTGCGGCTGGAGGGCGACCTGTCGCGGCTGTATGAGCTGATCTGGAAGCGGATGGTCGCCAGCCAGATGGAGTCCGCCCGGCTGGACCGGACCACGGTCGACGTCGAGACCCCGGACGGCCAGACGGGCCTGCGCGCCACCGGCCAGGTGGTGGCCTTCGACGGCTTCATCGCCGTTTATGAAGAGGGCCGCGATGACAAGCCCAAGGACGGCGTCGACGACGAGGACGACACCACCCGCCTGCCCGCACTGAAGGAAGGCGCCGTGGCCAAGGTCGAGGCGATCCGCACCGACCAGCATTTCACCGAGCCGCCGCCGCGCTTCTCGGAAGCGACCCTGGTCAAGAAGCTGGAAGAGCTCGGAATCGGCCGGCCGTCGACCTACGCCTCGATCCTGACCACCCTGCGCGACCGTGAATATGTCCGCATGGACAAGAACCGGTTCATCCCCGAGGACAACGGGCGGCTGGTCACGGCCTTCCTCGAACAGTTCTTCACCCAGTGGGTCCAGTACGACTTCACCGCCGCGCTGGAGACCCGGCTCGACGAGGTCTCGGCCGGGGACCTCGACTGGAAGGTCGTGCTGCGCGACTTCTGGAGCCAGCTGAAGCCGGCGACGGACGCCGTCACCGCGCGCCAGGGCGTGATCGACGAGCTGGACACGGCGATCGGCCCCTTCCTGTTCCCTGACAAGGGCGACGGGACGGACGCACGGCTGTGCCCCCTGTGCAAACAGGGCCGGCTGCATCTGAAGGCCAGCTTCAAGATGAAGTCGTCCTTCATCGGCTGCTCCAACTATCCGGAATGCCGTTACACGCGGGGCTTCGGCGCCGCGACCGGCGTCGAGGACGGCGGGGACCGCGATCTCGGCGTCGATCCGGACACCGGCGCGCCCGTGGCCCTGAAGATCGGGCGGTTCGGCCCCTATGTGGAAACCACCATCCCCGGCGAGGAGAAGCCGAAGCGGTCGTCCCTGCCCAAGGGCTGGTCGCCCGCGACCCTGGCGCTGGAACAGGCCCTGCGCCTGCTGGCCCTGCCGCGCGCGGTCGGGATCCATCCGGAGGACGGCCAGCCGATCTCGGCAGGCCTCGGCCGCTACGGACCGTTCGTGCTGCACGCCGGGACCTATGCCAATGTCGCCGACATCGATGAGGTGTTCGACATCGGCCTGAACCGCGCCGTGGTGCTGCTGGCCGAGAAGCGGGCCGGCAAGTTCGCGGGACGCGGGGCGGCGACCGCGCCGCTGAAGGACCTCGGCGCCCACCCGGAGACGGGGGAGCCGGTGCATGTGATGGCGGGGCGGTTCGGCCCCTATGTGAAGTCGGGCAAGATCAACGCCACCCTGCCCAAGGGGTCGGCGCCCGAGGACATGACGATGGAGATCGCCGTGCCGCTGCTGGCCGCACGCGCCGCGGCGGCTCCGGCCAAGGGGAAGAAGGCACCGGCGGCGAAGAAGGCGGCTCCCAAGGCGGCGGCGAAGAAGGCCCCAGTGAAGAAGAAGCCTGCTGCGAAAAGCTGACCCCTCTCCCGTTGGGAGAGGGCTTGAGCGCACGGCGGCGAAGCCGGCGTCCTTGCGCGAAAGGGTGTGGGTCGAGCGACCGGGGGCGGCTTCGCCGCTTCAACCAGTCGACCCACATCCGGCGCTGCGCGCCACCTTCTCCCAATGGGAGAAGGAAAGCGGCTAACCCTTCAGCAACCGGTCCCGCGCCGCGTTAAGGCGGGACGCCAGCCCTTCCGTGCCGCCCTGGTCCGGGTGGGCGCGGCCCATCAGCCGTTTCCAGGCGGTGTTGATCTCCTGCGGCGTCGCATCGGCGGAGACGCCGAGCAGGGAGCGGGCCTCGGCGGGGCTCATCGCCTCGGTCCGGGGCACCGTCGCGCGCTGGCGCGAGGACAGGGTCAGCCAGATCCCGGCCGCGACAAGGGCGGCGGCGGGCAGCCAGGAACCACGGGCGGCGAGCAGGACGCCGCCGGCGATCAGAACCGCGCTGAACAGGGTGGCGGTGACGCGCCAGTGGCCCCGGCCCCGTTGCTCGGTCTGACGGCCCAGCCGCACCAGCGCCCAGACGGCGATCGCCGCCAGCGCCAGCCAGACCAGGCTCAAGACCTCACGCCGCCGCGTCCAGCGGGGCGTCCAGCGCGCTGCCGTCGAGGCCGAGCGCCAGCATCAGGTTGCGCATCTCCTGCCGAGCCGCGACATGGGCGAGGGAGACGGCGACCGGGCGAACCTCATTCGACAGATCGGCCACGGTCAGGCCGAACGGGAAGAGCTCGCGATAGATGACCCGGTCGCGCAGGCCGGGGCCGATGCGGAAGCCGACGCGGCGGGCCAGCTTCTCCATCCGCTCCTCAAGGCGCTGGCGGTTGCGGGCGGCGGCGACGGCCATGCGGTTGACCACCACGATCCAGTCGATGGCGGCGTTGCGGCCGTCGGTGATCGCCCGGTGTTTGCGAGCTTCCCAGACACTCTCGGAATAGATCGAGGGCTTGAGCAGTTCGAGGGTGACCGGATCGATCTGACCCAGCAGGTCGAAGTCGACGAAGCTGTCGTTCATCGGGGTGACGATCTGGTCGGCGAGGCCGTGGGCGGTGCGCGACAGCAGGGTGTCGCCGCCGGGGGTATCGATCAGGATGACATCGGCCTCGGCGCGGGCCTGCGCCATCGCGGCCTGGAAGCGTGCGAGCTGTTCCTGCTCGTCGGCCCTGGCCAGCGCCTTGCCGTCGCCCATGTCGGGCTCGATCGGCATGGGCAGGACCTGATTGTTGCCGGCCATCCAGGCGGCGCGGTTGGCGAAGAATTTGGCCATCGAGCGCTGGCGCAGGTCCAGATCGATGATGGCCACACGCCGGCCGGCATGCAGCAGGCCGCAGACGATATGGATGGCGAGGGTGGACTTGCCCGCCCCGCCCTTTTCGTTGCCGACGACGATGACCGAAGGGTCAGCCATGGATGTTCACGCCCCGTTGGCGGCCGCCGACTCAGACGCGCG
Organism: Brevundimonas sp.; assembly: GCA_030693575.1. GTDB lineage: Bacteria > Pseudomonadota > Alphaproteobacteria > Caulobacterales > Caulobacteraceae > Brevundimonas. The sequence goes on along the minus strand of JAUYAG010000001.1, from coordinate 25,730 downwards.
ACCGCAGTTGCGCAGAATCGCGTCCGCGGGGGCGGACGTCAACGACACGATGGACGGCGGCTGTGGATGCGCGGGTCAGGCGACCCGATTGCACCAGGGATCGTCGATCCCGGCGGCGGCGCAGACGGCGGCGGCACCGGAGGCCGGCGCGGCGACCTTCAGCCGGGTCAGACGGCGACCGCCGACCTCGACGCCCTCATAGACCGGCGACAGGCCGTTCAGCGCCCAGGCGGCCTCGCCGGACTTGAGCCGGGTCCAGGCCGACCGGGCGGCGGCTTCGCTGGAATAGGCGCCGAGCTGGACGAGACCGCGGCTGGCCCGCGGGGCGGCGGGGCGCGAGGGCGCCAGGGCAGGCCGGAGGCCGGCCCGCGACGAGGCGGCGTCGATCCGCGTCGACACCTGTTGCACCACAGCGTCGGCGACAGCGGGCGCGGCGGCGGCGACCAGTTGAGGCGCAGCGCGTTCGACCGCGCCTTCAAGACCGTCGCGGGCGTCCCAGAGCGCATGGGGGTCCATGACCTCGACCCTCAGCGCCGGGCGCAGGCCGGCGTCAGCGGCGGTGCGCGGCGGCGCGGCGGCGGCGCGCTTGCCGCCCACGTCGATCGCCGCGACCGAATTGGCCAGGTTCTCGAACCGGTTCGGATCGCTGTCGACCATACCGCAGGCGTTCAGGGCGACCGCCGATACGAGGACAACGACTGGACGAATGATGAGGCTGGGCGTCATAAGCCGACACTGGCACGGCAAGATTTGCCGCCCGGTTCACAATCAGGCTTAAGCCGGAAGGTTAATCCGTTCATCATGCCCGAGACCGACGCCCTTCCCGTGGTTCGCAGCATCGCGGCGCTGCGCCAGACTGTAAGCGGCTGGCGGCGACAAGGGTTCACGGTCGGCTTCGTGCCGACCATGGGCGCGCTGCACGAAGGCCATCTGACGCTGGTGCGGGAAGCCGGCCGGCGGGCGGACCGGGTTGTCGCCAGCGTCTTCGTCAATCCGACCCAGTTCGCGGCTCATGAGGACCTGGGGACCTATCCCCGGCAGGAAGCCAGGGACGCCGAACTGCTGGCGGAGGCCGGCTGCCACCTGCTGTTCGCGCCACCGGTCGAGGAGATGTACCCGGCGGGCGCGACGACCACGATCCGCGTCGGCGGACCGGCCGAGGGGTTGGAGGGCGATTTCCGGCCGCAGATGTTCGGCGGGGTGGCCCTTGTGGTCGCCAAACTGCTGAACCAGGTCCAGGCGGATGTGGCCGTGTTCGGCGAGAAGGACTGGCAGCAATTGATGGTCGTGCGGCGGCTGGTCCGGGATCTGGATATTCCCACCGACATCGTGGGATCGCCGACCATGCGGGACGGCCACGGCCTGGCCCTGTCGTCACGCAATGCGTACCTGTCCGAGCCGGAGCTTGCGATCGCCCGCCAGCTGAACGGCGTGCTCGCGGAGGCCGGACTGGCGGCCGCTTCCGGGGCGGCGCTGAATTCTGTTGAGCGGGACGCCCGGGAGGCCCTGTTGCGGGCCGGCTTCAGCCATGTCGACTATGTCGCCGTCCGTCGCGCAGACGATCTGGGCGTCTTCGAGGGCGGCCGGGTCGATGCGCCGGGCCGGATTCTGGCGGCCGCCTGGCTAGGTCGCACCCGGCTGATCGACAATATGGCGGTCGCCGCGCCGGGCTGATCCGGCTCAGGCCAGCTTCAGGTCCATGGCCCCGCCAATCCATTCGATCCGCGACCGGCGGCGCGCCTCGGCGGCGGCGGTCGCATCGCCCAGCGCCGCTTCGGCCTCGGCGAGGACGAAATAGCTGTAGGGGTCGTTCGGCCAGTCCTCGATCAGCTCCAGCACCTTGGCCCGGGCAGCGGCGGCGTCGCCTTTCAGCAGCAGGGCGGCCGCGAGGCTGCGGCGGGTCGGATACCAGACGATCGGCGGATCGCCGCCCTCCTCGCCCTGGCCCTGGATCGCGGCCGCGCGGGAGAAGGCCGCGATGGCGGCGTCCGCGTCGCCCGCGATCATTGCGGCGCGACCCTCAAGCACGCGCTGGGACAGTTCGGTGAAGTCACGCCGCTCGGCGGCCATCGGTCCAGAAGCAAACGACGGGTCGGCGCGCAGCGCTTCGATCGCGGCGGCCTCGGCCCGGACCCCGGCGGCGTCACCCGCCCGCGCAGCCGCCTCGCCCCGCGCATAGCGCCAGCTGACACGGAGCATCGGGTGGGTGGCGGCCGGCTCCGGCAGGGCCGCGACCTGCTCTGCAGAACCAAACCGGCCGTAGTTGGCGTAAGCGTTGTTGGCGACCATCTGCCGCCACATGTTGTCGGCCGGGATGTCCGGATAGGTCGCGAGGAACCATTCGGCGAGCTTCAGGCCTTCCTCGCCCCCGCCCGCCATCAAGGCACCGCCCATGCCGAAATGGATGTTGTGGCCGTGCAGGGGCATGCCGGGCACGCCGCCGGGCGGCCGGGCAAGGCGGTCGTACTGCCGGTCCAGGGCCACGGCGTTGACGTTGGACATCATGGCGTCGCGATAGCGGCCGACCCGGTAGAAGGTGTGCGACGGCATATGCACCAGATGGCTCGCGCCGGGCGCCAGCGTGGCCAGACGCTCGCCGTAGGGGATGGCCTTGTGCGGATCGTCCGACCATTCGGTCAGGTGGATGTAGAGGTGGATGGCGCCCGGATCATTCGGCGCCGCTGCCAGCGCCTGTTCGAGGATGCCCATGGCCCGGGTGATGCCGGGATCCCTCGCCTTGCCGTCGTCGTCCCACCATTCATCGGCCTTGAGCATCCATGCGTCGGCGGTGATGGCCGCGACCGTAATGTCCGAGGGGTTGCGACGGGCGATCCGGTCCATGGCCTGCGCGAAGCGCCGGTCGCGCGAGCCGTTCAGCCCCGAATAGCGCTGGACCAGGGCGTCGATCATCTGGCGCTGCATCGGCGTCGCGCGGCGCGCCAGCCGACGGGCATCGCGCGCGGCCTTCAGGGCGGCGGACTGGCTGTCGTCGTCGTTGCCGCCCCCGTTCAGGTTCGGGCCGAGCGCCCAGGCCTCGCCCCACGCGCACATGCCACAGGTCGGGTCGAGCAGCCGCGCCTTGCGGAAGGCGCGCACCGACTCCTTGTGTTCAAAAGCCCAGCGCAGCCGGACCCCGTGGTTGAACCATGCCTGGGCTTCGGGGACGGTCGTGTCGACGGCGAAACCGCCGGTTCCGAAGCCCTCGACCATGACCATGTCCGCGACCGGCGTGCCGGTGTTGGCGGAGACGGCAGGACCGCAGACCTGCGGGCGTTCGATCCGGTCGAGCATGGCGCGCTCGGCCGTCGCGTCAGCAACGGCGGCGGGGCCAATCAGCGATACGGTCAGGGCGACGCCGGCCAGCAGAAGTTTGCGCATGATCGGGGCCTCCCCTGCCCTCACCGCCACCTTGTCGCGAAAGCCGGCGTTCGCCAAGAGCGGGCGGGATCAGCCGCAGTCCACGCTTTCGATGATCCCGGTGGCCTCGACGAAGCGGACGTTCAGCCGATCCGGCCGCAGGTCCTTCGTCGTCGGGCAGGTGGTGCAGACGATCCGGACGTCGGTGCCCTGCGGGAAGGACACCGCGCCGACATGCGAACCGATGAGCGACCGGGCGGCCGCCGCATCGCAGCGCTGCGGGATTGGCGTCGTGTCCGGCGTCGCTTCCACAGGCGCGCAGGCCGTGAGCACGAGGCCGGCGGCGGGGATCAGCGCTCTCATCCGCATTTGACCTCACGGATCACACCGGTGGACTCCTCGAACAGGATGTTCAGGCGAGCGGGGCTGTAGTCCATGGTCACCGGGCAGGTGGTGCAGGTCACGCGCCACACCTCGCCCGACGGGCGCGCCGGCAGTTCCGAGCGGTTGCGGCCGACGTAGCGCTGATACTGGTCCGCCCTGCACTGGGTCGGACCGTCTTCGGGCGGCATCGGTGCCGGGTCGCCGGCGTCCACGGGTGCGCAGGATGCGATCAGCAGGGCCGTGGCGGCGAGGGTGAGGGCCTGGAATTTCATCGGCGCGTATCCTGTGAGGGGCTCAACCGCAGCGGACCTGTTCGACGACTTCGGTCTGCTCGTTGAAGAAGATGTTCAGGCGGGTCGGCGAATAGTCCTCGGTGACCGGGCATGTCGTGCAGGTGACGCGCCGGTTCACCACATCAACGGGAACGGGGATGTCGGTCCTGGGTTTCCCGACCAGCCATTGCAGTTCACCCGCGCGGCACATGTCGGCCGTGGGGTTCGACGGGCGCGAGCCGGTCGGCTGGTTGATCTGGGCTTCCTCGATGGCGCGGGGCGCAAGCGCCTCCGAGGCGGGTGCCGCGCAGGCCGCCAGAGCCAGCACCGCGATCAGGCCGCCTTTTCCCAGCGTCCTTCCGGAGACTGTTTCCAGTAGGCCAGAGCCGCGCCCGCGTCCTTCAGCGACTTCCACCGGACCCGCGCGCCGGTCAGCGCCGTCTCGTCCCGTCCGTCGAAGATGATGAAGCATCGCTCGAAGCCTTTCGTGTCGCCCAGTTCTGAACCGTCCACGATGAACAGCGCCTGAGCGTCGTTCGGGTTCTCAAGCGATTCGGTCAGCAGGATGGGCTGACGCGCCGCTTCCGGCCCGGACGCCCGGCCGTGGGCGAGGAAGCTGTCGTCGCGATAGGTCCACAGACGCTCGTCGATATCATCGAGCAGACGGGCGTCGGCGGCGCGCACGAGCGCCCGCCAACCCCGATCACGCGTCTTCTCCATCAGGCCGGGCAGCACCTGTTCCAGGGTCGACCGCTCAAGGTGGTAGAACCAGATTTCCGGACCGACACTCACATCCGTTCTCTTGTCGGGCCGGAAGGGACTGTGGTGGTCATCATCCCGGCCTAGGACTCGTACGAATCCTGGACCATCCGGTCGAGCGTGCGCACGCCCCAGCCGACGGCGCCGTCCGGAACGGTCGGGTTGCGGCTGTCCTTGACCCAGGCGGTCGGGGCGATGTCGATGTGGGCCCAGGGCACGCCGTTGGTGAAGCGCTGCAGGAACAGGGCGGCGGTGATCGAACCGCCGGCGCGGCCGTTGCCGGTGTTCTTCACGTCCGCGATCGGGGTGTCGATGTGGCGCTCGTAGAAGGCCGGGATCGGCATCCGCCAGGCGTTCTCGCCGACCTTGGGACCGGCGGCCAGGAAGTTGTTCGCCAGTTCGTCGGAGTTGGAGAACACCCCGGCGTATTCCAGCCCCAGAGCCACGATCATGGCACCGGTCAGGGTGGCGAGGTCGAGCATGAATTTCGGCTTGAACCGCTCCTGGGTGTACCAGAGGCAGTCGGCCAGAACGAGGCGACCCTCGGCGTCGGTGTTCAGGATCTCGACCGACTGCCCCGACAGCGACATGACCACGTCGCCCGGACGTTGGGCATTGCCGTCCGGCATGTTCTCGACCAGGCCGATGACGCCGATCGCATTGACCTTCGCCTTGCGGCCGGCGAGCGCGTGCATCAGGCCGACGACGGCGGCCGAGCCGCCCATGTCCCATTTCATCTCTTCCATGCCGTCCGCCGGCTTGATGGAGATGCCGCCGGTGTCGAAGGTCACGCCCTTGCCGACGAAGGCGATGGGCTGGTCGCCCTTGTTGCCGCCGTTCCACTTCATGATGACGACCTGGCTGTCGCGCACACTGCCCTGGCCCACGGCCAGCAGGGTGCGGAAGCCGAGCTTCTCGAGCTCTTTCTCGCCGAGGACCTCGACCTCGAGGCCCAGCTTCTCGAGGGCCTTCACGCGCTTCGCATACTCTTCCGGGTAGAGGACGTTGGCCGGTTCGGCGACGAGGTCGCGGGCGAACTCGACCGCCGTGGCGACGGCGGCATGGTTCGCCCAGGCGGCCTCAGCGGCCTTCGGATCGGCGGCGACGACACGAATTGTCTCGATCGACGGCGTCTTCTCGGGCTTCAGTTTGGTCCGGTATTTGAGGAACCGGTAGGCGGCCAGACGGGCGGCGAAGGCCGCGCGGGCCGCCTGGTCGGCGGTCAGGTGGGCGGCGTCGAGGGTCAGGACGGCCGCGCCCGACAGCTTCACCGCGTGATAGGCGGCACCGGCGGCGGCCTCGAGGGCGAGGTCGTCGAACTTGCCGGATTCGCCCGCGCCGCTGAGCAGGATGGTCCCCGCCTCGACTCCGGCGGGCGCGGCGATCACCAGCGTGCTGTTCGAGCCGCCGGTGAAGCGGCCAGCCGTCATCGCCTTCGTCAGCGCACCTGAGGTTGCCGTGTCGAGCTGTGGGCCCATGCCGGAGAGGACCCGGCCTTCGTGGACCAGAACGGCCAGAACCTCAGCAGCGCCCGCGGACGCGACGAACTCGATCTTCATTTACTACTCCCGCCGGGTGGTACGCCCCGGCTCTGTGTCGATGGGATGAGCGCGGCCGGTTTCACCGGCGCGTTCGGGTGTGTATTAGATGCTCCCCCTCGCCGCCGCCCGCAACGGGTGATTTCCCACCTCATATGACCCTGATCCAAGGCTATCTTTTCCGGCAGATCGCCCGCCCCGTCGTGGGCGCGTGCGCCGCGCTGGCCGGAATCGGCATTCTGAGCCAGAGCCTCGACCAGCTGGAAGTCATCGTCGAGCGCGGCCAGAGCGTCTGGGTCATGGTCAAGCTGACCCTGCTGGCCGTGCCGCAGCTGCTGGCCGTCATCATTCCGATCGGCCTGTTCGTCGGCGCCCTCATCGCCCTGACCCGGCTGCAGCGCGAGCAGGAGCTGACGGCGGTGTTCGCCTCCGGCGTCACGCGCTGGTCGGCGATCCGGCCGGCCGTGAGGATCGCCGCGATCGCGGCCTTGCTGACTCTGGTGGTCACCACGGTGGGCCAGCCATGGGCGCAACGTCAGTCGCGGGCCGAGGCCTTCGCCGTCCGCACCGATCTGGCCGCCCTGCTGGTCGAGGAAGGACAGTTCGTCCAGGGCCCCAACGGGCTGACGGTCTATGTCCAGCAGATCGAGCAGAACGGCCTGCTGAAGAACCTGTTCGTCTATCTGGAAGACGGCGACAAGATCACCACCTGGGACGCGGCCGAGGCGCGGTTCACCCGTATCGACGGCCAGCCTTATCTCACTCTGCTGAATGGCTCGTGGCAGCGATATTCGTCGCGCGGCGTGCTGGAATATTTCTCCTTCGGCCGCAACGACGTGCCTCTCGCCCAGTACACTGCGGTGACTGACCGGGTCCGCTACAAGCCGTCGGACCTCTATCTGACGCAGCTGTTCAACCCGTCGCCGGCAGATCTGGAGCGGGTCGGATCGGCGGGCGAACTGATGGCCGAGGGCCATTCCCGGCTGTCGGCGCCGCTCTACGCCCTGATGGCCATGGCCATGGCGCTGACGGCGATCCTGGGCGGGCCGTTCAGCCGGACGGGCTACGGGCTGCGAATCGCCAAGGTGGCGGGCGTGTTTCTGCTGGTCCGCATCGCCGGCTATGGCGTGGTCTCCGCCAGCGCCTGGAACGGGTGGCTGAACATCTTCCAGTATCTGCTGCCGATCGTGGCGACCGTCATCGCCCTGAGGCTGCTGTTCCAGGCGCTGAAGCCCCGCCGGCGTCCGGTCTGGCCCGCCTATGAGCGGCTGAAGGCGCGTTTCGCATGATCAGCCGCACTTCCCTGCCCGTTCCCTGGCTGAGGCTGGGCCGCATCGAACGCTATGTGCTGGTGCAGCAGGCGCGGTCGCTGGGCATTGCGCTGGGCGTCATCGCCGCCCTGATCATGCTGATCGACTTCGTGGAGATTTCGCGCGGCGTCGGCTCGGATGTCGACCTGTCGGGCGTGCGCATCCTCGGGCTGATGCTGCTGAAGTCACCGCAGGTGATCATCCAGCTGCTGCCGTTCGTCTTCCTGTTCGGGACGCTGGCGGCTTTTGTCGGCCTGAACCGTCGCAGCGAGCTGATCGCCATGCGGGCGGCGGGCGTCTCGGCCTGGCGGTTCGTCCTGCCGGCGGCCGGCGCGGCGCTGATGTTCGGCGTGATCACCGTGGCCGCCCTTGGGCCGCTGGCGGCGTCCGCCGACGGCCTGTTCCAGCGCGAACGGGCGCGACTGTCCGGATCGGCGGCCGGGGCGGAGGCCCGCCCGACTGTCTGGATCCGCGAGGGCGATGATACCCGCCAGATGGTCATCCGCGCCGAGCGTCAGGATCGGGCCAACGCACGGCTGCTGGACGTGACCTTCTTCATCTACACCAACGACGCCGCGGGCATGCGGACGTTCTCGGAGCGGATCGACGCCGACTCGGCGTCCCTGTCGAACGGCAGCTGGCGGCTGGTCAATGCGATCGGGGCCGAGATCGGCCAGCGCGCCGTGCGCTACGCCACCCTCGACCTGCCCTCGAGCCTGGCCGACGAAGAGGCGTTCGAACGGTTTGCCCGGCCGCAGGCGACGTCCTTCTGGTCCTTGTCGGCGCAGATCGACCGGGTCGAGGCCGCGGGCTTCTCCTCGACGGCCTACCGGCTCCGTCTGCAGCAGTTGCTGGCCACGCCGCTGATGTTCGCGGCCATGTCGATCCTGGCCGCCGCCTTCTCGCTGCGACTGATGCGGCTGGGCGATCTGGCGCGGATGAGCGTCGCGGCCGTTGTGCTCGGGTTCGGCTTCTTCTTCGTCAATCAGGCGGCGTCCGCCTTCGGTTCAGCGGAAGTGATCCCGCCCTGGCTGGCGGCATGGCTTCCGCCCTTGCTGACAGCGCTCGCCGCCTTCACCTTGCTGTTCTATACCGAAGACGGCTAAGCGATCCGGCCTGTCCCCCGGCTTGCCGGGCCGCCCGCCCTTCAGAGTGATTCTTGCATGCAGCGTGACCGCCGCGCGCCCGATTTGGGAGCCTTGCGCTACCGGCTTCTGGCCGGTGCGGCCGCAATCGCGCTGTCGTCACTGGCCGGTGCCGCCCAGGCGCAGCAGACGCCCGCAGCGACGCCCCCCGCGCCAGCCGGCGCGGACGGGCTGACCCCGGAGGCGGTCTACATCGAGGCCGATTCCGCGGGCCGGGCGGGCGACGTCATCACGGCGGAAGGGGCCGGGGCCGACCGTGTACTGGCCCGGTTCCGCGGCGCGACGCTGAGAGCCGGCGCTGTCACCTACGACCTCGGGCTGGGCATCGCGACGGCAGACCGGCAGGTCGAGTTCAGCGATCCCGAGGGCAATGTCGTCTTCGCCAGCCATCTGGAGCTCGACTCGGATCTGAAGGCGGGCGCGGCGGTCGATTTCGCCACCCGCTTCCGCAACGGCGCCAGCCTGATGGCGGCGACGGCGGTCCGTCGGAGCGAGAACGTCAACGAGCTCAACTACGCCCTCTTCACCCCCTGCCCGATCTGCGACACCGACGGAAATCCGAAGGAGCCCAGCATCGCCATCCAGGCGGAGAAGGTCGTCCAGGACGAGGAACTGCGCGCGATCCTGTATCGCAATGCGGTGTTCCGGGTCGGCGGCGTTCCGGTCTTCTACCTGCCGTTCTTCGCCCATCCCGATCCGACCGTGGAACGGGCGTCCGGCTTCCTCGTGCCGATCCCCAGCTATGACGAGGGACGCGGCCTGAGTCTTGAAGTTCCCTATCTCCATGTCGTGTCACCGTCCGAGGACTGGCTGATCAGCCCGCAGCTGAACACCGACGTGGCACCCCTGCTGAACCTGCAATGGCGCCGGCGGTTCGCCGACGGGATGATCGTCGCGCGCGGCGGCTACACCTATGAGCGCAGTTTTGGCGACTTCGACCTCGACAACGACGGCGACGCCGAGAGCAACGTCAAATACGGTGATCGGACGAGCCGCAGCTATTTCCTCGGCCATGGGCGGTTCGATCCCATGGGGCCCTGGCGCTGGGGTTTCACCATCGAGCGCGTGTCGGACAAGACCCTGTTCGACCGCTACGACGTCCGTGATCCCTATCAGGACAACGGCCTCTACTATGGCGACCAGCGGCGGCTGATCAGCCAGTTGTACGCCGAGCGGCAGACCGCGCGTTCCTACCTCTCCATCGCCGCCTTCGACCTGCAGAGCCTGCGGGTCAGCGTGTTCGATCCCGTCACGCCGGCGTTGAACGAGTTCGAGGCTGACGGCGCCCTGCCGGTGGTCGCGCCGCTGGTCGAGGCCCGCTGGGAGCCGGAGGGCCCCGTACTCGGCGGTCGACTGCGGCTGCGGGGATCGGCCGTGTCGCTGTATCGCGACGACTATGTCGGCGGCCCCGTACTGCGGCCCCAGATCATCCCGGCCGTGCTGACGCCGGGTCTGCCCGGCGTCGACAGCCGGCGCATCTCGGGTCAGGCGGAATGGCGGCGCACCCTGATCTCACCGCTGGGCGTGCGGTGGGAGCCGTTCGTCGACGTGCGCGCCGACTTCTATTCCGTCGGCGACCTGCCGCCCATGCTGGGGCTGGAGGAAGAAGCCATTTCCCGGGGTCGCGCGACCGCCGGCCTCGACATCAGCTATCCCCTTTTCCGCAGCGTCGGCCCCGGAGCCGATCTGATCCTGGAGCCGATGGCCCAGCTGTCGGCCTCCACCAGCTCCGACCTCGATCCGCGCATCCCCATCGAGGACAGCCAGACGCTTGAGCTGGACGAAAGCTCGCTTTTCCGGACCGACCGGTTCCCCGGCTATGATCTTTACGAGGGCGGTCAACGCCTGACGCTCGGTGCCCGCGCGACCCTGCGCTGGAACGATGGCCGGCAGGCCAGTCTGTTCATCGGCCGGAGCTACCGCGCCAAGGAGGAACCCGCCTTCCTGACGCCGGTCCCGGATTTGCCAGCCCAGCTCTACGATCCAACCGGCCTGGCCTCCCAGACGTCGGACTGGGTCGTGCAGGGCAGCTTCTCGCCGTCGGACCGGATCCGCGGCTGGGGCCACGCGACGATCGACGCGTCCGGTGAAATCCGGCGCGCCGAGACGGCCGTGGATGGCCGTTGGGGGCGCCGCAATCTGGCGACCGTCAGCTACATCATCGACCGCTCGAATCCGTTGGCCGGGCCTCTGAACCGCAACTACGAATTCGTGCAGCTGTCGGGCCAGCAGTTCATCTACGGCAACTGGGGCGTGGCGGCCTCGGGCATCGCCGATCTGGAGCGGGACATCATCACCCGGTCGGAAGTCGGGCTGCTGTTCGACGATGACTGTTTCCGGTTCGAGATCGGCTACCGGCGCGACAACACCCGCGTGCGCCCGACCGGACCGTCCGAGGGCGTCTATGTGCGCCTAAACCTCGCCACTTTCGGCGGTACAGGGTATTGACGCAGCGACGGGCGCTGACGGCCGCGCGGCCCGGGGGTGCGCGGTTCGCAAATCCGGGACGAAAACCGGACCAGCGCCGCTTGAGGAATACGGACTGACATGGGTTTGCAGCGTTACATGACGGGCGTGGCGATCGCCGCCCTCCTGGCCGGTTCGGCCATGGCCCAGACCGCGCCTCCGGCACAGCCGGCGGCCGCCGGCAATCTGAATCCCGCCGCCGAGGCCGCGCCGGTCGCGCCGCCGGCCGCGCCCGCGTTCCAGATGTCGGACGGCATCCTGGCCACGGTCAACGACAGCGTCATCACCGGGTTCGACCTGCGCCAGCGCATGCTGCTGCTGATCGCCATGACCCAGGTCCAGCCGACGCCCGAGAACATTCCGGCCATCCAGCAGCAGGCCCTGAACGCCCTGATTGATGAGCGTCTGCAGGTGCAGGAACTCAGGAATTACGAGGATCTGGTCGTCTCCGACGAGCAGGTGGACCAGGAAATCACGGCCATGGCCGAGGAAGTGGGCGCAGCGCCCCAGGCCTATGTCGACTTCCTGTCCCAGGGCGGCATCCGGCCGAGCACCCTGCGCGAGCAACTGCGGACCCAGATCGGCTGGTCGCAACTGGTCGGCGGCCGGTTCCAGGGCCGCGCCCGCGTCAGCCGTGCCGCCGTGGCCGCGGCCCTTCGCCAGGTCGCCGAAGCCGCCGCCAAGAAGCAGTATCTGATCGGCGAGATCTATATCGAGTCCGCCCGTGTCGGTGGCCAGCAGGCGGCGCTGAACGGCGCGAATCAGCTGGTGCAGCAGATGGTCCAGGGCGCGCCGTTCCAGGCCGTGGCCCAGCAGTTCTCGGCGGCCCCGTCCGCGACCCGCGGCGGCGACGCCGGTTGGGTTGTCGAGGGCACCATGCAGCCGGCCCTGCAGCAGGCGCTGGACCAGCTTGATGTCGGCCAGCTTTCGCGGCCCATCCCCGTCGATGGCGGCGTCTATATCGTCTACATGCGCGACAAGCGGGACGGCGCATCGGCCAGCCTCGTGACGATCAAGCAGGTGATGATCGAACTGCCGGATACGGCCACCGACGCGGACGTTGCGGCGGCGACCCAACGGCTGGAAGCCCTGCGTCCGCAACTGACCTGCGACACCATGCTGGCCCGCGCCACCTCCGAGACGGGGCTGCTCGGCGCCGATCTGGGCGAGGCCGACGTCCAGAACCTGGCCCCGCAGTTCCAGCAGGTCGCCCGGTCCGCGGAAGTCGGCTCGGTCAGTACGCCGGTGCGCACCCCGCTGGGCGTACACCTGCTGGGCGTCTGCGGCCGTCGCGTCGGCGGCACCGAAGCGCCCAATCCGCAGGAAGTCGAGAACACCCTGTTCCGCCAGAACCTCGCCACCCTCGGCCGCCGCTATATGCGCGACCTCCGCGAGGATGCGCTCATCGAGTACCGGTAGTGACCGGCGCCCCTGCGCCGCTGGCCCTGTCCATGGGCGAACCGGCGGGCGTGGGGCCGGAGATCATCGCCGCGGCCTGGGCCGCTCTTCGGGCCGACGGACCGGCCTTCGTCGTCATCGGCGACGCAGGCTTGCTGCGGCTGCAGGGCGCGCCCGTCGAACCGGTGCTGGCCGCCGCTGACGCCGTCGACGTCTTCCGCCGGGCCATTCCCGTGCTGGACCATCCCCTGCCCGCCCCCGTCACACCGGGCCGTCCTGAAGCGGCCAACGCCGGGGCCGTGGCCGACTGGATCGAACAGGCGGTCAATCTGGCCCTGTCCGGGGAGGCCTCGGGCGTCGTCACCGCCCCCATCGCCAAGGCCCCGCTCTATGCCGCGGGCTTCCGCTTCCCCGGCCATACGGAATTCATCGCCGAACTGACCGCCGACGTCCCCTTCGCCGGAACGCGTGGGCCGGTGATGATGCTGACGGCCAAGGACTTGCGCGCCTGTCTGGTGACCATCCACGCGCCGCTGGCGGAGGTCCCGGAACTGGTCACCGCCGAGCGGGTCTGCCGCACCGCCCGCGTCGTGCATGAAGCCATGAAGCGCGACTTCGGGATCGCCGCGCCACGGCTGGCGCTGGCGGCGCTCAACCCGCATGCCGGCGAAAGCGGTTCGATCGGGCTGGAGGAGATCGAGGTCCTGATTCCGGCCGCCGCGAGTCTGCGCGCGGAAGGCATCGCCATCACCGACCCACGGCCCGCGGACACCCTGTTCCACGACGACGCCCGCGCGACCTATGACGCCGTCCTGTGCCTGTACCACGACCAGGCCCTGATCCCGGTCAAGACGCTGGACTTCTGGGGCGGGGTGAACACGACCCTGGGCCTGCCGGTGATCCGCACCTCGCCCGATCACGGCACCGGTTTCGACATCGCCGGCAAGGGCGTGGCGCGGGCCGACAGCCTGATCGCGGCGATCCGTCTGGCGGGAACGATGGCGGCGGCGAGGAGTGGCTAGTGGCCAGTGGCAAGTGGCTAGTGGTTAGTGGCTGGCCGATGCCGGGGCGATGGCGCGGTCCGCGCCGCCCTTCCGCTGACGTCGAGGCTGCAATCACTAACCACTAACCACTAACCACTTCTCCCGGCTATGACACACCGGTGAACCCCTCCGACCTCCCCTCCCTCCGCGAAACGCTCGACGCCCACGGGCTGCTGGCCAGGAAGAGCTTTGGCCAGCATTTCCTGCTGGACCTGAACGTGACCCGCAAGATCGTGCGGCTGGCCGGACCGTTCGACGGCCGGGCCGTGATCGAGGTCGGCCCCGGCCCCGGCGGCCTGACCCGCGCCCTGCTGGAAAGCGACGCCGGCAAGGTTGTGCTGGTGGAGAAGGACCCCCGGTTCCTGCCGCTGCTGGCCGAACTGGATGACGGCTCCGGCCGGCTGATTGTGGTCGAGGCCGACGCGCTCAGGGTCCACGAGGCGGAACTGGTCGAGGGACCGGCGCATGTCGTCTCCAACCTGCCCTACAATGTCGGGACGCCGTTGCTGATCAAGTGGCTGACAGGCCCGTGGACGCCGCATGCGCTGACGCTGATGTTCCAGAAGGAAGTCGCCGAGCGGATCACCGCCGCCCCCGGAGACGACGCCTATGGCCGGTTGGCGGTGATCGCCCAGGCGGTCTGCGAGGCGAAACTGGTCATGCACCTGCCCGCCGCCGCCTTCACCCCGCCGCCCAAGGTCGCCAGCGCCGTCGTCCATCTGGTCCCGCGTGCCGATCGTCCGGAAAAGGCGCTGCTGGCCGCTCTGGAGCGGGTCACAGCCGCCGCGTTCGGCCAGCGCCGCAAGATGCTGCGATCCAGCCTGAAGTCCCTGGGCGGAGCGGACCTCTGCGAGGCCGCAGGCTTGAGTCCCGAGGACCGGGCCGAGGTCATCGATCTGGCCGGCTTCCTGCGGCTGGCCCGGGCCGTGACGGGTGAGGCGCAGCCGACGCCGCCGAACGATGGCGGGGCGACGATGATGCGGCGCAAGCGAAGCTGAGCGGCCGCCGGCCTGCCCGGCGACGGCGCTGAATCGGACCGGCCTTGCTTTCAATCAACGTCCGCGCGGGCCGGATGGCCCAAGGTGTGCGTCTTCACAGGGGCTCTGGACCCGTCATGCGCCCGGCAACCGCGCCGCGCGCGAGGCGTTAGCCAAGCCCCCACAAAATCGGAGACCACCAGATGATACTTTCCGCAGGCACCCTCGTGGCCGTGGTCGACGGCGAGAAACTGGCGCTGTTCCACAACACGGGGCATCAGTCGGTCGAGCTCACGCCCCAGCCGACGCCGGACATCGCCGAGCGGGCTTCGGGCGCCGCGGGCCGCGGCTCCAGCGAGGCCAACCCCGACAATGACACCCAGGCCGAGGACGGTTTCGCCGTGGGCGTGGCCGAGGTGCTGAACAGGATGGTGCTGAACCACAAGGTCGAACACCTGCTGGTCATCGCCGCACCCAAGACCCTGGGCCAGTTGCGCAAGGGTTGGCACAAGGAGACGACAGCCCGGCTCGTCGGCGAAATCTCCAAGGATCTGACCGGGCACACCCCCGCGCAGATCGCCGCGGCGATCGACAAGGCCTGAAGGGAGCCTTCTCCCCTCGGGGGAGAAGGTGGGCGGCGAAGCCGCTCGGATGAGGGGGCTGGCGAACGCGACACGACCGACAGCCGGTCCTGATCAGACGACCCCTTCATCCGGCCCTCCGGGCCACCTTCTCCCCCAAGGGGAGAAGGACGCAGCTAGACCGCCTCGTTCAGCAGGGCGCCCTTGTAGGCCTCGATCCAGATGTTGCGGAACC
Organism: Brevundimonas sp.; assembly: GCA_030693575.1. Lineage (GTDB taxonomy): Bacteria > Pseudomonadota > Alphaproteobacteria > Caulobacterales > Caulobacteraceae > Brevundimonas. Next base: position 10,265 of record JAUYAG010000001.1, on the reverse strand, counting down.
GCTTCGACCGCTCGGCGTGATAGATGTGGGCCAGTTCGGCGTAGCTGCGGTCGAAGTCGTCATTGACGAAGACGTAGTCGAACTGGCTGCAGTGCTCGATCTCGCCCTTGGCGTTCTGGATACGGCGCTCGATGACGTCGTCAGCGTCCTGGGAGCGGGTGACGAGGCGGCGGCGGAGCTCTTCCAGGCTGGGCGGCAGGATGAAGACGCGGACGGCGTCCTCGGGGCATTTTTCCGCGATGTCGCGGGCGCCTTGCCAGTCGATGTCGAACAGGACGTCGCGGCCCTCGGAGAGCGCCCGGTCGATGGGCCCGCGAGGGGTGCCGTAACGGGCACCGTGGACGTCGGCCCATTCGAGGAAGGCGTCGGCATCGATCAGGCGCTGGAACTCGGCGTCGTCGACGAAATGATAGTCGCGGTCCGCGACCTCGCCGGGGCGGATGCCGCGGGTCGTCATGGAGATGGACAGCTCCAGCCCGCCATGGTCGGCCATCAGGCGGCGGCACAGGCTGGTCTTGCCGGCGCCCGAAGGGCTGGCGACGATCAGCAGGAGGCCGCGGCGGGGATGGCGTTCATTCAACATTCTGGACCTGTTCGCGCAGCTGTTCGATCACGGCCTTCAGCTCCAGGCCGATTCCGGTGAGCGCGGTCGTAGCCGATTTCGAGCAGAGGGTGTTCGCCTCCCTCATGAATTCCTGCATCAGGAAGTCGAGTTTCCGGCCGGCGGGGGGTTGCTGCAACAGGGTGCGGGCCGAGGCGACGTGGGCGGCCAGCCGGTCCAGTTCCTCACGGACATCGGCCTTGGTCGCCAGCGAGGCGGCCTCGAGGAAAACCCGCTCCTCCAGACCCGGCGCGTCGGGGGCCAGCTCGGTCATGCGGCGGCTGAAGCGCTCGCGAATGGCGGCGGTCTGGGCGGCGGCTTCGGTCCCGGCGTGGGCCGTCAGGGCGGCGATGCGATCGATGAAGTCGGTGATCACCGGCAGGAGCTGGGAGCCCTCGCGATCGCGGGATGTCCGAAGGGCGTCGAGCGCCTGGTCGATCGAGACGGCCATGGCGGCCTCGACCACGGCGCGGGCCTCGGGGTCGTCGACCTCCTCCGGCGCTTCCAGCACGCCGCGCAGCGACAGCAGGCCGTCGGCGGACGGCGGCGTGGCTCCCTCCTCCGCCAGCTGGTTGGCCAGGGTCAGATAGCGGGCGAGTACGTCCTCATTGACCTTCAGAGACGCGGCCCCGACCTCGCGTTTGGCCTGGATTCCCAGCGTGATCTGCCCCCGGCTCAAACGGGCCTGGGCAGCGGTCTTGGCATGGCGCTCGAGCCCATCGAAGCCGGGCGGGCCGCGGAAGCGGACCTCGAGATTGCGGCCGTTGACCGAACGGGCCTCGACCGACCAGATCCAGTCGCCCTCCGCGCCATCGGCCCGGCCGAAGCCGGTCATGCCCGAGATGGCGCTCATCCGGCGGGGGCCGGGGCGGGAATGGTAGTCACGCGTGCACCGGGGGGAACAGCCATGCCGGACGTCGGGTTGGCCGGAGGGACTTCCGGGACGGGCGTCACGACCGGAGCCTCAGGCGCGGCAGGCGGAAGGCCCGCCCGACGGCGCTCGATCTCACGCCAGCGAGCGACATTGGCGAGATGTTCCTGATAGGTCCGGGCGAAGGCGTGGCCGCCCGAGCCGTCGGCGACGAAGAAGATGTCAGCCGTCGACGGCGGATTGAGCACGGCGGCGACGGCGTCCCGGCCCGGGTTGGAGATGGCCGTCGGGGGCAGGCCGTCGATCTGATAGGTGTTCCAGGCATTGGGCCGGTCCAGCTCGGACCGCCTCAGCCCCCGGCGCAGCGGCACGCCCCTGGTGATGCCGTATTCGATGGTCGGATCGCTCTCCAGCCGCATGCCGGAGCGCAGCCGGTTGGTGAAGACGGCGGCGACGCGCGGGCGTTCAGCGGCCAAGCCGGTCTCCTTTTCGACGATGGAGGCCAGGATCATGGCCTCTTCCGGCGTCCGGACCACGGTGGCAGGCCCCCGGGCAGCCCAGAGGCGGGCGAGGTTCTCGTCGCGGGCGCGGCGCATGCGGGCGATGACCGAGGCGCGGGTCTCGCCGCGGCTGATCTCATAGGTATCGGGCCAGAGACTGGCCTCCTCCGGGATGGCGTCGATGGTCCCGGTCAGAATGGCCTGTCTGTTGAGAATCTCGACCGCCTGGGCCGAGGACCAGCCTTCGGGCAGGGTCACGTAGTGCCGGACCACGCGGCCCTCGACCAGCAGGACAAGGACGGAGCGCAGCGAGGCCTTGCTCGGCACCTCGTATTCGCCGGCGCGCAGCTTGCGGTCGGCGCCGGTCAGGGTGGCGGCCGCCTTGAACATGTCGGTCGAGCGGATCACGCCCGCGGACTTGAGCGTGGCGGCGATGGCGCTGACACCGGCGCCGCTGGGCAGGCTGACCACGGTCGTCTCGCCCTCGCGCGCCGCCGGTCCGGGGGCGTAGAAGACGCTCCAGGCCGCGACGAGGGCAATGATCAGGAAGGTGCTGAAGGTGGCGGTGGCCGCCAGAAACGCCGTCTTGCGGCCGGAACGACGCTCCACGGACATCAGCCCACCTTCCGGAAGATCACAGAGGCGTTGGTGCCGCCAAAACCAAACGAGTTGGACATGGCCACGTCGATCTCCATCGGCTGACCCTTGCCGCGTACCAGGTTCAGGGCGGTTTCGCGCTCGGGGTTGTCGAGGTTGATGGTCGGCGGCGCGATCTGGTCGCGGATGGCCAGGATGCAGAAGATGGCCTCGATGGCCCCGGCGGCGCCCAGCAGGTGGCCGGTCATCGACTTGGTCGAGGACAGGGCGACATTGGGGGCGTGATCGCCCATCAGCTTCTCGATGGCCCCGGCCTCGATCCAGTCGGCCATGGTCGAGGTGCCGTGGGCGTTGACGTAGTCGATGTCGGCGGCGGTGATCCCGGCGCGTTTCACGGCCATCTGCATGGCGCGATAGCCGCCGTCGCCGTCCTCGGCCGGGGCGGTGATGTGGTAGGCGTCGCCGCTCATGCCGTAGCCGACGACCTCGGCGTAGATGGTCGCGCCGCGCGCTTTCGCGTGTTCGTACTCTTCCAGCACCACGATGCCGGCGCCCTCGCCCATGACGAAGCCGGAATGGTCCTTGTCCCAGGGCCGCGAGGCCTTTTCGGGCGTGTCGTTATAGGCGGTGCACAGCGCCTTGCAGGCGAGGAAGCCGGCGATGCCGATGGGGACGATGGAGCTTTCCGCCCCGCCGGCGACCATGACGTCGGCGTCGTCCAGCATGATCATCCGGGCCGCATCGCCGATGGCGTGGGCGCCGGTGGCGCAGGCGGTGACGACCGAGTGATTCGGACCCTTGAGGCCGTGGCGGATCGAGATCTGGCCCGAGGTCAGATTGATCAGGGCCGAAGGGATGAAGAAGGGGCTGACCCGGCGCGGGCCCTGTTCCTTGAGGATGATGGCCGTGTCGGCGATGGGGCCGAGGCCGCCGATGCCGGAGCCGACCATGACGCCGGTGCGCTCGCGCTGTTCCTCGGTCTCGGGCTTCCAGCCGGCATCGGCCAGGGCCTCGTCCGCGGCGGCGATGGCGTAGACGATGAAGTCATCGACCCGTTTGCGATCCTTGGGCGACATGACCTTTTCATGGTCGAAGACGCCCGGCTGGCCGGGGGCGCCGCCGCCGCGACCGTCGACCGACGGAATCTCGCCCGCGATGGTGCAACCATAGCCTTCGGTGTCGAAATTGGTGATCGGGCCGATGCCCGAGCGACCCTCGAGGATGCCCTTCCAGTTATGCTCAACGCCCCAGCCGAGTGGGGTGAGCAGACCGAGGCCGGTGACGACGACACGGCGCATGAGCGCTCCCTACACTGTGAAGAACTTGACCTTAAAACAATGATGGCCGCCGGGCGACCCCGCCAGGGGCGCGCCACGGCGGCCATCAATGCCGTTCGAAAAGGGCGGCGATCAGCCGGCCAGCTTCTCGTCGATGAACTTCACGGCGTCGCCGACCGTCTGGATGTGTTCGGCGGCATCGTCCGGGATTTCGATGTCGAATTCTTCCTCGAAGGCCATGACCAGTTCGACGTTGTCGAGCGAGTCAGCGCCCAGGTCGTCGATGAAGCTGGCCTTTTCAACGACCTTTTCCGGATCGGCGTCCAGGTGGTCGATGACGATCTTGCGGACGCGTTCCAGGGTGTCGGACATGGGTGTCTCTGCTTTCAGGGCCGCCTCGGCGGCTGTTGTCTCAAATCCTGCCGTATGACGACGGCGACGGCGACGCAAGCCTTGAACGAAGACTCACCCCAACCGGTTGCGGAGGCTTTAGCACGGCGGCGCGGACGGAAAATAGCCCGTTACCGGGTTTGACCGCCCCGGTTCACCCACCAGACCAGCCCGCCGCCCGCCAGCGCCAGGGGCGCGCCATAGATGGCCCAGATGATCTGGCCGGTCATGAAGCTGCCCGGCAGGATGTTGAGCCCCTGCAGGACCCAGATGATGCCGATCAGCAGCATGGGGCCGCTGAGGATGGTGGCGAGGATGCGGAGGATTTTCATGGGGTCTCCCGTGTCCTTCTCCCCTCGGGGGAGAAGGTGGGCGGCGGAGCCGCTCGGATGCGGGGGCTGTTAGCTGCCGACGGGCTGGCGGCCGGTCTGGGGCGACCTTACCCCTCATCCGGCCCTCCGGGCCACCTTCTCCCCCAAGGGGAGAAGGAAGCAACCGGATCAGATCATCGCCATGCCGCCGTTCACGTGCAGGGTCTGCCCCGTGACATAGGCGGCGTCATCGGAGGACAGATAGACGGCGGCGGCGGCGATCTCGTCGCCCGTGCCGAGCCGGCCGGCGGGGATGTTCTTCAGGATGGTCTCGCGCTGCGTGTCGTTGAGCACATCGGTCATCGGCGAGGCGATGAAGCCGGGGGCGATACAGTTCACCGTGATGCCGCGCGAGCCGACTTCCTGCGCCAGCGACTTGGAAAAGCCGATCATGCCGGCCTTGGAGGCGGCGTAGTTGGTCTGGCCGGGGTTGCCGGTGACACCGACCACCGAGGTGATGCCGATAATCCGGCCCGAGCGGCGCTTCATCATCCCCTTCATGGCGGCGCGCGAGAGACGGAAATAGCTCTCCAGATTGACCCGGATCACGTCCTGGAAGTCCTCGTCCTTCATCCGCATCAGCAGGCCGTCTTTCGTGATACCGGCGTTGGCGACGAGGATGTCGAGCGGGGCGCCCGCAGCTTCCTCGGCCCGGGCCAGCAGGCCGTCGACCGACTCGGCGTCGGACAGGTTGGCGGCGGCGGCGAAGGCGCGCTCGCCGAGTTCCTTCGCCAGGTCCTGCAGCACCGCCTCGCGCGTGCCGGAGAGGACGACGGTCGCGCCCTGGGCGTGCAGGGCTCGGGCGATCGCTCCGCCGATACCGCCGGTCGCGCCGGTAACGAGGGCGGTCTTGCCGGTGAGATTGAACATCTGTGTCTCCTCTCCCTTCTCCCCTTGCGGGAGAAGGTGGCCCGGAGGGCCGGATGAGGGGTCGCGCGGACCTCTCAAGTTGAAGTTGGAGACGCCGCGCCGGTTCCGCCGGTGCGACCCCTCATCCGTCAGGCTGCGCCTGACACCTTCTCCCGCAAGGGGAGAAGGGAAGTCAAAAACTCTTCGCGAAGGCTTCCAGGTCTTCCGGCGTGTTCAGCGACAGGCTTTCGGCATCCGGCGCGATCCGCCTGGCCATGCCGGCCAGAACCTTGCCCGAGCCGATCTCGGCGAAGCGGGTCACCCCGCCCTCCCCGGCCATCCACTCCATGCTCTCGCGCCAGCGGACGCGGCCGGTGACCTGTTCGACCAGCAGGCGGCGCAGGACCTCGGGGTCGCGCTCGGGACGGGCGGTGACATTGGCGACGACGGCGACCGAGGGGGCGACGATGGTCGCGGAGGCCAGGGCGGTGGCCATCTCGTCGGCGGCGGGCTGCATCAGCGGGCAGTGGAAGGGGGCCGAGACGTTCAGCGGAATGGCGCGGGCGCCCAGCTCCTTGGCCTTTTCGATGGCGCGGTCGACGGCGGCCTTGTCGCCCGAGATGACGATGTTGCCGGCGTTGTTGTCATTGGCGACGACGCAGACGCCGACCTCGGAGCCCGCGGCGGCGGCGGCCTCGGCGAGGGCCAGGTCGGTCTTCGGGCCGATCAGCGAGGCCATGGCACCCTTGCCGACGGGCACGGCGCGCTGCATGGCCTGACCGCGCAGCTTCAGCAGACGGGCGGTGTCGGCGAGGGTGATGGAACCGGCCGCGCAGAGGGCCGAATATTCCCCGAGCGAATGGCCGGCGACGAAGGCGGCCCGGGTCAAGTCGACGCCGAACTCGACCTTGAGCACGCGGGCGGCGGCCAGCGAAACGGCCATCAGGGCCGGCTGGGCGTTCTCGGTCAGGGTCAGCTGATCCTCGGGGCCCTCGCGCATCAGGACCGACAGCTTCTGGCCCAGGGCCTCGTCGATCTCGGCATAGACCTCCCGCGCCGAAGCGAAGGCGTCGGCGAGGGCAGCCCCCATGCCGACCGACTGGCTGCCTTGTCCGGGAAACAGCAGGGCGAGGGTCATGAGGGTCTCCGGCAGGGTTGAATCGGAGGGGTAGGACGATCAGGCAATGGGGGCAAGCGGGACCCGCCTCGGAAGCACGTACCCGGGCAGGTTCATCACGAAGGACACCAAGGAATCACAAAGGACACGAAGGGGCCGGAGGGCCCGCGTCTCCCGCCAGGGAGGCGCAAGAGAATTGAACGGCGGGCAAGGGCTCGCGAAAGGCGGGGTCAGGCACCGTCCTTTGTGTCCTTCGTGCCTTCTTCGTGGTCTTTGTGATGAACCAGCTTACGCTGGCCACGGCCGCCGAGCTCGGACCAGGGCCCCTACGGCCCGCTAGAACAGCACCGCCGGGTTCATGATCCGGTGCGGGTCGATCGCGAGCCGAACGGCCTGCATGGTGCGGATCTCGAGCGGCGACTTGTAGCGGCGGGCTTCGTCGGTCTTGAGCCGGCCGAGGCCGTGTTCGGCAGAGATGGAGCCGTCGTAGCGGGCGACGATGTCGTGGACGATCTGCGAGCCTTCCTCCCAGCGGGTGAGGAAGGCCTTCAGGTCGCCGCCGGGGGGGCAGAGCACGTCATAGTGCAGGTTGCCGTCGCCGACGTGGCCGAAGGCGCTGACCCGGGCGCCGGGGTGGAAACGTTCGACGGCGGCCGTGGCCTCTTCGAGGAAGTCGGCGATGCGGGAGAGCGGGACGGAGACATCGTGCTTCCAGCCCCCGCCCTCGGGCTTCTGGGCCGCCGACTGTTCCTCGCGCACCTTCCAGAAGGCGGCGCGCTGGGCCTCGTTCTGGGCGATGGCGGCGTCGTTGATCAGGCCGGTCTCGAAGGCGTGGGTCAGCAGCCGCTCCATGGCCGCGTCGGCCGCGCCGGGCTCGCCCGAGACCAGTTCGATCAGGACGTACCAGGGCGGCGTCGAGTCCAGCGGCTCGCGCGTGTCGGGGATATTGGCGAGGACGAAGCCCATGCCGATCCGCTTCATCAGCTCGAACGCCTCCACCCCGCCGCCGGTCTCGCCCCTGGCGCGGGCCAGCAGTTCGATCGCGGTGCCGGGCGCGTCGAGCCCGACCATGGCGGTGGCGCGGCTGCGCATGACGGGGAACAGTTTCAGGGTCGCGGCAGTGACCACGCCCAGCGTGCCCTCGGCCCCGATCAGCAGCTGCTTCAGGTCATAGCCGGTGTTGTCCTTGCGCAGGCGTTTGAGGCCGTTGAAGACCTCGCCGTCCGGCATGACGGCCTCTATGCCCAGCACCAGATCGCGCATCATGCCGTAGCGGAGCACGGCCGTGCCGCCGGCATTGGTCGAGATGACCCCGCCGATGGTGGCCGTACCCTCAGCGGCGAGGCTGAGCGGAAACAGGCGGTCGGCGGCGGCGGCGGCCTGCTGGGCTTCCAGCAGGGTGATCCCGGCCTCGACGGTCATGGCGTCGTCCAGCGGGGTGACGTCGCGCACGGCGCGCAGCTTGCGGGTCGAGAGCAGGACCTCGCCAAAGGGAATCTGGCCGCCGACGAGGCCGGTGTCGCCGCCCTGCGGGACGATGGCGATGCGGTGTTCCGCGCAGACGCGGACGGCGGCGGCGACCTGGGCGGTCGTACGCGGCGTCAACATCAGCGGCGAATGGCCCTGCCAGCGATTGCGCCACTCGGTGAGCCAGGGAGCGATCTCGGCGGGATCATCGGTCCAGCCGCCGTCGCCGAGGGCGGATTTCAGGGCGGCGAGCGCATGCGGACTCACCATTCCAGTTTCGCCCCATAGATGGGAAAGGCCTTGTCGGCCGAGATGACGGTGAGGTTCTCGGCGAGGGCCTGGGCGACAATGATGCGATCCCAGGGGTCGCGGTGATGTCGGGGTAGTCGGCCCGCCTGTGTGGCATGGCCCTCATCAACCGGGAGCCACTCGAATACGAGGGCACCGCGTAGCTCATCCAGGTCGGTCGGAAGTCTGGAAAGGTCCGGATCGCGTTGACGCTTGTACTCAATCTCATAGGCTGAGGCCGCACTGACCATTCGATCGTTTTCCGGATCGACAATAAGGTCGCGCGCTCGCAACGACAGCCTTGACGGGGCCAGCGCTGCCCACACCAGCGCATGAGTATCCAGCAGCAACCTCATCGACGAGCTGGATCGATCGGTGCATCCATCAAGGCCTCAAGATCCAGATCAGGCTCGAAGAAGACCGCGTCCGGCACATTGATTTTCAGATGCTCCCACGCCCCCAGAACCGGTTTGCGACGCGACGTCGGTTCGACCGGCTGGAGCCGGACGCTGGGCTTGCCGTTGCGGGCGATCACGACCTCTTCGCCGGCTTCCGCTCGGGCGACGAGTTCGGACAGCTTGGACTTGGCCTCGGCGATGTTCATGGTGGTCATGTCATGACCATAGCACTCACCGAATGTTGGTCCAAGTGAGTTGGACCAACCCTGTCCCTGCCGTCGGCGTCGTCTGTCTGCGCGGCGATTCGGTGCTGCTGATCCGGCGTGGAACACCGCCGCGTCAGGGCGAATGGAGCCTGCCCGGCGGCCGGATCGAGCCCGGCGAGCGGGCGATGGACGCCGCCCTGCGGGAGCTGCGCGAGGAGACCGGGGTCGAGGCGGAGATCACGGGGCTGATCGACGTGGTCGACGGGGTCTTCCCCGAGGCGGGACGGCACTATGTGCTGATCGACTATTCTGCGCGCTGGCTTTCCGGGGAGCCGGTGGCCGGCGACGACGCCGCCGAGGCGCGGTTCGTGGCGCTGGATGAGGTCGAAACCCTGATCGACTGGTCCGAGACCCGGCGGATCATCCGGATGGCCGCCGACGCGCGCTGAGCGAGCACGATTACGCGGATGTCATCTTCGCCGTGTCCGGTTTCTGTAGCGCGGCGGCCGCAGGGTGCTAACCTGAGCGGGACAGGGAGATATCATGGACACGTCGCTTCTATTCACCGTCGCACTGGTGGTGCTGGCCTTCGTTCTGCTGTTCAGCGTGGTCAAGATCGTGCCCCAGGGCCGCGAGATGACCGTCGAACGGTTCGGCAAATACACCCGCACGCTCAGCCCCGGGATCAGCATCCTGACCCCCTTCGTCGAGCGCATCGGCCGGCGCATGAACATGATGGAACAGGTGCTTGATGTTCCTCAGCAAGAGGTCATCACCAAGGACAATGCCATGGTGAAGGTCGACGCCATCGTCTTCATCCAGGTGATGGAGGCCTCGGCCGCCGCCTACCGGATCGAGAACCTGCCCTACGCCATCACCCAGCTGTGCTCGACCAATCTGCGCACCGTGGTCGGTTCGATGGAACTGGACGAGGTCCTGTTCCAGCGGGACTCGATCAACTCCCGCCTGCTGACCGTGATCGACGCGGCGACCGAGCCGTGGGGCGTCAAGGTCAACCGGATCGAGATCAAGGACCTGACCCCGCCCGCCGACATCACCAACGCCATGGCCCGTCAGATGAAGGCCGAGCGCGAGCGCCGCGCCGTCATCACCGAAGCCGACGGCGAGAAACAGGCCGCCATCGCCCGCGCCGAGGGTGCCAAACAGGCCGCCATTCTGGAAGCTGAAGGCCGCCGCGAAGCCGCCTTCCGAGATGCCGAGGCCCGCGAGCGTGAAGCCGAGGCCGAGGCCAAGGCCACCGCCATGGTGTCCCAGGCCATCGCGGCCGGCGACGTCAACGCCATCAACTATTTCGGGGCCCAGAAATACGTCG
>JAUYAG010000197.1 GCA_030693575.1 Brevundimonas sp. | reverse complement strand
ATCAGGCCGACATTGCCCTCGGAGATCACCTCGCCGATCGGCAGGCCGTAGCCGCGATAGCCCATGGCGATCTTGGCCACGAGGCGAAGGTGCGATGTCACGAGGCGGTGGGCGCTCTCGGCGTCCTGGTGCTCGGTCCAGCGTTTGGCGAGCATGAACTCTTCGTCTTTCGCAAGCATGGGAAACTTGCGGATTTCCGTCAGGTATCGCGACAGCCCCTGTTCAGGCGACAACACCGCGAGTGATCTGGTTACAGCCATATGGTCCCTCCGACCGTCAAAACGAGCGGGCTCTTCGGAGGCGGCCACCCAATGTGCACCGTCGCCTCACCCCTCAACCGATGAAATAGGGTCGGGTTTCCGCACTTGTCAGTGGCGGATGGTCACACGAAAGCGTGACCGTTGCCCCGGCGCCACGGCACCGACTGGACGAGGGTATAGCGGATGGTCAGTCCTTAATCAATACTGACTGTGGCAAGGGCGATGAGGCTCATGCCTTGCGACGCGCCAGACTGTTCCAGACCAGGGCGAAGGCCATCGCCGAAAGGCCGCCCAGGGTAAAAGTCAGGCCCACGAGGAGCACCGCGGTCCCGGCGTTGAACGGTCCGACCTGATAGGGCGGGTCAATGAAATGCAGCCGAAAAACGAAGTCCAGGAGCGGTTGTCCCCAACCGGCCGCGACCAATCCGGCCCACATGGCGTGCAGTCCGCCTATCAGCAGGCCGAAGACAAGACCGGTACGGGCGACGTCAAGCTTGAGCATGGCAGCCTCCATTTCAAGCCCATCAGAGCCAGATCGGCCTGGGATCGCCTTGATCGGAATCAAGGCCCCGGCAGCAAAATCAGAGGGCTGAGAGCGCCGCTTCCAGCGCCTGCATGTCCGCCGGCGGCGCGGATTCGAACCGGAGCGTCTCTCCCGTCACCGGATGGACGAATCCGAGAACGGCGGCGTGAAGCGCCTGGCGGGTCAGGCCCGCGGCCTCGATAGCGGCGCGGACGGGATTGGCGGGGCTGCCTGTGCCGTAGACAGGGTCACCCAGCAGGGGCGCGCCCTTCGAGGCCATGTGGACCCGGATCTGGTGGGTGCGGCCGGTGTGCAGGGTGCAGGCGACGCGGGCGGCGAGCGGCGGGGCGGCCGGGCGGCTGCCCTTCCTCGGCACCGCGCCGAACAGGGCCCCGACCTCATAGTCGGTGACGGCTTCCCGACCGCCGACCCTGAGCACCGCCATCTTCTTGCGATCACCGGTCGAGCGGCCGAGGTTTGAGACGATGCGACCCTTCTCGGGCTGCGGCGCGCCGCGGACCAGGGCGATGTAGGTCCGCTCGATGTCGTGGGCCGCGAACAGCGCCGACAGTCCCGCGTGGGCGGCGTCCGACTTGGCCGCGACCATGACGCCGGAGGTGTGTTTGTCGAGCCGGTGGACGATCCCGGGACGCGCCACGCCGCCGATGCCGGACAGCGAGGTGGCGCAGTGGTGCAGCAGGGCGTTGACGAGGGTGCCGGTCTCGCTGCCGGGGGCCGGGTGGACTGCCATCCCGGCCGGCTTGTCGATCACGATCAGATGCGCGTCCTCGAACAGGACGGTCAGGGGGATATTCTCGGGCTGGGGAATGGCGGAGATGACAGCCGGCATGGCGACGGCGTAGAGGCCGGGCAGGGCCTTGGCCGAGGCGCTGGAGACCGGCTGGCCGTCGCGCGTCACGACACCGTCGGCCAGCAGAGCCTGGACCCGGGCGCGGGACAGGGTCGGGAAGAGGTCGGACAGGGCCTTGTCGAGGCGGGCGCCGCCCGTCGCGAGCCGGGCCTCCAGAACGTCCGGGAGGTCTTCGTCGGCGGCGAGTTCTTCGATCAGGGGGTCGTCAGACACGGGGCGCTCCACCGCTCGGGCCGAGCGGCAGGGCGGTCTAGCACGTCGGGCCAGCGTGCGGGCAATCAGCGATCTTGGCGAAACAGCCAAGCTGGGTCATCTTCCGGCGACGCCAGAGGGACGGAGCCGGGCCATGAGATTTTTGCTACTTGCCGCCGCCGCGGGCGCGGCTCTCGCGGTCGCCAGCTGCGCCACCATGTCCAAGGACCAATGCCTCGCCGGCGCCTGGGGCGAGGTCGGTTATCGGGACGGGCTGGAAGGCCAGCCGATGAGCCTGCTGGCGGACCATGAGAAGGCCTGTGCAGAATATGGTGTGGCGCCCGACGTCGCCGCCTACAGCTCGGCCCGCGCGGACGGACTCAACGGCTATTGCCGGTGGGAGCGCGGATTCCAGGAAGGCCGGCAGGGCGACACCTATCACGGGGTCTGCACGCGGCAGCAGGAAGAGGAGTTCCTGCCGGCCTATCAGGACGGCCAGGTGGTCTATGCGGCGGAACAGGCGCTGACGAATGCGCGCAGCAGCGTGGCCAGCCTCGGCTCGCGGCTGGAGGAGCTGGACGACAAGATCACGGCCAAACAGGCCGAAGCGCGGGCGGAGGGCCTGACGGACGAGCAGCGCGACGCGATCCGCAACCGCATCCAGGAAATCCGCCGCGAGCGGGCAGACACCGAGCGCGACTGGCGTCGGGCCCAGGACGCGATCGATGACGCCGAGTTCGACGTGCGGGAGGTCCGCCGCCGGTTCCAGCGCCAGTACGGCGGCTGGTGAGCCGCCGCTTCTGACGGGTCAGGCGGCCTTGGAGGCCGAGGTGCCGAAGTGCGGGTTCAGTTCGCCCTTGGCGTAGCGCTGGGCCATCTGGGCCGTGGAGAGCGGCCGGATCTTTGAGGCCTGACCCTCGCAACCGAACTGCACGAACCGCTCCTGACAGAGTTTGCGCATCGCCTCCTTGGCGGGCTTCAGATAGGCGCGCGGATCGAACTCGCCGGGCTTTTCGGCCAGGATTTTCCGGATCGCGCCGGTCATGGCCATGCGGTTGTCGGTGTCGATGTTGATCTTGCGTACGCCGTGCTTGATGCCGCGCTGGATTTCCTCGACCGGAACGCCCCAGGTCTGGGGCATCTTGCCGCCGTAGGCGTTGATGATGTCCTGCAGGTCCTGTGGCACCGAAGACGAGCCGTGCATGACCAGATGGGTGTCCGGCAGGCGGCGGTGGATTTCCTCGATGACGTTCATGGCGAGGACCTCGCCGTCCGGCTGGCGGCTGAATTTGTAGGCGCCGTGGCTGGTCCCCATGGCGATGGCGAGGGCGTCGACCTGGGTCTCGCGCACGAAGTCCACGGCCTGGTCCGGGTCGGTCAGCAGGGCGGAGTGGTCGAGCTTGCCCTCGAAGCCGTGGCCGTCCTCGGCCTCACCCATGCCGGTCTCCAGCGAGCCCAGCACGCCCAGCTCGCCCTCGACCGAGACGCCGCAGCTGTGGGCCATCTGGACCACGCGGCGGGTGACATCGACGTTGTACTCGTAGGAGGCGGGCGTCTTGGCGTCCTCTTCCAGCGAGCCGTCCATCATCACCGAGGTGAAGCCGTACTGGATGGCGGTGGCGCAGGTGGCGGGGCCGTTGCCGTGATCCTGGTGCATACAGACCGGAATGTGCGGATACAGCTCGGCGAGGGCGTCGATCAGCTTGGCCAGGACGATGTCATTGGCGTAGCTGCGCGCGCCGCGGCTGGCCTGGATGATGACCGGGGCGTTGACCGCCTCGGCGGCCTCCATGATGGCCAGGCCCTGTTCCATGTTGTTGATGTTGTAGGCGGGCAGGCCGTAGTCGTTTTCAGCCGCGTGATCGAGAAGCTGTCGCAGCGTGATGCGCGCCATGGGGTGTCTCCTGAGCCCGTGAGTTTTGCCGGTTGTCTAGCGTCACAGGCGCGTGAAGTCACGCTTTGTAACAGGATTTCCTTGCCCGTGGAGGCAAGGGCATCAGCCCCGCAGCGCCTCGACGCCGGGCAGGGGCTTGCCCTCCATCCATTCCAGGAAGGCGCCGCCGGCGGTGGAGACGAAGGTCATGTCGTCCGCCACGCCCGCGTGATGCAGGGCCGCGACCGTGTCGCCGCCGCCGCCGACCGCGATCAGGACACCGGCCCTGGCCAGGGCGGCCGCGTGATGGGCGACCGCGACGGTGGCGGTGTCGAACGGCGGAACCTCGAACACGCCGAGCGGGCCGTTCCAGATCAGCGTTTTCGAGGCGGTCAGGGCGTCGACGAGGCGCGCGACCGTGGCCGGGCCGGCGTCGAGGATCTTGTCGTCGGCGGACAGGGGCTGGCCGGCGACGACGGGGCGGGATGCCGCCCCGGGCTTGACCTCGGTCGCCACGACGAAGTCGACGGGCAGCAGGATCTCGCAGCCGCGGGCCCTGGCTTCGGCGAGGATTTCGCGCGCGGTGTCCGCCATGTCGCGCTCGGCCAGCGAGCCTCCGATGTCGATGCCCTGGGCGAACAGGAAGGTGTTGGCCATGCCGCCCCCGATGGCGAGGCGGTCCAGCTTGCCGACGAGGTTCTTCAGCAGGTCAAGCTTGGTCGAGACCTTGGCCCCGCCGACGATGCCGATGACCGGCTTCTTCGGCTTGCCCAGCGCCGCGTCGAGCGCGTCGAGTTCGCGGCGCATCGATTCGCCGGCGTAGGCGGGCAGCAACCGGGCGAGACCCTCGGTGGAGGCGTGGGCGCGGTGGGCGGCGGAGAAGGCGTCATTGACATAGACATCGCCGAGCTCGGCCAGCTGTCGGGCGAAGGCGGGGTCGTTGGATTCCTCGCCCGGATGGAAGCGGACGTTTTCCAGCAGGACCACGCCGCCGATGTCGATGTCGGCGATCATCGCCCTGGCCTCTTCACCCACGCAGTCATTCGCGAACCGGACAGGCGCCCCCAGCAGGTGTTCGAGATCGTCGACCACCGGCTGGAGGCTCATCGAGGGGACGACCTTGCCCTTGGGCCGATCGAAATGGGCCAGCAGGGCGACCCGGGCACCGGCGTCGCGCAGCTTGTTGATCGTCGGCAGGGCGACGCGCAGGCGGGTGTCCTCGGTGACCTTGCCGTCCTCCATCGGGACGTTGAAGTCCACGCGGACGAGGGCGGTCTTGCCGGCGAGGTCACGGGCGTCGTCGAGGGTGCGGAAGTTGCTCATGACGGCTCTATATGGGGCGACTGATGTGATCGGAAGGTAGCTGCCGCCGCGCGATCACGGCCGGCAGCATCAGTTCCGAGGTGATACGATGACGGACGGACGAGGCAGGTTAGGCAGGCGCTGTTCGAGAATTGGGTCGGCAACCGAGAGGAAGCCTTCCATTGACGAGAAGTCCGCGCCCAATTGCACGCCGTCAGGGACAGCCTGCCCGCAAGCGGGCCGGAGATAGGACGCCATCGGACCTTCGATCATCGCGTTGTTGAGATTGGTCCGCATGACCGGCTGACCGGTTCTCTCGTAGGAGACCTGATGATCCAGACGGTACCGCATCGTCGCGCAATCGAGGTCGTAGACGAATGACATCGCGTCGATCTTTGCGTCCCCCATGCGCATTTGGGTCGACGTCTGGGATGTCAGCATCTCCACGACAACGAGGCCCGGCTCGGTTTCGTGGGCACCCCGCGCCACAAGGCCAAACACCGCGAGCCCATCCCCGATCACCAACTGGCCATCAAGGGATGGAATCGCCGCTCTTGAGAGATCAACAATTCTGTCGCGGGGCGACGCCTGTTGTGCCGCCACGCCTTCAGCATTGCAGGCTGCGAGCGTAAGGCCAATCAACACAACCGCCGCGACCTTCATCAGATCAGCTTGCTCATCACCAGCGCCGTGTCGGCCATCCGCGTCGCGAAGCCCCATTCGTTGTCGTACCAGGTGAGCACCCGGGCCAGTTTGCCGTCGACGACCTGGGTCTGGGGCAGGGCGGCGGTGGAGGAGGCGGCGATGTGGTTGAGGTCGGTGGAAACCAGGGCCTCGTCGGTGGTGGCCAGAACGCCCTTCATCGGGCCGTCAGCGGCGGCCTGGATGGCGGCGTTGATCTCTTCGACCGTGACCTCACGGCCGGCCACGACCTTCAGATCGACGACCGAGACGTTCGGGGTCGGGACGCGGATCGAGGAGCCGTCCAGCTTGCCCTTCAGGGCCGGCAGGACGAGGCCCAGGGCCTTGGCGGCACCGGTCGAGGTCGGGATCATCGACAGGGCAGCGGCGCGGCCGCGGTACAGATCCTTGTGCATCGTATCCAGCGTCGGCTGGTCGCCGGTATAGGCGTGGATGGTGGTCATATAGCCGCGCTCGATGCCGAACAGGTCGTGCAGGACCTTGGCGACCGGGGCCAGGGCGTTGGTGGTGCACGAGCCGTTGGAGACGATGATATCGTCGGCGGTCAGGGTCTCATGGTTGACCTTGTAGACGATGGTCTTGTCGGCGCCGTCACAGGGGGCCGAGACCAGCACCCGCTTCGCGCCGGCGGTCAGGTGGGCCGAGGCCTTTTCCTTCGTCGTGAAGATGCCGGTGCATTCGAAGGCGATGTCGACGTTCAGTTCCTTGTGCGGGAGCTTGGCCGGGTCACGCTCGGCGGTGACCTTGATCCTGCCCATGCCCACGTCGATCCAGCCGTCGCCGTGCTCGATCGTTCCGGGGAAGCGGCCGTGGACCGAGTCATATTTCAGCAGGTGGGCGTTGGTCTCGACGGGGCCCAGATCGTTGATCGCCACCACCTCGATGTCGCGACGGCCGTGCTCGACGATGGAGCGCAGAACGAGGCGGCCGATGCGGCCGAAACCATTGATGGCGACGCGGACGGTCATGGGGCGGTCTCCGGAGAAGCGGTGTCAGGGTTGGCGCTTCAATGAAGCCGACGGGCGCGGCGATCAACCCCGTGCCCGTAACAAGACGTGATCGACTGTAACGCTTCGGGCGGTCCGTCGGCTTAGGCCAGGGGAAGGTCCAGCCGGGCGAGCAGGCCGCCCTCGCTCCGGTTGGACAGGGTCACGTCGCCGCCGTGGGCCCGCGCCGCCTGACGCGCGACGGTCAGGCCAAGGCCCGCCCCGCCGGTCTCGCGGCTGCGCGAGCGTTCGGCGCGATGGAAGGGTTCGAACACGGCCTCGAGTTCGTCTTCGGGCAGGCCGGGGCCGTCATCCTCGACGGTGATCACGGCGCGCCCGTCCAGGGCGAAGGCCTTCACCCGGGCCGCGCCGCCGTATTTGACGGCGTTGGCGATCAGGTTGGCGAGGGCGCGGCGCAGGGCGGCGGGGTCGGCCTCGACCGGCAGCGCGCCGCCGCCGTCGAAGGTCACCGCGCCGCCGGTCTCCGAGAACCCTTCGGCGCAATCGGCGGCGAGCGCGTCCAGATCGAAGGTCTCGCGCCGTTCGGGCGTTGCTTCGCCCCGCACATAGGCCATGGCCTGGGCGATCAGGGCGTCCATCTCCTCGATGTCGGCGGCCATGCGGTCGCGCACGGCCTCGGGTGCCTGTTCGGCGCGGAAGCGCAGTCGGGTCAGGGGGGTGCGCAGGTCGTGCGCGATGGCGGCCACGGTCTGGGTGCGGCGGCGCATGTGGTCGCGCAGGGACGCCTGCATGTCGTTGAAGGCGTGGATGGCGGTGCGCACCTCGCTGGGGCCGGAGGGCGTCAGCGGCTCGGCCTCGGGATCGGCGCCGAGACGTTCAGCGGCGTCGGCGAAGACCCGGATCGGCCGGGTCAGACGTCGCGCCATCCACCACACGAGCGGCGCCAGCAGCAGCATGGAAATGGCCAGGGCCAGCAGCATCCGTTGCTGCCAGGGCGACAGCAGGCCGCGGGGCGGCTCGACCGTGGCCCAGCGCCCGTCCGGCTGGCGCACCGAGGCGGAGAAGGGCGCGAAGGTCAGGCGGTCGGCCCGGACAGTGAACTGATGGGTCTCGCGGTCGATGACGAAGGCCCCGCTTTCCGGGCTGCCCGGGGCCAGATGATGCATGCGCAACTGGGCCTCGACGTCGGCGCCGCGCCGCACGATCACGGAGTCTTCGGACCCGGCGGGTGGAACGGCGATCACAACGGGCGGCGATGAACGGTTGGCCGCGGGTGCCGCCTCCCGCGCGCCGGCCGTCGGGCCGCCTTCGGGACGCACGAGGACGAAATCCATCCGCTGCTCGGACAGCCCGCCTTCGCCGGGTCCCGGAGCGCGCCGGCGGCGCGGACCGTGATCCACCGTCACCCGCACCGATTCCCGCTCCACGCCCAGCCGCTGGGCCAGGCCGGCGCGGATGGCCAGGGCCATGGGGTCGATCTGGACATCGATCTCCGGACCGGGCGGCCGGTCGACGATACGACGACGCAGGGCGCGACCGTCGGCGGTTTCGGCCGGTTCGCCCCTCAAGGCGTCCGCCGCCGCGCCGATGCTGAAGCCGGCGGGCCTCGGCTCGGGGGCCAGGACGACCACGCCAAAGGCGACGGCCTGGGACATGACCACGGCCAGCACCGCCAGCGCGGCCACCTGGACCAGGACGGGGAAGGATGAGGGACGTCTCACGCGGCGCCCCGGACCGCGCCATTGTGGCGCTCTACCCGGACGTCGAACATATAGCCTTCGCCGCGCAGGGTCTGGATCAACTCCAGGCCGGAGCCGTCGTCCAGCTTCTTGCGCAGGCGGCTGATCTGCACGTCCATGGCGCGGTCGAAGACGTCGGCGTCGGCGCCCCGCGCCCGTTCCAGCAACTGGTCCCGCGTCAGGACCCGGCCCGGTCGTTCGGCGAAGGCCCGCAGCAGGGCGAACTCCCCGGCCGACAGGGACACGGCGCGGCCGTCCGGCCGGGTCAGTTCGCGACGCAGCAGGTCCAGACGCCAGCCGGCGAAGGTCAGGGCCGGGCCCTCGGCCGCAGCCTCGTCGCGCGGGCGGCGCAAGACGGCGCGGACGCGGGCCAGCAGTTCGCGGGGATTGCAGGGTTTGGCCAGATAGTCGTCGGCGCCCAACTCCAGACCGATGATCCGGTCAGTGTCCTCGCCCATGGCCGAGAGCATGATGATCGGCGGCCCCTTGCCGGCCAGACGGCGGCACACCGACAGCCCGTCCTCGCCCGGCATCATCAGATCCAGCACAATCAGATCCGGCGCCTGCTGCGAGACGGCGCGATCCATTTCCGCGGCCGAGGCGGCACCGGCCGCGTCATAGCCGTGCAGGACCAGATAGTCGCACAGCACCTCCCGGATACCGGGGTCGTCGTCGACAACGAGAATACGGGGGGCGGCGTCGGCTTGCATGAAGCCATTGTGGCGAACCTGACGCTCGCCGTCATTTCAGCTTTGAAACAAACGGCGGCTCACCTGAAACACTGCCGCAAGCCGGTCGTGGTCGAACATGGGCTGCACCACAAGGAGCCGACCGCCCATGCTGACCCTGATCGCCCTTTCCGCCATCCTGACCCAGCAGACGCCGGCACCGCCGGCTCCGGCCGTCCACACCCGCGTCATGGTCATGGGTGCCGACGGCCCCGGCGGGCTCGACCGGGACGGCGACGGCCAGGTCACGCGCGAGGAGTTCGCCGCGCCGATGAACGATCATTTCGCCCGCATGGACGCGAACAGCGACGGCCGTCTGTCGACCGAGGAACTCTCCGCCGGTCACGGTGCCATGGGCGGTGGAGAGCATGACATCAGGATCATGCGCGGTCCGGGCGGTCCCGGCGAGCATGAGATCCGGGTCATGGGCGGTCCGGGCGGTCCGGGCGTGCGGCATTTCGAAATGCGTCGGGCGCATCCCGGCGGAGGTGCCGGAGGACATGCAGCGCATGCCGGCGACGGCGAGGCCCGGACCATGGTCTTCGTTGGCGGCCTGACCGGTCCGGGCGGCGAGCGCGAGATTGTCATCCACGGCGGTCCCGGCGGCGAGGCCATGATGGGCGGGCCGCACGGCGAGGGCGGCCCGGGCGAACGGATCGAGATCCGGCGCGTGGGCGGTCCGGGCGGCGGGAACGACCTGGATGCCGACAATGACGGCAAGATCAGCGAGGCCGAGTTCAGCGCGCCCCTGCGCGAAGCCTTCGCCCGGATGGACGCCGATCACTCGGGCTTCATCGAGGCCGGTGAACGCGGCGGCGGCGGCAGCGAAGTGTTCGTCCATCGCATCGAGACGCGCTCCGGCGATGAGGACTGACCCGCCTGCGACTTCGTGACTTGAAAGGCGATCAAGGCGCGCTCTAATGGCGTCATGATATTGCGGCGCCTGCTTCACATCCTGTCCGCATCGGCGGCGATGGGCCTTGCGCTCATCGCCGCTCCGGCGTCGGCGGCTGAACCGGGAACCCCGGATGTTGCGTCGCCGCCGGCTTCCTCCGCGCCGGATCCCGAACGCGCGCGGATGAACCAGAGGGTCTTCGACCGCGTGTGGAGCGAGGTCCGTAGCCAGTATTACGACCCCGGCCTGCATGGTGTGGACTGGAACGCAGCGCGGCAGACCTGGCGGCCCGTCGCGCTGACGGCGCTGGACGACCGGACCCTGTATCGCGCGATCGGCGACATGCTGGAACTGCTGGATGACGACCATGCGGGGGCCGCGCCGCCCGCCGTGGCGCGCCGTCAGGACACCCTGCGCCAGCGCCGGCCGGCCATCGGCGTGTCCCTGCGGGCCGAGCCCTCGGGCGACACCTGGCTGATCGAACAGGTCCGGCCGGGTTCGCCCGCCGCCGAGGCCGGCGTGGGCGTAGGCTGGCGTCTGGTGACCGGCGCAGGCGCGCCCTGGACCCCCGAACAGGACATCGCCGAGGGCCGGGCCGTGACCCTCTCGCTGATCGACGGCGAGGGTCTCGCGCGACCGCTCACCCTGACGCCCCGCATCATGGAGCCGACGCCGGCCTTCGTCGCGGACCGCTCAAGGCCGGGGGTGCTGGTGCTGACCGTGGACGGCTTCGAGCTGGGGCTGGGCCGCTGGATGGGCGCGCAGCTGACAAACCTGCCGCCCGAAACCGATGTCGTCATTGATCTTCGCGGCAATCCCGGCGGACGACTGGCGGAGGCCGATGCCGTGCTCAGCTGCTTCCTGCCCCGCGACCGGCTGTGGGCGGCCCGAACCGGCCGCTCGGGACGGCGGGTCGAGCTGCGGACCGCCGGCGGCTGCGGGGATCTGGACGCGCCGGTCGGCAACGACGTGGCCGTGCTGGTGGATGCCAACAGCCGCAGCGCGGCTGAACTGACACCGGCTGCCTTGCAGGAGGCGCGGCGCGCGGTGGTGGTCGGGGCACCGACGGCGGGGGCGGTGCTGATCTCGCAGGAGACGCGCCTGCCCGACGGCGGGCGGCTGAGCCTGAGTCGCGCCGACTTCGTTACCTCGGGCGGGGTTCGGCTGGAAAAGCGGGGTGTGACGCCTGACATAGCCGCGCCCTTGACGCTGGAGGACCGCCGCGCCGGGCGCGATCCGGGTCTGGACGCCGCCGTGGCGGCATTGGCCGGGTCCCGCGCGGAGCCGGCGTTGGCCTTGCAGGCCGCCCCGGCGCTTTAGCCGGCGACCACCCGGACCCTGGACGCCGCCTCGCGTGCCCGTTCGCGGGCCTGTTCCACGGTGTCGCCGCGCGCCGTGGCCACGCCCATGCGGCGGGTGACGAAGCTCTCGGGCTTGCCGAACAGGCGCAGGTCGGCGGTCGGCACCGACAGGGCCTCGGCCACGCCCTCATAGGCGACGCCCACGGCATCCATGCCGCCATAGATGACCGCGCTGGCGCCGATGTCGCGCTGGCTGACGTCGACGGGCAGGCCGAGGATGGCGCGGGCGTGCAGGGCGAACTCGGACTGGGTCTGGGTGGCCAGGGTCACCAGGCCGGTGTCGTGAGGTCGCGGCGACACCTCCGAGAACCAGACCTGATCCCCCTTCACGAACAGCTCGACCCCGAACACGCCGAGCCCCCCGAGCGCATCCGTGACCTTGCGGGCGATGTCCTGTGCGGAGGCGAGGGCGGCGGGGGCCATCGCCTGCGGCTGCCAGCTCTCGACATAGTCGCCCTTGACCTGCCGATGGCCGATCGGCGCGCAGAAGTCGGTGACGACCGCGCCGTCGCGTAGCGACCGGACGGTGAGCAGGGTGATCTCGAAGTCGAAATCGATCCGGCCCTCCACAATCACCGTCGCCGTCTCGACCCGTCCGCCGGACTGGGCATAGGCCCAGGCGTTGGCGGCGTCCTCAAGGGCGTCGATCATCGACTGGCCCTTGCCCGACGACGACATCACCGGCTTGATGAAGACCGGCAGGCCGATGCGGTGCGCGGCCTCGGCCAGTTCGGCGGCGGACGTGGCGAAGGCATAGGGGCTGGTCGGCAGGCCCAGGTCCTCGGCCGCCAGCCGGCGGATGCCCTCGCGGTTCATGGTCAACTGGGTGGCGCGGGCGGTCGGGATGACCGTCGCCAGACCGGCGGCCTCGATCTGCGCCAGCACATCGGTGGCGATGGCCTCGATCTCCGGCACGATGATGTGCGGGGCCTCGGCCATGATGACGCCGTTCAGCACCTGGGGATCGGTCATCGGGATGACGTGGCTGCGATGCGCCACCTGCATGGCCGGGGCGTTGGGATAGCGGTCGACGGCGATGACCTCGGCGCCGAGGCGCTGCAGCTCGATGGCCACCTCCTTGCCCAGTTCGCCCGCGCCCAGAAGCATGACGCGCACGGCGCTGTCGGAGAGGGGGGTGCCGAGGCGCATGGTCAGAGCCGCGCCTTGACTGCCGCGACCACCGCATCCGTGGTGATCCCGAACTTCTCGTACAGGACCTCGGCCGGGGCGCTCGCGCCGAAGCCGGTCATGCCGACGAAGGCGCCGTCCTCGCCGATGAAACGCTCCCAGCCCTGCTGGATCGCGGCCTCTACGGCGACGCGGACCGTGCCGCGGCCGATCACGCTGTCCTGATACTTCTTCGGCTGCTGGAAGAAGAGCTCGAAACAGGGGACCGAGACGACGCGGGTGGGCGTGCCTTCGGCCTCCAGCACATCGGCGGCGGCCAGCGCCAGCGCCAGTTCCGTGCCGGTGCCGAACAGCGTCACCTTGGCCGGACCCTTGGCGGCGCGGATCTCGTAGGCGCCACGGGCCGACAGATTGTGGTCCGACGCCACGGTACGCACGGCCGGGGTCTTCTGACGCGACAGGGCCATGGCCGAAGGCGCGGTCTTGTGCTCCAGCGCCGCCTGCCAGCACTCCATGGCCTCGACCGTATCGGCGGGGCGGAAGACCAGCAGGTTGGGGATGGCGCGCAGGGCGGCCAGATGCTCGACCGGCTGGTGCGTCGGGCCGTCCTCGCCCAGGCCGATGGAGTCGTGGGTCAGGACGTGGATGGCCCGCACGCCCATCAGGGCCCCCAGACGGATCGCCGGGCGGCTGTAGTCGGAGAACACCATGAAGGTGCCGCCATAGGGGATGATCCCGCCGTGCAGCGCCATGCCGTTCATCGCCGCGGCCATGCCGAACTCGCGGATGCCCCAGTTGACGTACCGGCCCTCATAGGAGGGCGCGTCGAAGATCGGCGTGCCCTTGACGAAGGTGTTGTTCGAGCCGGTCAGGTCGGCCGAGCCGCCGATCAGTTCGGGGATGGCGGCGAACAGTTCGTCCAGCGCCGCGCCCGAGGACTGGCGCGTTGCCTGGGCCGGCCTGGTCTCGACCAGTTCCGCGATCTTCGCATTCAGGGCGTCGAAGGCCCCGGCGGGCAGGTCGCCCTTCATGGCGCGGGTGAAGTCGGCCGCCTGGGACGAGGCGTTCAGCCGGGCTTCCCAGGCCTTGCGCTCCTTCGCGCCGCGACGTCCGATCTTGCGCCACGCCTTGTCGATTGCCTCGGGCAGTTCGAACGGTTCGTGGGTCCAGGCCAGACCGAGGCGGGTGGCGGCGATCTCGGCCGCGCCGAGGGCCGCGCCGTGGGTCTTGTGGCTGCCTTCCATGGTGGCGGCGCCGCGGCCGATCTTCGTCTTGCAGGCGATGAGGGTCGGCTTGTCCTGCTTTACGGCCCACTGCAGCGCCGACTTGATGGCCTTCATGTCGTGGCCGTCGACCGCCTTGACCGCCCACCCGGCGGCCTTGAAGCGCGCCTTCTGGTCGGTGGCGTCCGACAGGGACACGGCCCCGTCGATGGTGATGGCGTTGTCGTCCCACAGCACGGTCAGCTTGTTCAGCTTGTAACGACCGGCGAGGGCGATCGCCTCCTGCGAGACGCCTTCCATCAGACAGCCGTCGCCCGCGATCACCCAGGTGCGGTGATCGACGAGGTCGGCACCGTATTTGGCCGCCAGATGACGCTCCGCCATGGCGAAGCCGATGCTGTTGGCGAGACCCTGGCCCAGCGGGCCGGTGGTCGTCTCGACGCCCGGCATATGGCCGAACTCGGGGTGGCCCGCGGTCTTCGATCCCCATTGCCGGAAGTTCGACAGCTCCGCCTTCGTCGCGGCCTTGTAGCCGGTCAGGTGCAGCAGGCTGTAGATCAGCATCGATCCGTGGCCCGCCGACAGGATGAAGCGATCCCGGTCGGCCCAGTCGGGGCGGCTCGCGTCGAACTTCAGGAATTTCGAGAACAGCACCGTCGCCACGTCGGCCATGCCCATGGGCATGCCCGGATGGCCGCTCTTCGCCTTCTCGACCCCGTCCATGGACAGCACCCGGATGGCGTCGGCCATCTGTTTGGGGGTGGCCTTTGCGGATACGGTTTTGGCGTCGGTCACGGGGAGGACCTTTCGTCGGGAGGCGGAAAAAGGGAGGCGCGCCGCTTTACCCCGACGCGTCGGCGGGTTCTATACGGATTCTGGAGGATGTGACCCGAATGGACGCTGCATCGGCCGCCAAGGACCGAGTCGACCGCGCGCTGGCGCTGCTGGAACGCCGTCTGCTGGAGCTCAAGAGCCGGGCGGCCGGGACCAGCCGCGTGCCCGACGACGACCTGTTCGCCCCCGAGCCGTCGACGGAGACCGACCGCGCGCGCATCCACGAGCTGGAAGCCGCCGGCCGCGACGCCGCCGAGGCCCTGTCGCACGCCGCCGATGCGATTCGCGAAAGCCTCGCCGAACAGGAGGCCCGCTGATGGCGACGGTGACCGTCGAGATCAACGGCCGCCCCTATGCTGTCGGGTGCGCCGACGGCCAGGAGGAGCGCGTCCGCATCCTGGCCAAACAGTTTGACGGCCATGTGCGACAGGTGGCGGGCGAGGTCGGCCATGTCGGCGACATCCGCCTGTTCCTCATGGCCGGGCTGATGCTGGCCGACGAGCTGCACGAGGTCCGGCTGGGCAATCCCGTGACCTCCCCGGTGGCCGCCGCCACCGCCAGCGACGGCGTGGCCGAGGCGCTGAACGCCGTCGCGGCACGGCTGGAGAAGATCGCACAGGGTCTCTGACCCCCGGCCATTGTTCCGCCCCGGCTTAGGGACTATCTTGCTCAACGGCGGGTCCTGCTGCGGCTCTCGTCGAAGGCAACATTTCCTTGCGACCTTAATTCACTCAAAGGGAGCTGTCCCTGATCAGGCCCGTGGGCCTGGGCACACGGCGCCCACCTGGCTACCCAGGTCGAGAGGATTTAAACGCCCTTCACGGCTCTTGCGGCGCCGCCAACCTTTTCCCCTCCCATGATCGACAAACGCGAACTCAGATCGGTCATGCGGGCCACGCGCAAGCGTCTGGCCGGGCTCGATGCGGGCGCGGCCGAGCGCGCGGCCGGCCAGGCCGGTGCCCTGCCGCCGGGGCGGATCGTCGCCGTCTACCGTGCCATTGGATCGGAACTGGATGTCGAGGCGCTGTCGCACGCCTTGATCCAGGCCGGTCGGGAGCTCTGCCTTCCGGTGGTGATCGAGCGGGATGCGCCGATGATCTTCCGCAGATGGTCGCCGGGCGAGCCGCTGGAACTGGACGAAGCCGGCGTGCCGGCACCGTTTCCGCTCGCCGAGGTGGTCGAGCCTGACCTGATCCTGACGCCGATGCTGGCCTTCGACGCCAGGGGCTCAAGGCTGGGGCAGGGCGGGGGCTATTACGACCGGACTTTCGCCGCGCGGCCGGACGTCACCCGCATCGGCTTCGCCTATGCCGGACAGCAGGTCGACGACCTGCCCGTCGAACCCCATGACATCCGCCTGCATGGCGTTCTCACCGAGACCGGCTATAGACCCTTCGCATGAGACTGGCTTTTTTTGGTGATGTCGTCGGCAAGTCCGGACGGGACGGGCTGAGCGATCACCTGCCCGGCCTGAAGCGCGACCTGAAACTCGACTTCGTGGTGGTCAATGCCGAGAACGCGGCGGGCGGCTTCGGGATCACCGAGAACACGGCGCGCGAGCTGTTCATGGCCGGCGCCGACTGCCTGACCCTCGGCAATCACAGCTGGGACCAGCGCGAGGCCCTGACCTATATTGTGCGGGAGCCGCGGCTGATCAGGCCCGCCAACTATCCGCGCCTGATGGATGCGCCCGGTGCCGGCGCCAATCTGTTCGAGACCCAGAGCGGCAAGACCGTGCTGGTCATGAATGTGCTCGGCCGCATCCACATGGACCCGATGGACTGCCCGTTCAGCGCGGTCGAGAAGGAACTGGCCGCCTGTCCGATGGGGATGGCCGCCGACGCCATCATCGTCGACATGCATTGCGAAGCGACCTCCGAGAAGATGGCCATGGGCCATTTCTGCGACGGCCGCGCCTCGCTGGTGGTCGGCACCCACACCCATGTGCCGACGGCCGACTGCCAGATCCTGCCCGGCGGCACGGCCTATCAGACCGACGCCGGCGGTTGCTGCGACTACGACAGCGTCATCGGCAACGAGAAGGAAGAGCCGCTCCGGCGGTTCACCACCCGCCTGTCGGGGGGGCGGTATGTTCCGGCCCACGGGCCGGCCACCATCTGCGGCGTCTATGTCGAGACCGATGACAAGACCGGTCTGGCGACACGGGTCGAACCGATCCGGGTCGGCGGGCGGCTGAGCCAGGCGATTCCACAAGTCTAGGGCGCAAGGCAATCTCCCCTTGCGTTGACCCGCGCCTCGACGTCTGAGCATCCTTCAGCCTGCCTGTCAGGAGTAGGCCATGGCGCCGGTGGAGGTTAGTGAGGAGCCGCACGGTCGGTTACCAAGCTATTTGCTCGCCGAGGGGCTGGAGCCGACGGCGGATTTCGTTCTTCAGGGCCTCTTCTGGCTGACCTTGGCGATCGTGGCGATTGCCTTGGTCGACCTCGTTGCTCGAGGTCGATTCAGAAATGTCTCATCGACCTTGGCCGGCATGCTGGGGGCTCTCGGGCCGCTGCTCGGCGTCTATGCCGCCGCCAATATCCTGATGAGCGCCTCGCTGAACGTGCAGGACACCCGCATCTGGCCCGGCATCGTCGGCCAATCCGCGCTGCTGGTCGCAATCGGCGCGCTCTGCGGGTGCGTGGGCGTGGTGCTCGTCGCGGTGCTCAGGATAATCCCCGCGAAGCACCGGAGTAGGCTCGCAGGAACGCTCGATCAGTCCGACGCCACGAAGTCGTAGTGCTGGTTCGAGAGCGGCGCTCCGGCGGCCGGGAATTGGGCCTAGGACCGTCGTCGTCGTCTCTCAATTCCCCACCGCCAATATTCCAATTCCCCCGGAATCCGTCGTCCAATTCCCTGTCTGGAGAGGCTCAGGCCGCCACGACCCGCGCATCGCCGCTGGCCACCGCGAATTTCGCCCGCGTGCTCAGCGTCCCGCCGCGCTCCGACACCTTGTCCAGCACCCTGAACTCCGTCTGCCACCGTTCCGGCGTCACGTCGCAGACGACATAGCCGCGCTGGGCGTTGTTGAACTTCAGGAACGGGTTGTCGGCCAGATAGCGGCGTCCGTCGGCCCTTTGGTCCTGGCCGTCGCCCGATGAACTGATCGAGGTGGCGACAAACTCCGAGGCGATCGGCGCGCCCTCGGGGTTGCGGCTGTCGCGGTACAGCTCGCCGGCGTAGTTCTGGTGCTCGTCCCCGGTCAGGACGACCGTATTGCCGATCCGGCGCTCCCGCAGCCGGTCGAGCAGCCGCTGCCGCGGGATTGCGTAGCCGGCCCAGCTGTCGAGGTTGTAGCCGGGCTCAGGCCCCTCCTTGCGGTCCAGATCCATAACCATGATCTGCTGGGCCAGCACCTTCCAGTGCGCCCGCGACTGGTCGAGGTTGCGATACAGCCACGCCTCCTGCGCCTGACCGAGCACGTCGGCGTCGCGCGCCGAGACGCCGGCGCAGGTCGTGCCCCAGGCGTCGTCGCAGGGCTGGTCCGAGCGGTATTGCCGGGTGTCGAGGAAGTTGAGGTCCAGCAGGTCGCCCCAGGTCGCGTGGCGGTACAGCTGCATCTCCGCCCCGCGCGGGAAGGCCGATCGGCGCAGCGGCATATGCTCATAGAAGGCCTGGGCCGCTGCCTGCCGGCGGAGCCGGAAGACCTCGGGCGGGACACCGTCGTCGAAGTCCGAGACCCAGTTATTCGCGATCTCGTGGTCGTCCCAGGTCACGAACCACGCGGCCGCCGCGTGGCTGGCCTGCAGGTCGGTGTCCAGCTTGTACTGGGCGTAGCGCCGCCGGTAGTCGTCGAGGCTGTAGACCTCGCCGCCGAGGTGCTGGCGCGGGTTTTCAATGGTCCCGCCCGAGCCGGTGTAGGTGCGGTTACCGCGGCCCTCGTAGATGTAATCTCCGTAGCAGTAAACGAAGTCCAGGTCCTCGGCCGCGGCCTTGCGATGGGCGGTGTAGAAGCCCTGCTCATAGGCCTGGCAGCCCAGCACGCCGAAGCGGACCTGGGCGACCGCGGAACCGGCCGCCGGCGCCGTCTTCGCCCGGCCCGAGGGGGTGCGCTCGGCGCCGGCCGTGAAGCGGTAGAAATAGTCGCGACCGGGCTGCAGCCCTGCGACCTCGACGTGCACCGCATGGCCGAGTTCGGGACGGGCGATCGCCTCGCCCCTCTGCGCCACGTTGGAAAAGCCGCGATCCGTTGCGACTTCCCACCTTACGGGCACCGAAGCCGAGGGCATGCCGTGGCCGATCTCGAGCGGGCGGGGGGCCAGCCGGGTCCAGATGACGAAGCCGTCAGGGGTCGGATCGCCGGCGGCGATGCCCAGCTGGAACGGATATTCGGCGAAAACCGGATCGGCCAGGGCCTGACGGCCGGAACCCAGCACCACCCCGCCGGCGCCCAGCGCCAGCATCAGGCCTCGGCGGGAGACGGAATCGAGCGAACGCATTGGAACCTCCGGGCGGTGACGGTCCTGACCTAGCCCGGATTTGTGACGCGCGTCACGGGGCCGTTTGAGCCGCGGGCCTCCACGCCCGCATCTCGGCGATCTCGCGGGTCTGGGCGTCCTTGACCAGCCGCGCCATGCGCCGGATCTCCGGATCGCGTGACTGGGCAAGGGCCACATCCGCCATGGCCACCGCGCCCCGGTGGTGTTCGATCATCTTGGCGATATAGGCCTCATCGACCGTTTCGCCGGACGCCCTGGCCATATCTGTATGCATGGCGGCTTCGGAGGCGGCGAAGGCCTGATCGCCCGGCGTCGCGCCATGGCCCCCGGCGTGGGCCGGCGCGGAAACCACGCCAGTCTGCACGGTCGCCGCGTGGTTCTCGGCCGAGGCGTCGCGCAGGGCCTGCTGGACGGGATCGCCGCCGCCGTCGCAGGCGGACAGGACAAGGCCGAGGGCGGCCAGGGTGATCGGTGCGAAGCGCATCAGGCGTGTCCTTCTATCCAGGCCGGCATCCAGCTCTCGTGCATCTCGCGCAGGTGATCCAGCGGCAGCCGGAACAGCTCGCCGCCGGGGCCACCCGAGGCGAAATCCCGACCTTTGGCGCGGCCGATGACGGAGGCTCGCAGGCCGGCGGCCTGGGCGGCGGCGATGATTTCCGTCGAATCGGCCACGGCGACGAGATAGCGGGCCTGATCCTCGCCGAAGAGCAGGATGTGGGCGTGCGCTTCCGAGCTGGCATCCAGCTCGACGCCACAGTCCGAGGCCAGCGCGATGTCCGCCGCCGCCCCGATCAGCCCGCCGTCCGAGAGGTCGTGCACGCAGGTCAGGGCTCCGGCCTCGATCTGTTCGCGGACGAAGTCGCCGGTCCTGCGTTCCAGCACCAGATCAACCGGCGGCGGGGCGCCGTCCTCGCGGCCCAGCACTTCGCGCAGGTAGATGGACGAGCCCAGCTCGCCCTTGGTCTCGCCGATCAGGACCAGCACATCGCCCTCGACCATGCCGCCGAAGCCGACGACCACGTCGTAGTTGGTCAGCAGGCCGACCGCCCCGACGGTCGGGGTCGGCGGAATGGCCGCGCCATTGGTCTCGTTGTAGAGGCTGACGTTGCCGCTCACGACCGGGAAGTCCAGCACCCGGCAGGCCT
Source organism: Brevundimonas sp. (assembly GCA_030693575.1). GTDB lineage: Bacteria > Pseudomonadota > Alphaproteobacteria > Caulobacterales > Caulobacteraceae > Brevundimonas. The sequence goes on along the minus strand of JAUYAG010000197.1, from coordinate 15,874 downwards.
CGGCCATGCCGTCGATGGCGCGCACGATCTGGCCCATGATCTCGGGCCGCTGCGGATTGCCGAAATTGAGGTTGTCGGTGATGGCGATGGGCAGGGAACCGACCGCCGTCAGGTTGCGCCAGGCCTCGGCCACCGCCTGTTTGCCGCCCTCATAGGGATCGGCCAGCACATAGCGCGGCGTGCAGTCCGAGGTCATGGCCAGACCCTTGTCCGTGCCGTGCACCCGCACCACGCCGGCGTCGGCGGCGGTGGCCGAGTCGTGCAGGGTGTCGGCCATGACGTGGCGGTCGTACTGTTCCCAGATCCAGCGTTTGGAGGCCATGTCCGGGCAGCAGACCACCTTGATCACCGCATCGACCCAGCTCTCGGGCGCGGGCACGTCGGCGGGCGACAGGCGGGACTGCAGCGCCGGCTGCACCCACGGCCGGTCATACAACGGCGCGTCGTCGAACAACGGGGCCAACGGCACGTCGCAGACCGTCTCGCCGTGATGCTTCAGCACCAGTCGGCCGGTGTCGGTGGTCACGCCGATCACGGCGGCGTCCAGACCCCATTTCTTGAATATCCGGTGGCCGTCTTCCTCGCGGCCCGGTTTCAGGACGGCCAGCATCCGCTCCTGGCTTTCCGACAGCATCATCTCATAGGCCGTCATACCCTCTTCGCGCTGGGGCACGGCGTCCATGTTCAGTTCGATGCCGACCGCGCCCTTGCCGGCCATCTCGACCGATGAGGAGGTCAGGCCCGCCGCTCCCATGTCCTGGATCGCCGCCACGGCACCCGAGGCCATCAGCTCCAGCGTCGCCTCGATCAGCAGTTTCTCTGCGAAGGGGTCGCCGACCTGGACGGTGGGCCGTTTGGAGTCCGACTCATCGTCGAACTCGGCCGAGGACATGGTCGCGCCGTGAATGCCGTCGCGGCCGGTCTTGGAGCCGAAATAGACCACCGACAGCCCCGGTGCCGGGGCGGCGGAATAGAACAGGGCGTCCGCCTTGGCCACGCCGACGCACATGGCGTTGACCAGGATGTTGCCGTTGTAGCCGGCGTGGAAATTGGTCTCGCCCGCCACTGTCGGCACGCCGACGCAGTTGCCGTAGCCGCCGATTCCGGAGACCACGCCCTTGACCAGCCGCTTCGTCTTCTCGTGCGACGGATCGCCGAAGCGCAGGGCGTTCAGCAGGGCCACGGGCCGCGCGCCCATGGTGAAGACGTCGCGCATGATGCCGCCCACGCCCGTCGCCGCGCCCTGGTAGGGCTCGATGAAGCTCGGGTGGTTGTGGCTCTCCATCTTGAAGATGCACGCATCGCCATCGTCGATGTCGATGACCCCGGCGTTCTCGCCCGGTCCGCAGATCACCCGCGGGCCCTTGGTCGGGAATTTGCCCAGGTGGATCTTCGAGGACTTGTACGAGCAGTGCTCGGACCACATCACCGAGAAGACGCCGAGTTCGACGTTGTTGGGCTCGCGCCCCAGCCGGTCGAGGACGACCTGATATTCGTTCGGAGCCAGGCCGTATTCGGCGGCCAGTTCGGCCATGGTCTTTTGCGGAGCGCTCATGGGCGCGCCTTCTAGCCGTTGAACAGAGTCGTGTCAGCCACTGCTTGGGACGCGAGCGCGATCAGGGCTCAGGCGGTCGTCCGTTCGACGCCGGAGCGCAGGCGGAATGACAGCACGATGGTGCCCACCAGAACGGTCACGCCGGCGGCCAGCGCCACATAGGCCAGCATCGGGTTGCGCCCCTGCTCGGCGACGAACGCGCCGAGCAATCCCCAGGCGATCGGCAGGCCATAGGCCAGGGTCCGCAGCCGCTGCGTGACGCCGAGCGCTACGCCCGCCACCACGGCGATGGCCAGACTCGCCCAGACGGTCGGCGAGAGGACCTCGGGCAGCCAGCCGTTGCCGGTGGCCACGGTGATCAGATTGACCGGCGCCGCGACAGTCAGCCAGCCGGCCAGCATGGCCAGCGGCCAGACGGTCATCCACCGGTCGCGATCACCGCGCGGCAGGGCGCGGATGGCGTCGGCGTTGGCCAGCAGGGGAATCAGCAGGACGGCCAGCGAGCCGAAGATCAGCACGATCGTCGCGATCTCCTGGTCGAACGCCGCCGCTACGACCCACCAGCCGATGCCGAGCAGGGCGGCGACCGACGGCCAGCCCAGTCGATGAATCAGCAGGCTCTCGCCCGTCTGGGGCAGCGCCTGCCTCACCGCATAGACCACCAGCCAGAGATAGATCACGCCCCAGATGGCGAAGGCGTAGCCCGCGACCTTCAGGGTGGCGTCGCTGTCGGCGGCGAACTCGGCCGGGCTTTGGCCCCATTGAAGCAGGACCTGCGTCTGGCCGATCACGACGGCGAAGATGACGGCGGCCAGGACGATCAGTCGACGGGTCATCTGGCTGGAGGTGGGGCGAACGATGGACATGGCGACTCCGCGGGGCGATGCCCCTGATTACGCATCGGAACAGTGAAGGTTCAATGCGTTCGCAAGATCCCGGTTGCTGGCCTCTTTTATCTTGACGAGCGTCGTTCGCCCGCATCCGATCACCTCATGTCAACGACCGAACAGGGCTACCGCACCGCTCTCGAAGCCGCAGACCGCGTGCTCGCCCTCAACGCGCGCGATCCAGGCGCGCTGATCGCCAAGGGGGATGCGCTCGCGGGACTCGGTGACAGTCGTGCAGCCGCCAGCTTTTACAGTTCCGCCCTGCGCGCCGCCGGCGATGGCAAGGGCCTCGCTCCGGCGGTCATCACCCAGCTGCGCCGCGCCCAGGCCGCTGTTCAGGCCCAAAGTCAGCGGTTTGAGGACCATCTGACGCACAGCCTCGCCGGGGCAGGCTTCAACCCCTCGACCTCAAGCGACCGGTTCGCCTTGTCCCTTGACCTGATGGCCGGCCGCAAACGGTTGTACCAGCAGGAGCCGCACTTCTACCTGTTCCCATGCCTGCCCCAGATACAGTTCCAGCCCCGCGAATCCCTGCCATGGCTGGCGGCGGTCGAGGCGGAGGCCAGCGGGATTCGGGCCGAACTGGACGCGCTGCTGGCCGAGCCGGACCTGTTTCGTCCCTATGTCGAGCCGCGCGCGGACCGGCCCAACGGGGACGCTTTCGGCATGATGTCCAATGCCGACTGGAGCGCCCTGTTTTTGTGGAAGGACGGGGAGGAGCAGCCCGACATCGCCCGGCGCTGTCCGCGCACCCTCGCGGCGCTCGCCGAGGTCCCGCTGTGCCGGGTCCCCGGCCGGACGCCGTCGATCCTGTTTTCGAAGCTGAAGGCCGGCGCGCGCATTCCGCCGCATCACGGTCTGATCAACACGCGCCTGATCTGCCATCTGCCGCTGATCGCACCGGCAGGCAGCCGCTTCCGCGTGGGCAACGACACGCGCGAGTGGCGCGAAGGCCAGGCCTGGGCGTTCGACGACACGATCGAGCATGAGGCCATGAACGACAGCGGTCAGGACCGCACCATCCTGATCTTCGATGTCTGGAAGCCGGAGATCAGCGAGGAGGAGCGGGCGCTGGTCTCGGCGCTGTTCCAGGCGGTCGACACCTACGGCGCCGGCGGTCAGGCCTGGGGTGTCTGAGGCCGCGGGCTGGACCAGCCTCATTCGTCCAAGAAATTCACCGTAAAGGTGACGAACTGGCCACCGAGCGCCAACTCAGGCGTCAGCGACCGGACACGAGCGGTTCGCAGGGAACGGACGACCTCACGACCGTGCCCGAATCCGCCGGGATGTTCGCTTTCGATCACACAGTCGGTCAGGGATCCGGTTTCGGCGACGAGGCAGGACGTGGTGACCGTGGCGCGCGTGACGTAACGGCCCCGCACGGAATCCGGCAACTCGATCCGCGGCCTCAACGCCCAGTCCAGGCCTCCCGACAGGCCATCCGGGGCGTCCCGATCCAGACCGGTGTCCCGGGGATCGACCAGTGAGCGCCCACAGGCGGTCAACGTCCGCTCCAGGGTCGTCGGCGAAGGAGGCAAGTCCATCACATATCGGGTTCCGCGCTGGCCGTCGGTTCCGGGGATGGCGATCTGCAACTTCCCACCGACCGCCAGGCGTCGGGCGAACGGCGCCGGCAAGCGGCTGAAGGCGACGGCCGGATCCGCTCCGACCGTCCAGGTTTCCTGGCGCAGTTCCTCGTCGCCGACGGAGACGCGGACGATTCGGGAATAGCCCTGCGCGGGCGGCAGGCCGGCGACCGTCACATCGAACGCGCCGTTCACGCACCGGCCCGCCAGGGTGATGCCGTTGTCGAACCGGGTGATGGCGATGACGGCGCTCCGCTCCGGCGCCTCGACGAGCGCCCAGTCCTGGCTCGCCGCCTCCTGCGCCCGGACTGGGCCGGCGCAGGCCATGGCGATGATCGCAAGCATGAATGGCCGGGATTGCATTGCTCTGCTCCGCCAGAGTGATCGATCATACAGCCATAACTGTGACAACCGGACAGTTCTAGGTTGAGGCCGATTTCAGCCGCGCCGGGTTGCCCATGGCGCTCGCCCCGGCGGGCACGTCCCCTGTGACCACCGATCCGGCGCCGATAATGGCGTCATCGCCGATCGTCACGCCCGGCAGGATGATGGCGCCGCCGCCGATCCAGACGTTCCTTCCGATCGTGATGGGCCGCCCGAACTCGATTCCCTCGGCCCGCTGAACGGGATCGCGCGGATGGTCGGCGGTGAGGATCTGCACCCCCGGTCCGATCTGCGTCTGATCGCCAACCTCGACCTCGCACACGTCCAGCACGACGCAGTTGAAATTCATGAAGACGCCGCGGCCCAGGCGGATGTTGTAACCGTAGTCGCAGTGAAACGGCGGCCGGATGATCGCGCCTTCGCCGACCTCGCCCATCCGCTGACGCAACAGGTCGCGGCGCTCGGCGGGGCTGGCCGCCATGGCGGCATTGTAGCGGGCCATCCACTGTCTGGCGGCGGTCTGGTCGGCCTGAAGCTCGGAATCGCCCGGATCATAGGGCAGACCCGAGATCATCTTCTGGCGTTCGCTCATGAACATCGGTCGGCCCCCGCACTGCGCCCCGGGGAGATCGACCGACGCGCGGCGTCCGGTCAAGCCCGCAGTCCGCCTCAGGCGGCGGCGAAGATGCTGCGGAACAGGGTCGCGCCGTCGGCCGAGCCCAGTTCTTCCTCGAACGCCCGGTCGGGATGGGGCATCATCCCCAGCACATTGCCGCGCGTGTTCTGGAGGCCGGCGATGTCGGCGACCGAGCCGTTGGGATTGTCGACATAGCGGAAGACAACCTGCCCCTCGCCCTCGATGCGGGCCAGGGTTTCGGGGTCGGCGAAATAGTTTCCGTCGCCATTGCCCTGGGTCATCACGACCTCGCGCTGGCCCTGGTAGCCGGCGGTGAAACGGGTCTGGCCATTGGCGACGGTCAGGGCGATCGGCTTGCAGACGTATTTGAGGCCGGCGTTCCGCAGCAGGGCACCGGGGAGCATCCCCGCCTCGCACAGGATCTGGAAGCCGTTGCAGATGCCGACCACGGCCACGCCGTCGTCCGCGGCCTTCTTCACGGCCTGCATGACCGGCGACTGCGCCGCCATCGCGCCGCAGCGCAGATAGTCGCCGTAGGAGAAGCCGCCCGGCAGGACGATCAGATCGAGGCCCGACGGCAGCTCCGTCTCCTGGTGCCAGATCATCTCGACCCGCTCGCCGGTGGAGCGTTCGACGGCGACCTTGCAGTCGCGGTCGCAGTTGGAACCCGGGAAGACGATGACGGCTGCGCTCATGGCGCGGCCCTGTAGCAGCGTTTGCGGGTCATGTCAGGGTCTGGCGCCCTCGGGCGTCTCACGCCGTAGCTGGGCGAGGAATTCCGTCATCACCGCGACGCGTTGCCTGGCCAGATCACGAGCCGCCCCGGTCTTCAGACGGGGCGGAATATCGACGGCGAATCGCTCGATCCGCCCCAGCGCCTGGTCGTAGTCCGGTCGGTCGGCGGTCGCCGCCAGCAGCCGACCCGCGCCGAGGGCCCCGAGGAAGTCCAGCGCGTCGGCGTCGTGCAGGACGACCGCCTCCGCTCCTTCCGGCTCCTTGTCGTACATATGGCCGAGGATGGCGGCGCGGACCGCCGGGAATTTCTCCATCGGGAAGCCGGCATCGGTCAGGAAGGGTTCGGCCAGTTCGACCGACCGGGCGGCATGGTCCACGCCGGTGACCGCGAAGGGCGCGATCCCGCCCCAGTCATGCAGGAAGGCGGCGGCGAACAGGACGTCGGCGTCGACCGGCAATCCCTCAGCCTCCGCCAGAGTCATGCCCAGCAGATAGTTGCGCTCGGAGTGACGCACGCCCCAGCTCGGGTGCTGGAAATGGGTGTTCGCCTGTTCGTACACCGCGCGTCGCCACGGGTTGTCGAGCGGGATGCCGGCGGGCGTTGCCGCCGGGGCCGCGGTCGTCGCCGGCGCTTCCTGGGCGGCGGCAGGCGACACTCCGGCGCAAAGAACCGCGCCTGCCGCAAGCGCCTGGATGATGCGTCTCATATCGCCTCTCCGGTTCCGGTCGTGCTCAGTCGCGGTTCTCGTACACGCCGGTGATCGAGGCCTTGGCCAGGGTGTGGAAATGCAGGTTGAAGCCGAAGACGGCCCCCGAATTCTCCGGCGTCACGTCCAGTCGCTCCGTGTCCACGGCGAAGACCGTGAAAATGTAGCGGTGCGGGCCATGGCCCTGCGGCGGCGCGGCGCCGCCGAAGCCCGGCGCTCCGAAATCGGTCCGCCCCTCGACGGCGCCCTTCGGCAGTCCGGCCGGCGAGGCACCCTCGGCCAATTCGGTCACATCGGCGGGGAGGTTGGCCACGGTCCAGTGCCAGAAACCCGAGCCGGTCGGCGCGTCAGGGTCGTAGCAGGTGATGGCGAAACTCTTCGTGTCTTCGGGGGCGCCGGACCAGCTCAACTGAGGCGAACGGTTGCCCTTGGCCTGAACCTGGGCGTCCGGAAGAGCGCCGCCGTCCGTAAATCCGGTGGAGGTGAGGGTGAAGGTCATGGGCGCTCCTCGCTGCGTATGGACTGACCCTAACGCATGACCGCGGCCCGCGTCGCTAGTGCGCCGCTTCCTTGGCCGCCGGCGTGAAGGCCCGCTCGTCGGTCAGGCCGCCGGCCAGCGCCGCAGCGAAAATCAGTGCGCCGACGACGACAAACGCGACGACCGAAAAGCGGATCAGCCGGTTCATGCCACCTCGATGCGGTAGCTTTCGATCACGGTGTTGGCCAGCAGGGTCTCGCACATGCGTTTGACCTCAGCGGCCTTGTCCTCGACGCCGTCGCCGAGGTCGAACTCGATCATCTTGCCGACGCGGGCGTTGGAGACATCGGCCCAGCCCAGTCCGTGCAGGGCGCCCTCGACGGCCTTGCCCTGGACGTCGAGCACGCCGGGCTTGAGGAAGACGTGAACCTTGACCCTCGCCATCAGTGCAGTCCCCCCTGAATCACGGTCGGCATGTCCTTCATGATGCCGAGGCGGCGGGCCACCTCGGTGTAGCTTTCGATCACATTGCCCAGATCGCGGCGGAAGCGGTCCTTGTCCAGCTTCTCGCCCGTATTGGTGTCCCACAGGCGGCAGGAGTCGGGGCTGATCTCGTCGGCCAGCAGGACGCGCGAGAAGTCGTTTTCCCACACACGTCCGAACTCGATCTTGAAGTCCACCAGGGTGATGCCGACGGCGCCGAACATGCCGGACAGATAGTCGTTCACCCGCACCGTCATGGCGAGCATGTCGTCCAGCTCCTGGGTCGTGGCCCAGTTGAAGGCGGTGATGTGCTCCTCGGTGACCATCGGGTCGTTGAGCTCATCCTTCTTCAGATAGAATTCGATGATCGAGCGGGGCAGGGGCGTGCCCTCGTCAATCCCGAGGCGCTGGCTCATCGAGCCGGCCACGATGTTGCGGCAGACGACCTCGAGCGGGATGATCTCGACCTCGCGGATCAGCTGCTCACGCAGGTTCAGCCGCTTGATGAAGTGGTTGGTCACGCCGATGCCGTTCAGGCGCGACATGATGAACTCGCTGATGCGGTTGTTGATGACGCCCTTGCCCTCAAGCTGGGCCTTCTTCTCGCCGTTGAAGGCGGTGGCGTCGTCCTTGAAATACTGGATCAGGGTGCCGGGCTCGGGTCCTTCGTAGAGGATCTTGGCCTTGCCCTCGTAAATCTTCTTGCGCTTGACGTTCATCATGGTTGGTCCGGGCGGGGCACGTCGGAAACGGCTATCGCGCGACCAGATGGAGATCTGGGCGGCTCAATCCGGAATCGGGCGGGCGGGAAAAGTCGCGGGAACCCTTAGCGGATGCGGCGCCGCGACACAAACCGACGGCGTTGCGGCAGGGCCTGCCGTCGCGGTGTCGCAACCCGGCGAGTTCCGGTTGCGTTCGGCCATGGGGCGGCTATAGACCACCTCGACTGCGGCCGTGCTTTCAGGCCGCCCAAACGGAGCCTAGCAACGCCCATGACCACCTTCGACGATCGGGAAAAGGGCTTCGAGTCCAAATACGCCCTCGATCAGGCACAGGAGTTCAAGGCAATCGCCCGGCGCAACAAGCTGCTGGGTCTCTGGGCCGCCGAGAAAATGGGCCTGAACGCCGACCGCGCCGAGGAATACGGCCGCGCCATCGTCAAGGCTGACTTCGAGCAGCCGGGCGAGGAAGACGTCTACCGCAAGATCGCCCAGGACCTTGAAGGCGCCGGCCTGACCGTCTCCGAAGGCGAGATCCGCCGCAAGATGGACGAGCTGTCGTCGGTCGCGCGCGAGCAGATTCGCAACGACGCATAGTCGGAGCGTCATCGCCGACGAAAAAGGGCCGCTCCAGCGATGGAGCGGCCCTTCTCGTATCCGGCGAGGCCGGGGTTAGTTCGGCATCACCACCGTATCGATGGCGTGGATCACGCCGTTCGAGGCCGCAACATCGGCCTGGACGACGCGCGAGACGCCACCGTTCTCGTCGGTCAGGGTGACCGAACCGTCGGCACCGACACGGGCCGTCAGCACGCCGCCTTCGACCGTGGTCAGGGCGGCGCTGCCGCCACCGGCCTGGATCTGCTGCGTCAGGGTGGCCGCATCCACCCGACCCGGGACAACGTGATAGGTCAGGATCTTGGTCAGGTCGGCCTTGCCGGCGGGCGACATCAGGGTCTCACGGGTCGCGGCGGGGACCTTTTCAAAGGCGGCGTTGGTCGGGGCGAAGACGGTGAAGGGGCCTGCGCCGCCGAGGGTTCCGGCGAGGTCGGCTGCGGTCACGGCGCTGACCAGCGTGCTGAAGTCGGCGTTGCCCTGGGCCACGGCGACGACCGTGCCGGTAGCGGCCGGAGCCGGGGCCATTGCGGACGCGTCAGTTGCGGCGGCGTCTGCCGGAGCGGCTTGCTCTGCGTTGTTGCAGGCTGCGAGGGCCAGCAGGGCGGCGATCGATACGCCGGCAAGCGTGGCGGTGCGGGTGAACTTCATGGGCTACTCTCCTGAGCGACCGCCCTGTCGGCGGTTCGCGGGGAGGTACTGCTCAGCGGCCCAAAGGATGCATGACCGCCCGCAATCAGGGCGCGACACGTGACCGCACCCCTTCCACCTGTCAGAGAAATGTCGCCAGTGCTGACCAGGCCGCGGCCTTCTCCGGCAAGGGCCGGGTGTAGGCGGGGCTTGAGGAAGGCAGGTCGATCAGCGCAAGGCCTGCACGGAGACCCAGGCCGCGCCGGCCGATTCGCGCGGCCGTTCCGCCATTGAAGGCGATGGCCCGCAGCGCCGGCAGGGTTTCAATCAGTCGGTTCAGATCGGCGGCCTCGACGTCGCGGATAGCGGTGTCCAGACTTCCGGGTCGATGGGCGCTCGAGATCACATCCCAGAGACCCACGCCGGCCGCCTTCAGCGCCGCCAGCCGGTCGGGGTAGGGCAGGGTCACGAGGTCGACGCCGATCACGCCGCCAACCAGTCGCCAGAAGCCGTTCTGCGGGTGGCCATAGTACTGACCCGCCTTCAACGAAGCGTCGCCGGGCAGGCTGCCGAGGATCAGCAGCCGCGTGTGCGCATCGACGACAGGGTCGAAAGCGCGCTTGACGCTCACGCGGGCCCGAACACGCGGGCGAACACCGTGTCGACGTGCCTGGTGTGATAGCCGAGGTCGAACAGCGCCTCGAGTTGCTCCGCCGGCAGGGTCACCCGCGCGTCGGCCTTCAGGAAGTCGAGGAACCGCCCCTCGCCGCGCCAGACCTTCATGGCGTTCTCCTGAACCGCGGCATAGGCATCCTCGCGTGAGACACCCGCCTGGGTCAGGGCCAGCATGACCCGCTGGGAATGGACCAGCCCGCCCAGCAGATTGAGGTTCTTCTCCATATTGGCCGGATAGACGTTCAGCCGCTCGACCACGCCGGCCAGCCGGTGCAGGGCGAAGTCGAGGTGGATGGTGGCGTCCGGACCGATGCCGCGCTCGACCGAGGAATGGCTGATATCGCGCTCGTGCCAGAGGGCGACGTTCTCCATCGCCGGGACGACCGCCGACCGGACCAGACGGGCGAGGCCGGTCAGGTTCTCGGTCAGGATGGGGTTGCGCTTGTGCGGCATGGCCGACGAGCCCTTCTGGCCCTTGTCGAAGAACTCCTCGGCCTCCAGCACCTCGGTGCGCTGCAGGTGGCGGATTTCGGTGGCCAGACGTTCGATCGAAGAGGCGACGATGCCCAGGGCGGCGAAGAAGGCGGCGTGACGGTCGCGCGGGATCACCTGGGTCGAAACCGGCTCGACCTGCAGGCCCATCCGGTCGGCGACATAGGCTTCCACCGCCGGATCGACGTTGGCGAAGGTCCCGACGGCGCCCGAGATGGCGCAGGTGGCGATCTCTTCCTTGGCCGTCAGCAGGCGGCGTTTCGCCCGCTGGAACTCGGCGTGATAGCCGGCCAGCTTGAGCCCGAAGGTGACCGGCTCGGCATGGATGCCGTGGCTGCGGCCGACGCAAGGCGTGAGCTTGTGCTCCTTCGCCCGCGTCTCGAGCGCCTCCAGAACGCGATCAACACCCTCGATCAGCAGGTCAGACGCGCGCGCCAGCTGGACCGCGAAACAGGTGTCCAGCACATCCGACGACGTCATGCCCTGGTGCAGGAAGCGGGCTTCCTCGCCGACGATCTCGGACACATGGGTCAGGAAGGCGATGACGTCGTGTTTGGTGGTGCGTTCGATCTCGTCGATGCGGTCGGCGTCGAACACCACATCCTTGCCCTTGGCCCAGATCGCCTCTGCGGCCTCGGTCGGGATCACGCCCAGCTCGGCCATCTTCGTGGCGGCGTGCGCCTCGATCTCGAACCAGATCCGGTATTTGGTCTCCTGGGACCAGATGGCGACGGCGGCGGGGCGGGAATAGCGGCTGATCATGGGGGCGGGGTGTCAGGCGAGGGCGCTGTCGAGTCAAGCGCGGCTTGTGCCGGGGGCCTTCGAACTGATTGGCGGGACGCCCTGAAGCGCCTTATGCCTGAGTCCCATCCCTGAGGAGCGCGACCATGGAACTGATCATCGGCCCGAGGCTGTATTCGACCTGGTCCCTGCGCCCCTGGCTGGTGTTGAAGCGGTGCAAGGCCGACTTCACGGTCCGTGAGATCGACATCTACTCGCCGACGGGTCAGGCCGAACTGGAACAGATATCGCCGTCCCGCCTCGTGCCCCTGCTGAACGTCGAGGGCGTCACAGTCTGGGACTCCATGGCGATCTCGGTCTGGTGCGCAGAGCGCTATCCCGAAGTCCGGCTATGGCCCGCTGATCCCCATGCCCGCTGGCTGGCCCGGTCGGCGGCGTGCGAGATGCACGGCGGCTTCACGGCGCTGCGGAACGACTGCAGCATGGGGCCGGACCACACCATGGTCGGCCCGGACCGCTCGCCGCCGCCAAAGGGCGAAGCGGTCGAGCGTGACATCCGCCGCATTGTCAGCCTGTGGATGGAGATGCGTGGACGCTTCGGCTCCGGCGGGCCCTGGCTGTTCGGCGAATGGTCCGTGCCCGACGCCTTCTTCACTCCCGTCGCCACGCGGTTCCGGCATTACCGGATCGACCTGGCCGCCTATGGCGACGACGGCTCGGCCGCGGCGTATCGCGACGCGCTGCTGGCCCAGCCGGACTTCCTCGAATGGTCGGCCGAGGCACTGTCGGACCGTTAACCGACCCGCGGAACCCGGTCTTAAGACAACAGCGGTATATCCGGGTCTTCAGGAGCGCAGAAGCGTTCAGGGGTCCGCCGATGTCCATGCCCGCCGAACAGCCCGGAGCAAGCCGTCCCAGCCTGATGGTCTATGGCCTGATGATCGTGATCGCCTGCTGTCTGCCGGCCCTGCTTCTGGTCAATATCTAGTTCGCGCTGACAGCGGGGGCGGCCGCGACCTCGAGCGACTGCACCGGAACCGGCGGCGGCGCGACATAGTCGAGCGAGAGCGGGATCAGCGTGGCACCGGAGGCCACGGCGTCCAGCGTGTTCACCGGCCGGCCGTTCATGCGCTGGTAGATCCAGTAGGCCGCCACGACCTTTTCGACATATTCGCGCGCCTGGGGCACGTCGATCGTCTCAATGAGCAGCAGCGGATCGGCGTCATGGCCCAGCTTGCGGACAGCCGCGACCATGGGGCCGGGTCCGGCGTTGTAGGAGGCCGCCGCCCGCAGAAGGTCGCCGTTGATCGCCGGCAGGGCCAGCACCCGGTTCACATAGGCCTGACCCAGACGGGCGTTGACGTTCGGCTGGAACAGCCGCTCGGGATCGCTGACGAAGGCCCGGTCGCCGGTCAGTTCGACGGCGGTCGTGGGCATGACCTGCATCAGGCCATAGGCACCGGCGCCGGATCGGGCGCGGGCATTGAAGCCGGTTTCCTTGCGGGCGATGGCGTAGACCAGCGACCGTTCAACGGTGAAGCCGCCGTCGGGCTCTATGATCGGCTGGGCGTAGCGGGTGGCGTCGATGCGGCGCACATCGTCGCCGGAGCCGGTCACCCTTGGACCCAGCGCCCGACCCAGGGCTGCCCAGAGCTGGCGGCCACGGTCGGTGACGGCGGCGCGAAGGCCGGTCCGCAACTCATCGCGGGCATCGGCGCGGCGACCGACCTCGAAGAAGGCGACGGTTCGGCGCGCGCGGGGCTCGGACCGGATGAATTCGTCCAGTTCGTCGGCGCCGACGCCGATGGGCTCGTCGACCTGATACGAGACTGGCCGCAGATTTCCGGCCGAATAGGGCGTCGGCCCCAGGTTCTCGATCACCGGCTCCTCGCCCAGCTGACGCAGGGCGATCTGGCCGTAGAAGGTGGCCGGCCAGGTTCCGGCGCGGCGCAGCAGCGGTTGGACCCGGTCCTGCTGTCCCGAACGGCCGGCTGAACGGGCGGCCCAGAAGGCGGCCCCGGAACGGACCCAGCCGTCCTCGGTCGGATCATCCAGAACCCGTTCGAAAGCGATCTTGGCGGCAGCGAATTCGCCGAGCCGGTACTGGGCCAGCCCGACCGTCCACCAATCGCCGATCTGCTCGCCGATCGTGACGGCACCGGTCAGGTCGTCGCGATTCAGGGCGACCCTGGCCGCCTTCATGGGATCGGCCTCGGTATTTCCACCGGCGGCCTCGATGCGGTTCCAGTAGCGTCCGCCGCCCATCCGCGAGGGTTGCCGGGGCTCGGCCGCGCCGTCGGGGCGGCGGCGCATGGCCAGATTCCAGGCGCGTTCGGCGGCGGGGAGGTCAGAGTACTCCTCCAGCCAGGCCGCCAGTTCTTCAAACGTGGCGGTGTAGTCCGCGTGGAACAGGCGCTCGAATTCAACCTGCCCCAGCAGGACGCGGTCATTGGCCCGCCGCGCCGAGGCGCGCGCGGCTTCCAGGTCGCCCCGGCGCAGGGCGTCGAAGGCGGTGGTATAGTTCAGGCGGTCCGCAGCGCTGAGCGTCGAGGGCGGGCGACGGTCGTCCTCTTCGGCGTGCACGGCGCCGGCGAAGGCAAACAACGCCAAGGCCAACGTCGGCGCGAGAATCGCGCGGCGGAAATCACATCGCACTACGGCGGCCCCCCTGAGAGCGTCAAAGAACCCGTCTCGACCCGGGTCAGTCCACGCTATTCGTTCGGTCGTCAGGCCAGAAAGGCGCCACTGCCTCGACCCAAGTCAAGATTTCACCCCTTTTTGGGGCGGTTTTGAGTCAGAAGGGTGAACGAGCTTAACCGTCCGCCTCGATCCGCGCCGCCAGCGACAGCAGATCGGCCCAGACCTCGCGCTTGGCGATGGGCTGGCGCAGCAGGAAGGCCGGATGAAGCGTCGGCAGGGCGGGCGCTGACACCGCGCCCTCCGCCAGCCGCCATTCGCGCCACTGTCCCCGCATCCGCATGATGCCTTCGTCGGTCGCCAACACCGCCTTGGCAGACGCCGCGCCCAGCAGCAGCACAGCCTTTGGCTTCAACAGGGCGAAGGCCCGTTCGACGAAGGGGGCGCAGACCGCCTGTTCCGCCGCCGTCGGCGTGCGGTTGCCCGGCGGCCGCCAGAAGACGGTGTTGGTGATGAACACCCGCCCCTCGAGGCCCGCCTCGGCGAGCATCCGGTCCAGCAGTTTGCCCGCCTTGCCGATGAAGGGCTGGCCGCGTTCGTCCTCCTCCGCGCCGGGCCCCTCGCCGATGATCAACACCTCGGCCTCGGGATTGCCGCGACAAAACACCGCCTGTTTGGCGCCCATCCCGCGCAGAGGGCAGCCCTCGAAGCGCGCGATGGCGACGCCGAGAGCTTCCAGCGTGTCCGCGCCCGCCGCCAGACGCCGCGCCTCGGACAGGGCGTCGCCGGTCGCGACCATCGGCGTCACCGAGGCTGTGGCCTTGGCCACCGCCTTGACGGCGGGCGGCGGGACCACATGCGTCCGGTCGACCGGGGCGTCCTCGAAACAGGCGTCGACACCCGCATCGCGCCAGAAGGCGAGCAGGCTTTCGGCGCTGGCGGTGTCGAGGTGCGGCGTTGTCATCGGGTGGATGCGCACAGGGATAGTCCTTGACCACCCTTGCGTCACCTTCGGATAAGCGGAAAACAGCAAGACCCCACTGACACCGAGGATTCTGGTCATGGCCGACAACGCCATCGAAGGCGGCGCAACCAACGCCTGGCAGGAAGCCGTGATCGACAAGCTGCCGCCGGCCGAGGCCCTGGCCGGGGTCGAGCGCGAGGTCATGGAGTATGACGTCGTCATCGTCGGCGGCGGTCCCGCCGGCCTGTCCGCCGCCATCCGCCTGAAGCAGCGGGCGGAAAAGGACGGCAAGGAAATCACCGTCGCGGTGCTTGAGAAGTCGGCCGAGGTCGGCGGGCACATCCTGTCCGGCGCCGTCATCGATCCGAAGGCGCTGAAGGAGCTGTTCCCCGACTGGAAGGAACGCGGCGCGCCGCTGGAGACGCCGGTCACCGAGGACCGGTTCATGATTCTGGGGCCCATGGGCCAGGCCTCCCTGCCCATGCCCCTGCTGCCGCCGATCATGCACAATGACGGCTGCTACATCGCCTCGCTGGGCAATCTGGCGCGCTGGCTGGGCGAGCAGGCCGAGGCGCTGGGCGTCGAGGTCTATCCCGGCATGGCCGCCAGCCATGTCGTCTGGGACGAACCGTCAGGCCGGGTGAAGGGCGTCGTCGCCGGCGTCTTCGGGATCGACCGCCACGGCAAGCCGACCGACGACTTCCAGCCCGGCATCGAGCTGCACGGCAAGTACGTCTTCATCGCCGAGGGCGTGCGCGGCTCGCTGGCCAAGACGATCATGGCCCGCCACAACCTCTGCGATGCTGCCGATCCGCAGAAATTCGGCATCGGCCTCAAGGAGTTGTGGCAGGTTCCGGCCGAAAAGCACCGCCCCGGCCTGGCCCAGCACACGACCGGCTGGCCGCTGGACGAGTTCACCGGCGGCGGCAGTTTCCTGTACCATTTCGGC
>JAUYAG010000195.1 GCA_030693575.1 Brevundimonas sp. | reverse complement strand
CACCGGCGCGACCATCAAGATCGCCGCCTCGAAGGCCGTGCGCTTCCGCGTGTCGAAGCCGCTCAAGGATGCGGTGAACAAGTAAGCTGTTCCTTCTCCCCTTGGGGGAGAAGGACAACGTTTAACGGGCGGGCGCCGCGGGTCGGTTCCCGCCCGTTTTCGTTCTGAGATCGGCCTTCATGGCCGCGACCCAGCCGGCGAAGGTGTCGGCCGAGGCGGCGAGGGCGGCGAAATCGCCCGGCGAGGCACCGCCGCCCGCGCCATCGTCGAGGGCGATCGACAGGGCCGTCTTCGCCCGCGCCCCGGCCACGAACGGTCGATAGTTGCGCGACAGCCGGCTCAGGGCCGCCGTGTCATTGCCGAGGGAATAGCCGACGCCGGCGCGGATCAGCCTGGCCTCCTCGATGGCCGTCAGGGCCGCCGGGTTGCGGAAGCGGTCGCCCAGCAGCCCCTCGTAGAGGACGGCGGCCGGGGCCCAGTTGCTCTGTTTCCAGAACACCTCGGCGCGGACCTCGCGGGCCTCGGGTGTGGAGTCGGCACCCAGCACCTCCAGCGCATGGTCGAACCGGCCGAGATCCATCAGGGCGCGGGCCTCCAGCGCCCGGCGCTCGGTGTTCAGGGCCATCGGCAGGATGGTGGTGCGCGAGTTCCAGATGGCCTGCAGCGCCGGTTCGGGCTGGCGGTCCATCAGATAGACGGCGGCGAGATCGGTCGCGACCTGGGCCTTGGCCACGCCCTCCAGCCGGTTCTCGACCTGGTATTTGAGCAGTTCGGCGGCCTGGTCCAGCAGGTCGACATCGACCAGACGACGCGACAGCCGGCGGACCATCTCGTCGCCGTCGGCGCCGATGGGGGTCAGTTCGCGGAAGTCATAGAACAGGCCCAGCGCCTGCACGGGCTGGAGGCCGTCGGCCCCGCCCTCGAGGAAGAGCATGCGGAAGGCGGCGCCCAGATCGGCCTGGATTTCGGCGGCCCCTTCGAGGCGGTGCATATTGGGGCCGGCCCCCTTCAGGGCAGTCAGGGCCTCGCGGTAGAGGCCCTGCGACAGATAGAGCTGGCCCAACTGGCGGATGACCGCCAGCTCGGTGGCGTCGCCACGCCAGCGCCAGCGCAGGCCTTCCAGCTCATTGGCCGCCGCGTCCGCCTTCATCGTTCCCTTGGCGAGGGACAGGCGCACGACGCCCAGTTTGGCGGGCACGGAGACGGCGTCCAGTGGCGCGCGGCCGATGGCGGTGTAGACCGCCAGCGCCCGGTCGGACTGGCCGTCCAGTTCGAACAGTCTGGCCTGCACCAGCCGGGCGGTCAGCTGGTCCGCGGCGGGAGCGTTCTGGCTGAAGCTGTAGGCCAGCAGGGCGCGGGCGGCCTCGAGGTCGCCGGTCTCCAGCGCAGCCATGGCGTGGGCAGCGCCGAAGCGGGCGCGCCAGGGGGCCGGGAACTCGTCCACCGCCGAGGCGCCGGCGGCGAAGGCCTGACGCGCCGATTCCCAGTCGCCCTGGGTCGAGGCGATATAGCCGCGCCAGACGGCCGAGGCCGGGTCGGACGCGACGGCCGCTGAGGCGAAGTCGCCCTGGGCCTCTTCCATCCGGCCAATGGAGGCGCGGGCCGCGCCGCGCAGGCCGCGCAGCTCCGGCTCGCCGGCCATGTTGGGGGACTGGACGACGATGCTGTTGAGCACGCCGACGGCCTCATAGCCGAGGCTGGAGCCGACGAGGAAACGGGCCAGGGCGAACCGGGCCTCGGCGGGGGCGCGCGGGTCGTCGCCGGCCGCCATCGACTCCCGGGCGGCTGCGTCCTGGAGCGCCCGATAGCGGGCCGAGAAGCCGTCGTCGCCGGGCTCGCCCCATTCGGCCAGGATCAGGCCCGGGTGTTTGGCGCGGCGGGGCGCGCCGTCCTCGGCCGAGGCGGCTTCGAGGGCGGCGGACGGCGGCGACAGGGTCAGGCCGCCGGGCCGGCTGAGGGTGACCAGATCGCCGTCGGCCTGGATGGCGAGGTCGCTGGCCTGGGTCTCCACCGCCAGACCGTGGGCGGTCGGCAGCAGGGCGAGATCGACGGTGCGGCGGCGGTCGGCAAAGCCCTTGCCGGGGGCCAGGGCGGTGACCGCGGCGAAACGGTCGCCGGCGAGGGGATCGGTCAGCCAGACGGCCCGGGTCGCGCCGGCCATGCGGGCGACGAGGGCCGGTTCGCCGTCGTCCTGACGATCGATGGCGACGCCCTCGACGGCGATGGGCTGGCCGCCGATGGTCACGGTCCAGGTGGAGCCCTGGGCCGCCGCCGAGACAGCGAGGCCTTCCGGCGCGGCGATGCGGATGGCGACGTGGTCCGGGCCGGCGGTCCAGCGGGCGTCGGAGACGGGACCCAGCTGGCCGGTGCCGGGCATCTCGAGACGGGCCGGCGTATCGAACACCACCCAGACGGCCTCGCCACGGCGGAAGACAGCGGCCCCTACGGGCGTGGCCCAGGCGAAGGACAGGCTGACCTTGGCGGGGGTCGCGACGGCCGTAACGGGTACGGCCTGAACCGCGGCGGCGGGCGTCTCGACCGGAGCGGCGGCCGGGGGCGTGGCGTAGAGGTTCAGCCAGACCGCGCCATCGGCCGAGCCGGTGCGGGCGTCGGCACCCTCGGCGAGGGTCAGGACCAGTTCGGTGGCACCGCGGACGGCGCGGGTCTCGACCTTGTCCACGCCGCGCGGCGGATTGACCTTGAGGCGCGAGACGTCGGGGGCGGCGGTCGAGCCGATGCGGACGACGACGTCGCGCCCCTCGCGGCGGACCTGCGACCGGGCGCCGATGACGCCGGCGAACTCGATGCGGGTGAACTCGGTATTGGAGCCGATGCGGATCGAGACCGGATCGAGCGGCGCGCCGACCTCCTGGGCCAGCGGGGTGAGGGGCGCGAACAGCACCGCACCCGCCGCGGCGGCGGCCACGGAGGTCTTGAGAATGCGCTTTCTGGCGGAGGCCCCGGACATGCGCGCGCACCCTCGCGCGAACGGCCTTTCAACGCGGTTAACGGATGGTGACCGATCACCGGCATCCTGACGGGCGATCAAAGCGTAGCTGTGGCCGTAATCCGGAGGTTCCATGTCGCTGCTGTCCCTGTTCGCCGCCGCCCTTCTGCAAGCCGCCGCGCCGACGCCCGAAGCCATGAACGGGGCCTGGTCGGTCGACCTGTCGACCGATCCGGCGCAGCCCTATGTGAAGGCCATGCACCTGACGCTGGCTGCAGACGGCACGGTCAGCGGCGACTTCTACGACAGCACCATCGAGGCCGGGCGCTGGAAGGCGCAGAACGGGCGGGTGTGCGTGTCCTTCCGCACCACGGACGGGGTCGGCCCCTATCACACCGCGGCCTGCCTGACCGGCGACCGGGTCGAGGGCCAGACCTGGGCGGAGCAGCGGTCGTTCGTCTTCGTCTGGAACGCGACACGGGGCGAGCCGACTCCCTGACCGGGCGGTCCGCGACATCACGACGGGTTGCGGCGGCGGTGCGGCGACCCGACATGCGGGGTGGCCTTACCGTCAGGATTCCATTGTGACCAAGCCCGAGTACCCCCGCCTGAACACCCTCTCGACCGGCCTGCGCTGCCGCTGTCCGCGCTGCGGCAAGGGGCCGTTGCTGACGGGCTTCCTGACCATCCGCGACGCCTGCCCCGCCTGCGGCCTCGACTACAGCTTTGCCGAACCGGCCGACGGCCCCGCCTTCTTCGGCATGAGCGCGGTGGGGATCGTGGGCATGGCCCTGTTCATGTGGTTCGAGTTCGCCGTCCACCCGCCGATCTGGGTGCATCTGGTCGTGACCATGCCCCTGCTGGTCATCGGCTGTCTGGCCGTGCTGCGGCCGCTCAAGGGCTGGCTGGTGTCGGAGCAGTTCATCCACAAGGCCGCGCCGCCGGTGTTCGAAAGCAACGGCAAGCACGGCGAAGGCTCGAAATGGCGCTGAACAGCGCCGTTTGACTTCCGGCCCGGGGACGCGCCCCTTGCGCCTGTCCCGGGGAGGGGCGCGCCATGGACATCGAACGCATTCTGTCGTGGGCGCTGATCCTCGTACCCGTCGTCATCCTGACGATGGCGGCGGTGATGATCTTCAAACGCAAGCGGTGAGTGGCGACCCCGGAGGGACTCGAACCCCCGACCTCTGCTTTAGGAAAGCCTTGCTCTATCCGGCTGAGCTACGGGGTCACGCAGGCTGACCTAGCGGGTCAACGCGCCGCGGGGAAGCGTCTGCGGACCCCGGCCTTTCCGATTTTGCAGTCCGTGGCGTTCGCAGGCCGACTATCGCGGTTTCTGATTGTGGTTAATCCGTCTTAAGATACAATATCTTGGGGTGAACAAACCCCGAATCAGGCGGTGTCGGTGATTCGGTCCCGATTCGTTTCGCCCCTGTTCCGCCCGATCAGGCGGCGACGTTTACGACAGGGGATAATCGACGCGGCGCCGCTTGAGGAACCCGTCGGGAACCGCCACCTTTTCAGCATCATGAGTGATCGCGGCGCCGGACAGGCCCCCTCGCGCGTCGTCGCGGTGCTGGGCCCGACCAATACGGGCAAGACCCATCTCGCGGTCGAGCGGATGCTGGGTCACGCCTCGGGCATGATCGGCCTGCCGCTGCGGCTGCTGGCGCGCGAGATCTACGACCGGATCGTCAAGCGCCGCGGGGCATCAGCGGTCGCGCTGGTCACCGGCGAGGAGAAGATCGTCCCGCCGCGGGCCGTCTATTTCGTCTGCACCGTGGAGGCCATGCCGCTGGAGCGGTCGGTCGAGTTCCTCGCGGTGGACGAGATCCAGCTGGTCGCCGATCCCGAGCGGGGGCACGTCTTCACCCAACGGCTGCTGCACGCGCGTGGGCGGTTCGAGACCATGTTCCTCGGCGCAGGCACAATGGCACCGCTGATCCGGTCGCTGGTGGCCGATGTGGAGATCGTGTCGCGCGAACGGCTGTCGACCCTGAGCTACGCCGGGTCGAAGAAGCTGACCCGCCTGCCCGCCCGCAGCGCCATCGTCGCCTTCTCGACGGACCAGGTCTACGCCATCGCCGAACTGATCCGGCGTCAGCGCGGCGGGGCGGCGGTAGTCATGGGCTCGCTCAGCCCGCGCACCCGCAATGCCCAGGTCGAGCTGTTCCAGTCCGGGGAGGTGGACTTTCTGGTCGCCACCGACGCCATCGGCATGGGGCTGAACATGGAGGTCGACCATGTCGCCTTCGCCGGCCTGCGCAAATTCGACGGGCGGCGGACGCGCTGGCTGCATGCGCATGAGATCGGCCAGATCGCCGGGCGGGCCGGGCGGCACCTGCGCGACGGCACCTTCGGCGTCACCGGCGAGGCGACGGAGCTGGACCAGGACCTGGTCGAACAGGTGGTCGAGCACCGGTTCGATCCGGTCGAGGGCGCCGAGTGGCGCAACGCCCGGCTGGATTTCGACACCCTGCCCGACCTGCTGCGCTCATTGACCGTGACACCGGGCGTGCGAGGGCTGAACCTGACCCAGCCGGCGCTGGACGAGACCCTGCTGCGGCGGCTGGTCAAGGACGAGGACGTGGCCCGCGTCGGCCGCTCGCGTGGGGCGATCATGCGGCTGTGGGAGGCGTGCCAGCTGCCGGACTTCCAGAAGACGACGCTGGACGAGCACGGGCGGCTGTCGAAGGAGATCTTCCAGGCGCTGACGGGCAAGCGCGGGCGGCTGACCGCCGACTGGTTCGCGCCGCGGTTTGCCGAACTGGACCGCGACGACGGCCAGATCGACCAGCTGTCGGCGCGGCTCAGCGGCGTCAGGACGCTGAGCTATATCGCCAACCGGCCCGACTGGCTGGATCAGGCTCAAGGATGGCGCGACAAGACCAAGGCGCTCGAGGAGCGGCTGTCCGACGTGCTGCACGAGCGGCTGACGGCCCGGTTCGTGGACCGGCGCACCACCGCCCTGATGCGGGCCCTGAACGTGACCGAGGATGCGGTCGCCGAGGTCGAGGCCGACGGCGCGGTCATCGTCGAGGGTCACGCCGTCGGGCGGCTGACGGGGGTGGAATTCCAGATCGACAAGGGTTCGAGCGCGCTCGAGGACCGGGCGCTGCGCCACGCGGCACGGCAGGCGGTGACGCCGGAGATCGCGCGGCGGCTGGGCCGGCTGGCGGCGGATGATGACGGGGCCTTCGCCGTGACGCCCGACGGGGCGGTGCTGTGGCGCGGCGTGGCGGCGGGTCAGGTCATGGGCGGCGAGTGGTTTTCGCCTCGGGTGCGGCTGCTGGGCGAACTCGGACCGACGGCGGCGCGCGAACGGGCGCAGCGGCGGCTGGAAGCCTGGCTGGCGGCGGAGGCCGGGCGGGCGCTGAAGCCGCTGGCGCGGCTGAAGGGCGCGGTCGAGAGCGGGGCGCTGAAGGGCCTGCCGCGCGGCATCGCCTTCCGCCTGATCGAGGCCGGCGGCGTGATCGACCGGCGCGCGGTCGAGCGTGATCTGGCCGCGCTGAGCCAGGTCGAGCGGCGCACGCTGAGGACCTTCGCCGTGCGGATGGGGTCGCATTCGGTCTGGCTGCCCGGCGTGCTGAAGCCGCGGGCGCGGGCGCTGATGCAGGCCTTCGTCGCCGGCGAACCGTTCCGGCCGGGCCCGACGGCCCTGACCGCCCTGCCCGCAACGCCGCCCTCGCCGCGCCTGCTGTCGGCGTTCGGCCTGCGCGCCGTGGGCCGGGTCGCGGCCGGTGTTGAGATGCTGGAGTCGATGAGCGAGCGACAGGCGGCCGCCAAGGGGGTGCTGAACGAGGCCGATCTGGCGGCGCTCGGCATCTCGCTCGACGAGGCGAAGGGGCTGACCGCGACGCTGAAGGCCTCACGCGCGCAGAAGCCGGATCGGGATGACCGGCCGAAAGCGGTGAAGGACTCGCCGTTCGCCGCCCTCTCAGCCCTGACCGCGCCGCCGGCTCCGGCCCGCGCGAAACGCAAAAGACCCCGCCGGAGCCGCGCGCCCGGATGAGCGAAACGGGCTGCCGCATCGACGTCTGGCTGTGGCGGGCGCGGTTCGCGAAAACCCGGTCCCTGGCCGCCGCCATGGTCGAGCGCGGCGCGGTGCGGCTGACCCACAACGGGGTCCAGACCCGGCTCGACAAGCCGGCTCGCACGGTCCACGTCGGCGACACGCTGGTGTTCGCCGTGGGCGGCCGGCTGATGGAACTGACCGTCGAGGCCCCCGGCGAACGGCGTGGTCCGGCGGAAGAGGCGCGCGCCCTCTACAGTCTGCGGCAACCCCTCGGTTGACAGCGACCCT
The DNA here is from genome assembly GCA_030693575.1 of Brevundimonas sp. Classification (GTDB taxonomy): domain Bacteria; phylum Pseudomonadota; class Alphaproteobacteria; order Caulobacterales; family Caulobacteraceae; genus Brevundimonas. Next base: position 643 of record JAUYAG010000195.1, on the reverse strand, counting down.
CGGCGGGGTCATGTGCCCTGCCCGTTCCTCCCGCCAGCCGACAGCGCCCCAGACCGCCCCATGACCTACATCGTCACCGACGCCTGCGTGAAATGTAAGTTCATGGACTGTGTCGAGGTCTGCCCGGTCGACTGCTTCTACGAGGGTGAGAATTTCCTCGTCATCGCGCCGGACGAATGCATCGACTGCGGCGTGTGCGAGCCGGAATGCCCGGTCGACGCCATCAAGCCCGACACCGAGGACGAGCCGGACGGCAAATGGCTGATCGTCAACGCCGACTACGCCAAGGTCTGGCCGAACATCACGGTCAAGGGTACGCCGCCCGCTGACGCCGAGAAGTTTGAGCGCGAGACGGGCAAGTTCGAGAAATATTTCTCGGAGAAACCCGGCAAGGGTTCCTGAGCCGCGCATCGCCGCGCCGATCGCACCGCAGCCCGGGCGGGTGGGGATTTACCGCCGCACACGCGCTGACGCTGTGGACGTTTTGAAATTCCGCAATTTTGTGATAGGTTCCTGTCATTGGGTCGGGCGGTAAGCGATTTTCTCGCGCCGCCCGCGTTTGCGACAGAACTCCGACCACTAAGTCGGGGTCGGCCAGAGGTTTGGTGATCCGTTTCCACAGTTGATGCCTGATTTTGCCGCG
>JAUYAG010000179.1 GCA_030693575.1 Brevundimonas sp. | reverse complement strand
GGCATCATCATGGGCGGCTGGGCTTCGAACTCGAAGTATCCGTTCCTCGGCTCGCTGCGGTCCGCGGCGCAGATGGTGTCCTATGAGGTCTCAATCGGTCTGGTGATCATCAACGTCATCCTACTGGCCGGGTCGATGAACCTGACCTCGATCGTGACGCAGCAGCAGGGCATGTTCTGGAACTGGTTCGCCTTCGGCGGCGGGGCCGGGACCTGGCCGACCATCGCGGTGATGTTCCCGATGGCGATCATCTTCTTCGTCTCGGCCCTGGCCGAGACCAACCGCCCGCCGTTCGACCTGCCCGAGGCCGAGTCCGAGCTCGTGGCCGGCTATCAGGTCGAATACAGCTCGACGCCGTACCTGCTGTTCATGATCGGCGAGTACGCCAACATCGTCTTCATGTGCGCCATGATCACCCTGCTGTTCTTCGGCGGGTGGAACCCGGGCGTGCCGCAGTATTGGCTGGATGGCCTGCCCGGCTGGCTGGAGCAGGGGATCTATCTGGTCACCTTCCTCGCCAAGACGGTGTTCTGGTTCTGCATGATCGCCCTGGTGAAGGCCTTCGTGCCCCGCTACCGCTATGACCAGCTGATGCGTCTGGGCTGGAAGATCTTCCTGCCGACCTCGCTGGTCTGCGTCGTCGTGGTCGCCGCCTGGCGCGTGTTCGCGGTGGGCTCATGATCCGGACCTTCTACATCCCGGTAGCCCTGGTCCTGGCGATCGTGTCCAGCGGTTGCTCGACAAGTTTCACGCCGATCGAACCCGAGGCGCGGCCGACGACGATTGATGCACTGGATCGCGCCGACCGCGACCGGCTCGACGCCCAGCGGACCCATCCGGAGTGTCGTGAGCGGACGACGGACGACAAGGACTTTCCGCGCCGCTGCACCGGTCAGCAGAGGCCGCGATGACCCGGATTCTCACCATCATTGCCGCATCGCTCACGCTGTCGGCCTGCGCCGCCTATGAGCCTGAGCCGGTCTCGCCCTACCAGTGGCAGCAGCGGCAGGAACGTATCGAGCGGCAGGAGGCCGAGCGCCTGCGCCGCTGTGAGACCATGGACCAACAGAGCGAGCGATACGCCCGCGAGTGCGCCCGCACCGGAGCCAGCCAGTAATGTTCAACCGTCTCGTCCAGGCCGCGAAGGGCGCGCTTCTGATCGACGCCGTCGGCGCGATCGGCCTGTCGCTGAAATACATGGCCCGCCCCAAGGCCACGGTGAACTATCCGTTCGAGCGCAATCCGCAGTCGCCGCGCTTCCGGGGCGAGCATGCCCTGCGCCGCTATGCGAACGGCGAGGAACGCTGCATCGCCTGCAAACTGTGCGAGGCGATCTGCCCGGCCCAGGCCATCACCATCGAGGCCGAGCCGCGCGCCGACGGCAGCCGCCGCACGACCCGTTACGACATCGACATGGTCAAATGCATCTATTGCGGACTGTGCGCCGAGGCCTGCCCGGTGGACGCGATCGTCGAAGGCCCGAACTCGGAGTTCACGGTCGAGACGCGGGAAGAGCTGCTCTACGACAAGGACCGGCTGCTCGCCAACGGCGACCGCTGGGAACGACTGATCGCGAAGAATCTGGAACTCGACGCGCCTTACCGTTAAGGCGCAGACGCTGAACAGGACGCCGATTCCGAAGGGGATCGTCCTCCACTAACCGAAAGGGGCCGAGGCCTCCGATGTTGCAAGGCATTGCCTTCTATCTGCTGGCCACGGTGGCCGTGCTGGGCGGCCTCATGGTCGTCACGGCGAAGAACCCCGTGCACAGCGTGCTGTGGCTGATCCTGGCCTTCTTCTCGTCGGCGGGACTCTTCGTCCTGCTCGGGGCGGAGTTCCTGGCGATGCTGCTGGTGGTCGTCTACGTCGGCGCCGTCGCGGTGCTGTTCCTGTTCGTCGTCATGATGCTGGACGTCGACTTCGTCCGCCTGCGCGAGGGCTACGCCCGCTATCTGCCGCTGGCGGCCATTGTGGCGGGCATCTTGCTGGCCGAGATGATCCTGATCTCGCTGGCCGTGGTCAGCGGCGGTGCCGCCGCCGACGCCGTCGGGCCGGTCGCGGCCACGCCGGACATGACCAATGTCGAGGCCATCGGGCGTGTTCTGTATACGGACTATGTCTACATCTTCCAGGCGGCGGGGATCGTGCTGCTGATCGCCATGATCGGGGCCATTGTCCTGACCCTGCGCCACAAGCCCAACATCAAGCGCCAGAACGTCGCCCGCCAGGTCGGCCGTGACGCGAAGACGGCCATGGAGGTCAAGTCCGTGACCACCGGCGCCGGCGTGACTCCCGAGGATCTGGTCTGATGGAAATCACCCTGCAGCACTATCTCGCGGTCGGTGCGATCCTGTTCACCATCGGTGTGTTCGGCATCTTCGTGAACCGCAAGAACGTCATCATCATCCTGATGTCGATCGAGCTCATCCTGCTGGCCGTGAACATCAATTTCGTCGCCTTCTCGGCCTATCTCAACGACGTCCAGGGGCAGATCATGGCCATGTTCGTCCTGACCGTGGCCGCCGCCGAGGCCGCCGTCGGCCTGGCCATTCTGGTGACCTTCTTCCGCAACCGCGGCGACATCGCGGTTGACGACGCCTCCGTGATGAAGGGCTGACCGTGGATCTCGCGCTTCTCGTCACCCTCGGCGTCTTCGCCCCGCTGCTCGGCGCCCTGATCGTCGGCCTGAGCGGCCGGCGGCTCGGCGACCTGGTCTCCAAATCCATCACCACGGGCCTGTTGTTCTTCTCGTGCCTGGTCGCGTGGATCGTGTTCAGCCAGTGGACCTGGGGCGGGCTTCAGGCCTTCACGGTCGAGCTGTTCCCCTTCATCAATGTCGGCGATTTCCAGTCGGTCTGGTCGATCCGCATCGACGCCCTGTCGGCGGTCATGCTGGTCGTGGTCACCAGCGTGTCCTCGCTCGTCCACCTCTATTCGTGGGGGTATATGGCCGAGGACCCCGACAAGCCGCGGTTCTTCGCCTATCTGTCGTTGTTCACCTTCGCCATGCTGGCGCTGGTCACCGCCGCCGACTTCATGCAGCTGTTCTTCGGCTGGGAGGGCGTGGGGCTGGCGTCCTATCTGCTGATCGGCTTCTGGTACAAGAAGTCCACCGCCAGCGCCGCCGCCATCAAGGCCTTCGTGGTCAACCGGGTCGGCGACTTCGGCTTCGCCCTCGGCATCCTGACGGTGTTCTGGATGTTCGGCACGATCCAGTTCGCCGAGCTGTTCCCGATGATCGCCGCCAGGGCCGGAACCGGCTGGGACTTCCTTGGCCATACCTGGTCGGCGCTGGACCTCGCGGGCGCCCTGCTGTTCGTCGGCGCCATGGGCAAGTCGGCCCAGTTCTTCCTGCACACCTGGCTGCCCGACGCCATGGAGGGCCCGACCCCGGTGTCAGCCCTGATCCACGCGGCGACCATGGTCACCGCCGGCGTCTACATGGTCTGCCTGCTGTCGCCGATCTATGAGTACGCCCCGGTCGCCTCGGCCATCATCGCCCTGACCGGCGCGGTCACCGCCCTGTTCGCGGCGACGGTCGGTCTGGCCCAGAACGACATCAAGCGGGTCATCGCCTATTCGACCTGTTCGCAGCTCGGCTACATGTTCTTCGCGGCGGGCGTCGGCGCCTACCAGGCGGCCATGTTCCACCTCTTCACCCACGCCTTCTTCAAGGCCCTGCTGTTCCTGGGCGCCGGCTCGGTGATCCACGGAATGCACCACGAGCAGGACATGCGGAAGATGGG
>JAUYAG010000170.1 GCA_030693575.1 Brevundimonas sp. | reverse complement strand
TATGCAGCAGAAGACGCTGGACCTGTCCTGCACCGAGATCTTCGTCCTCGACGAGGCCGACCAGATGCTGGACCTCGGCTTCGTCAAGCCGATCCGCCAGATCGTCAGCCGCATCCCGGCCATGCGCCAGAACCTGTTCTTCTCGGCCACCATGCCGACCGAGATCGGCAAGCTGGCCGGCGAACTGCTCAAGGATCCCGTCAAGGTCTCGGTGACGCCCCAGGCCACCACGGTCCAGCGCATCAGCCAGTCGATCATCCACATCGAACAGGGCCGCAAGCGCGCCCTGCTGACCGAGATGTTCGCCGATCCGCACTACACGCGCTGTCTGGTCTTCACCAAGACCAAGCACGGTGCCGACAAGGTCGCCGCTTATCTGGAAGCCGGCGGCGTCGAAGCCGGCGCCATCCACGGCAACAAGAGCCAGCCCCAGCGTGAACGCACCCTGGCCGCCTTCAAGGCCGGCAAGCTGCGCGTCCTGGTCGCCACCGACATCGCCGCCCGCGGCATCGACGTCGACGGCGTCTCGCACGTGCTGAATTTCGAGCTGCCCTATGTGCCGGAAGCCTATGTGCACCGCATCGGCCGTACGGCCCGGGCCGGCGCCGACGGCACGGCGATCAGCTTCGTGGCCGGCGACGAGATGAAACTGCTGCGCGACATCGAAAAGGTCACGCGCCAGAAGATCCCCTCGACCGACCGCCGTAACGACAAGTCCCTGGCCCTGCTGGACCAGTCGATCATGGCCTCGGGCGTCAAGTCCAAGGCCTCGATGCCCGACGACGGCCGCGGCGACCGCCAGCAGCAGCGTGGTCCCCGCAATCCGCGCCGCGACGGCGTCAAGCTGGAGGGCGGCGGGCAACCGCACCGCGTCCGCAAGGCCGGCCCGGGCCGCGACGCCCGTCCGATCCCCGAGCGCGCCTTCGATCCGCTGGCCCGTGAGCGTCCGCGCACCAGCAACAACGACCCGCGCCACAGCAGCGCCCCGGCCACGGCCTCGGCCAAGCCCGACGGCGAGATCAAGCGCCGCCCGCGCCGCCGGAAGCCCTCCAACGGCGGCAAGGGGTATGCGGCGCAGGGGTAGAGCCTGAGCTGAGGTGAATACATAAGCGCCCGCCGGAGCGATCCGGCGGGCGTTGTCGTGTTTGCGGACTGGCCCCTTGTCATCCCGGACGCCGCGCAGCGGCGATCCGGGACGCTCGTGCCCTGGAACACCATCCTCCCGGAAGCGGCGTCAGCCGCTATCCGGGAGACAGGTCAGGCGAGAGCGCGGCACCCGCCCGTCTCCCGGATAATCGCTATGCGATTTCCGGGAGACCCGGAACAGGGCGTGCACGCCGTCCCGGCTCTTCGCTTCGCTTCGGCCGGGATGACAAGGGCGCGCAAACGAACGCCGACGGGAAGCCCCCATGCCGTCGCGTTGACGGCCCCGACCCTCGCGCCCATTATTCCTTCATGGCTCGATATACAGTCACTGCTGTCTGGGACGCCGAGGCCGAGGTCTATGGCTCGCGGAGCGACATCGTCGGCCTGAATGTCGAGGCGGCGACCCTGAGCGAGTTCGTCGACCTGGTCGAAGCCCTGGCCCCCGAGCTGATGCGCGACAACGGGATGGTGCCGGGCCCGATCACCAGCTTTGCTGAAATCTGAGGCCGGGAAATGAGCTTCATCGTTGCTTCAATACTGCTGGCCAGCGGGCAGGCCGCATCGCCAGTTCCGCCGGAGCGCGCGTGCGCATCGATCTACTTCGTCGGATTTGAGCGCTCTGTCGCCTCAGTCGTGTCGGGTGATACCCGATGGCGAGGGCTCCTGAGCGACTATGATCCTTCAACCGATTTGTCCGCCGAGTTTCGCCTCTGCCCCGTCAGCCACAGTGTCAGGGTGGTTACCGTCGTGGGCGAGGTGACCGTCCCGATCCCTGCCTCGCTTGGGGAAGTCCACATCTTGGTAGACTCTCGAGACGTTGCGGCTTCAAAGGCGGAACCACGACCGCCGCTGCTGGACTAGGGCCGGCACGCGCATACGAAAACGCCCGCCGGATCGCTCCGGCGGGCGCTTCCTTGTCCGATAGTCCGTCCGATCAGGCGGCGGCGCTTACCGGCGCGGGTGCCGAGCTTTCCGACGGGTCGCGCAGCACATAGCCGCGGCCCCAGACGGTCTCGATGTAGTGTTTGCCGCCGGCGGCCGTGGCCAGCTTCTTGCGCAGCTTGCAGATGAAGACGTCGATGATCTTCAGCTCGGGCTCGTCCATGCCGCCATAGAGGTGGTTCAGGAACATTTCCTTGGTCAGGGTGGTGCCCTTGCGGAGCGAGAGCAGCTCCAGCATCTGGTATTCCTTGCCCGTCAGATGGACGCGGTGACCGTTCACCTCGACCGTCTTGCCGTCCAGGTTCACGGCGATCTCGCCGGTGTGGATGAT
>JAUYAG010000168.1 GCA_030693575.1 Brevundimonas sp. | reverse complement strand
GGCTCGGGCGGCAAGGTCATCCGCGAGATCGTGGAAAAGACCGGCGCCAAGATCAACATCGAGGACGACGGCACGGTGAAGATCGCTGCCTCGGACCAGGAGAAGATCGACGCTGCCAAGAACTGGATCTCGTCGATCGTGTCCGAGCCCGAGCCCGGCACCATCTACTCCGGCAAGGTCGTGAAGGTCGTCGACTTCGGCGCCGTCGTGAACTTCTTCGGCGCCAAGGACGGCCTGGTCCACGTGTCCCAGATCTCCCTGGAACGCGTCGCCAACCCGGCCGACGTCCTGACCGAAGGTCAGGAAGTGAAGGTCAAATTCCTCGGCATGGACGATCGCGGCAAGACCAAGCTGTCGATGAAGGTCGTCGACCAGACCACCGGCGAGGACATCACCGACAAGATCAACGCCGAGCGCGCTGAACGTGGCGAAGCCCCGCTGTCTGACGACACCGGCGGCCGTCCCAAGCGTGAAGGCGGTGGCGGTGATCGCGACCGCGGTCGCAGCCGTCGTTAAGACGCGGCGTCACGTCTGAAAAGCAGAAGGCCCCGGTGGAAACACCGGGGCCTTTTCCTTTCAATCCTCGACGTGAGGCGGACAGGTTGGCGCGACGTCGTCTGATGGCTCCAGACCGCCGATCACGATCTGGATCACAGGCTCCGGCCAGCGCTCGAAATTCGCCATTCCCGGCGGCACTGTGCAGACGGACGTCGCGGCGGGGCCTCGCGCCTGGCCGCCGACATAACGCACGATGAAGCCCGAATATTTCAGCCCTTCGTCCTGCCCGTTCTCTACCTTGAGCAACGAGCCGACATCCTGCCGCAGATGCAGACCGAACCGCACCGTTCCGGGCGCGGCGGAATTGGGATGATCGCGTGATCCCTCCGCGGGTGGCAGGACGTCGCGGAACTCGATCCGGTCAACGCCGATCAGGTCATAGGTCCCGTCAGCGTTCTGGCGCAGGGTCGCCCGCTCGCCCGCGGCGACGTTCAGGGTTCCCTGCACAAAGCTGGACCGTCGCCCCTCGAACTGCTGTGGGGTCGCGGGATAGGGAACCTGGGCACCGTAGGCGACAATCCCTGCCATCAAGGCGGTCAGCAGCATAGCCAGCTCCGGTTGTATCGGCCCCCAGCGAGCCCATCTCGCTGCGGTGTCGTCAAGGCAGTCAGCGGAGGCGTCGGGCCGCAGCGTCCAGTCGTCGATCGCCCGCCTCAACGTCGGATATCGAACCCGGAACCTCCCTTGCCAGGTCCTGACAGCGCCGTTTCAGGCGCGGGAACATCTGGCGAAGATGACGACGGGCCTCCTGCGGCGTCACATCGGCGGACTCCATCACAATGCCGATCTCGGCACGCTCAAGGGTGCGGCCCCGCTCATAGGCCGCATTGCGCTGGGCGGCGGTCCAGCCGGACCCGGTGGATCGCCTTGCGAACTCATCCGCGAGGCGGCGCCCGGCCTCGATGTCCACCGCGTAATAGGGCTCGCAGACGGCGAAGAGCGTGGAGAAGCGGCCGAGACGTTCGCCTTCCACCGCGAGGCCGTCGGGCTGTGCCAGCTGGAGCGATAGCGCTACGAGGAAGGTCGCGACCATCCCTCAACCATAGGTCGCCTTCATGACCCGATCAAGCGCGGCCGCGGCGTCACACCGGAACCCGGGCGGGTGACGATGGAAGAGCCACGGCCCTCTTTTCTGCCCCTCCATCCCGCACCCGGGAGGGAGAAAGCAGGTGTCAGCGCGGTGCCCGCTTGGCCAGGATCCGCTGCAGCGTCCGCCGGTGCATGCCCAGGCGGCGCGCCGTCTCCGAGACATTGTGGTCGCACAGCTCATAGACCCGCTGGATATGTTCCCAGCGCACCCGGTCGGCGCTCATCGGATTGTCGGGCGGCTCGGGGGCCTCGCCGGTGGCCAGCAGGGCCTTGACCACGTCGTCGGCGTCGGCGGGCTTCTGCAGATAGTCGACCGCCCCGGCCTTGACCGCCGCCACCGCCGTGGCGATGGCACCGTAGCCGGTCAGCATGATGATGCGGGCGTCCTCGCGCCGGTCGCGGATGGCCTCGACCACCTTCAGCCCGTTGCCGTCCTCCAGCCGCATGTCCAGCACGGCGAAGGCGGGGATGGAGGTCTTCAGCGCCTCGAAGGCCTCGGCCAGCGAGGCGGCGAGGGTGACCTCGAACCCGCGGCTCTCCAGCGCGCGGCCCAGCCGGGTGCGCAGGGCGTTGTCGTCGTCCATCACCAGCAGGGTCTTGTCCGCCAGGGCGGCGATCCGGTCTTCAGCATCGGGCATCGGCGTTCTCCTGGGGGTCAAGTCGGTAACAGTACGGGTGCGGTCAAGGTTCAGACGGGGGGTGCGACAATCACGACGAGACCTCGAGCGCCGATCGGGACCACCGCACGGCGACCCGGGCACCCTTGGGGGTGCCCTTCACCGGCGCCTGGCCCTTGGCCGGCGTCGCGCCGCCGTCGCCCGGCCCGACGAAGACCTTGCCCCCCGTCCGCTCCAGCAGGGTGCGGGCGATGAAGAAGCCCAGACCCATGCCGCCCTGGCTGGGGGCGATGGTTTCGAGTGCCGGCTCCGCCTTCGTCGCCTTCTTCCCCTTGCGGCCCGGGGTGGCGGCGGCGACCGAGGCGGCGATCTGGGCCGACAGGGCCCGGCGCGCCTTTCCTTGGGGTCGGCTGGTCACATAGGGCTCGCCCAGCCGCGGCAGGATGTCGGCGGGGAAGCCGGGGCCGTCGTCCACGACCTCGATCTCGATGAAGCCGGCGTCGACGATGGCCCGCACCCGCACCTTCGATCCGGCGAAGTCTGCGGCGTTCTCAACCAGCGTCGACAGGCCGTGCACCACCTCGGGCAGGCGGCGCACGCGCGGGGCCTTTTCACCCGAGGCCGTGCGCACCGAGACGTCGAACTCCAGATCAAAGCCGCGGTGCGGCTCGACCACCTCTTCCAGCAGGGCCTTCAGCCCGACCTCGGCGAAGGCGGCCTCGCCCTCCTCCGGCTGCTGCGACAGGCGTTTGAGGATCTCGCGGCAGCGCTCGGCCTGCTGCAGGATCAGGGCCGCGTCCTCGGCGGCCGCGCCGTCCTTGGCGGAGGCGCGCAACAGTTCCTTGGCCACGACCTGAATCGTCGCCAGCGGCGTGCCCAGTTCATGCGCTGCCGCCGCCGCCAGCCCGCCCAGCGCCGCCAGCCGCTGCTCGCGCTGCAGCACGTCCTGCGTCGTGGCCAGCGCCAGCTCCAGCTTCTCGGCGTCCGCGGCCACCCGCCACGCATAGGCCGCGGTGAAGATCACCCCCGTGACCAGCGCCAGTCCGATGCCGAATTTGTAGAGCGGCGGCAGGTTCAGCTCGGTCCCCGCCTGCCACGGAAGCGGCAGGGAGACGAAGAACAGACTGACCGTCGCCGCCAGCACCAGCAGCCCCATCAGCGCCGCCTGCCGGCCCGGCAGCGAGGCCGCCGCCACCGTCACCGGTGCCACCAGCAGCAGGCAGAACGGGTTCTGCAGCCCGCCCGTCAGCCCCAGCAGGACCGACAGCTGCAGAATGTCGAAGCCCAGATGCGCCGCCGTCAGCCCGCCGTCGGGCAGGGAGCCATCGCTGCGCCTGAGCCGCGCCGTGGCGTTCAGGTTCATCGCCACGCTGGCGGCGATGGCGGCCATACAGCCCCACAGCGGCAGGTCGAAATGGAAATAGAGGGTCGCAACCCCGATGGTCGCGCTCTGCCCGACGATGGCCATCCAGCGCAGGATGACGAGGGTACGCAGGGACAGGCCCCGGCTACGGCGCGGCAGGTTGCGCCAGGCCGGGAAACGGCCCGCATCGTCCGGCGCGAACGACGGCGCGGGCTGCGGCTTCTGGGGCTCTTGGGACAGGCTCACGTCTCTTCTATAGACCGGTCACGCGCGGGCGTGCGCGTTTTCGAGGGGAGCCATGATGCCGCGTCGATCCATCCTGCTGTTGGCCGGGGCCTGTATCATTCTGGCCGCCGTTCTGGCCGTCGGAACCATCATGGTGGTCAACGGCCGCGGGGACCCCGGTTCGGCCTCGCGCCAGATCGGCTCGACCGGCCAGCCTGACGTCGGCGGCCCCTTCCAGCTGGTCAATCAGGACGGTCAGGCCGTCGACCAGACCCTGCTGGACGGCAAATGGTCGCTGGTCTTCTTCGGCTTCACCTATTGCCCCGACTACTGCCCGACGACCCTCGGCATGCTCGAGGCGACGAAGACGGCGCTGGGCGACAAGGCCGACGACGTCCAGATCATCTTCATCTCGATCGACCCTGAGCGCGACACGCCGCAGGCGCTGAAGGACTATCTGTCCTCGGACGGCTTCCCTGAAGGCGTCATCGGCCTGACCGGCACGCCGGCCCAGGTCAAGGCCGCCGCCGACGCCTGGCGCGCCGTCTACCAGAAGGTCGGCGAGGGCGAGGCCTATACGATGAACCACTCGCTGACGATCTATCTGATGGGCCCCGACGGCCGGATGCGCAGCGCGCTGGGCCATGACCTGGGACCGGCGAACGCGGCCCGGATCATCGAACAGGCCATGGCGCGGGGCTGATCGCGCCACGGAGCCTTGTCATCCCGGCCGAAGAGAAGCGGAGAGCCGGGACGCTCGGTCCCACCACTGTTCCCCTCCCGGACGCTGCGTCAGCAGCGAGCCGGGAGACAGGTCAGGACCCGGCGCAGCGCCCTCCTGTCTCCCGGATAACCGCTACGCGGCTTCCGGGAACCCCCAGGCAAGACCCCTACCCCTTGCGGCCCACTGCCGTCTGAAGCTGGAGCCGTTTCAGCTCGCGCATCAGCCGGTTGGCCTGCATCTCGGGCATCATCGCCGTCTTGACGATCAACGACGCCAGCACCAGCACCGCCGCGGGAAGGCCCCAGTGCAGGGCCGAAAGGGCGTTGTCGGCCTCGAAGAACCGCCATCCCGCCCAAAGACCGGCGACGAACAGCGCCGTCTGCACAACCATCATGATGACATTCACCCAGCCGTTCGGGCCTCCGAGCAGGCCAAAGGCCTGTTCGAAGAAGCCGGGCTCACGCGCCGTCTCGCGGAACAGGGCCTGTTCCTCGCCGTCGAGGGCCTCCTCGATCATCCGGTCGATATCCTGCATCACACGTCTCCTTCCAGAACCGCACGCAAGGCGCGGCGGGCATGCATCAGGCGGGTCTTTACCGTGCCCGCCGGCACGTTCAGGGCGATCGCCACCTCGGCGACGCTCAATTCCTCGAGATAGAACAGGCCGACCGCCGCCCGTTGCGCCTTCGGCAGGGCAGCCAGCGCCGCCTTCAGCCGCGCTTCGCCGCCGGGGTCGGCGGCTTCGGGCGACACGGTATCGAGCACGGGTTCCGCCGCCGCCGCGGCGGCCAGCGTCCGGTCGCGGCGCACCCGCCCGATCTGCCGGGCGCAGCGCCGCGTCACGATCTGATAGGCCCAGGCCGGAAAGGCGCGCTCGTCCCGCAGCCGGCCCAGACCGCGCACGATCTCGATCCAGCCGTCCTGCGCGGCCTCGCGGGCCAGATCGACGTCACCGGTCAGACGCCACGCATGAGCCACCAGCTTGCGGCCCCAGCGTCGGGCCAGCAGGTCGAACGCCTTGCGATCCCCGGTGCGCGCGGACGCGACCAGATACTCGTCAAGAAGCTGCTCCCTCGTCCTGTCCATCGTCGATCAACCCCGTTTCGTATGAGAGGTGCGGACAAGTCGGCGGGCGGTTCAAGGAAATCGTACGATTCGTGGCGGGCTGTTGAGAGGTTCTCCCTCCCTCTCCGAGGTAGGGATGTCGGCGCGCAGCGACGACCGGGTGGGAGGGGCTTGGCGATACAAGCTCCGGCGGCTGTCTTTGCCGAAGCGCCCCCACCCGGTCGCTACGCGACCTCGCAGGCCGGTCGTATACGACCGGCCAAGCACCCCCGAGGGGAGGGAGAACGAATAAATCTTTTTGCAGTGCGGTGCGTTCTATGGTGCTCTGCCGCGTAACGGCGGGGGCCGCTTCAAGGATTCCATGCTCTATTCGCTTCACGAGCTCGCCTATCACTCGGCGACGCCGTTCCGGTTCGGGGCCCAGCTGGCCCGCCAGTTCTGGACCTCTCCCTTCAATCCGGCCTCGGACACCGCGATCGGCCGCACGGCCTTCGCCTCGGCCGGGCTGTTCGAGAGCGTGACGCGCCGCTACGGCAAGCCCGCCTGGGGTCTCGAGACCCTCGAGATCGGCGGCAAGACCGTCCGCACGACCGAACAGGTCATCTGGTCCTCGCCCTGGTGCCGGCTGGTGCGGTTCGCCCGCCACCTCGGCGACCTGAAGCGGGCGGGCAAGCCGACGTCGGCCCCGGCGGTGCTGATCGTCGCCCCCCTGTCGGGCCACTACGCCACCCTGCTGCGCGGGACGGTCGAGGGCTTCCTGCAGGACCACGACGTCTATGTCACCGACTGGGTCAACGCCCGTCAGGTGCCGATGCT
>JAUYAG010000163.1 GCA_030693575.1 Brevundimonas sp. | reverse complement strand
GATGGACCCCGAGACCCGCCGCCGCGCCAAGGCGATCAATTTCGGCATCGTCTACGGCATCAGCGCCTTCGGCCTGGCCGCCCAGCTGAACATCGGCCAGGGCGAGGCCGGCGACTATATCAAGACCTATTTCGAACGCTTCCCCGGCATCCGCGCCTATATGGACGCCACCAAGATCCAGGTGCGCGAGACCGGCATGGTCTCGACCGTCTTCGGCCGCCGCATCCACATCCCCGCCATCCATTCGAAATCGGGCGCCGAGCGCCAGTTCGGCGAACGCGCCGCCATCAACGCCCCGATCCAGGGCGCCGCCGCCGACATCATCCGTCGCGCCATGATGCGGATGCCGGGCGCGCTGGTTGAGGCCGGCCTGTCAACGAAGATGCTGCTCCAGGTCCACGACGAACTGGTCTTCGAGGCCCCCGAAGCCGAGGCCGAGCGCGCCATCGTGGTGATCAAACGCACCATGGAGGGGGCGGCGGAACCGGCCGTGGCCCTGACGGTGCCGCTGGTGGTGGAGGCTCGGGCGGCGGGGAATTGGGACGAGGCGCATTGATATTGGGGCGCTAACGCTCGCGACGCGGTCGCTCGCTGCTTGAGCGCGGCGGACCATTTCGGTGAGGCCGACGCTATGGTCTTGGCCGATCATTTCGGTGAAGGCACCACGATGATCGCGACCGATGAAGTGCGACCATCTCCCCGGGGCCGGGAAAATGGTCGAACCGGTCCGCTCCGGTGAAAAGCGGCACACCTTGTTGAAATTTTCAGCGATACGAATCATATTGGGCAGGCAAAGTCCTTCCCGCGTCCCGAACTGTCGCCGTATGGCGTGCGTGCCCCGGTTCCGCCGGGACTAGGGGCCGGGAAGGCACCCCTTCATTCATTGAAACCGCCAAACATCGTCCAGACGCGGCCGAAGCATGTCGCGCCAGCGATAGGCGTCCCGGCGGTCGGCGCGAAACGATCGCGCGATCGCGCCTGCGCACATGTCGGCCAGCTGGATCAGTGGATCGGTCTTCGAGTCCGAGAAGCGACAATCCCGCACGGCGCCCTCGCGCACCTTGCGGCGAATGGCTGTCGACAGCTTCTGTCGGAACTCCCTGTCGCCGGAGCCGTCGATGATGACCTTGGCATTGGTCAGGCGACCGTTGTCGTGGCGCAGCATCTGTTTGACGAAGAACGCGTAGAAGCTCTCCTTGTCGGTCTGCAGATGGGCGGAGCGGATCACCGCCTTCTCGACCACGATGGCGCGAACCCGGAAGGGCCCGGCGGCGACCGCGCGGAAGAAGCGATCCCGCACCTCGTCCCGGCTCTTGCTGAATTTGAACTCGCCCTTGTGCAGCTGGCGGGCGGCGGACCCCTTGATCAGATCACGCGTCAGGGCCGCGTCATCGGCGTCGTCGAACATGACCATGGCGGCGACAAACACGGGGGAACTGCCCCGTTCGACCTTGAATCCGGCGTCTCCGCTTTCGTCGATGTAGACAAGCATGGCGGCATCATCGGACGGTTTGGCTCGCGCCGTGAAGAGGCGAGCGCGCCGCCTGTTGCAGGATGGCGCCGGGGCAGGCGCGCTCGATCTCGGACAGCAGGGTGCCGATGCCGGCGCGGCCGTCGGCGCTGGTCAGGTCGAGGCCCTCCAGGGCCTCCAGCAGGCGGGCGGCGATGCGGTCTTCGGCACGCATGATCTGTGTCCTCTTTCTGTAACGCCGACCCGGGATGATCCAGCCTGCCGGGGCGGACGGAGTCAATCGGAACGTTCGTGATTTGTTCTTTTCGTGCACAGGGGAGGGCGCAGGCCCCTTGTCATCCCCGCCGAAGCGAAGCGAAGAGCGGGGACGGGACAGCGCTCAAATGTCTCCCTCCCGGACAGCCCGCAGGGCTGAGCCGGGAGCAGGGCGGCGACCAGCGCGTCCGCCTGACCCTTGCCCCGGATAGCGGCTGGCGCCGCTTCCGGGACGGTCGTGGGGTTGGGGGCCGTGGTCCCGTCCCGGATCGCCGCTTTGCGGCGTCCGGGATGACAAGCGCCCTCTGCTCCAAACAGTGTCTTCTCGCCCCCAATAATGACGCCCCTCCCGACCCCGAAAGGCGCCCTTTCGCCCCCGGTTCCGGCTCCAACCCGCTGCCGAGACCACCCGCCAACCCACCATCCCCCCACACCGGCGTATAATGCGGCTCGAGGCGGCCAAAGGGCCGCCCCGCCTGACCGGTCTTTGACATCGCCACCCTGAAACCCCGCCCGACCGCCCCGGGCCGACGCGGATTGCCAGCATATTGACGCTGCCCCCGCATGCGCGTCGGACGTCCTGAATTATTTTCCGCGCGGACGGTGCCTTTCCGCCCCTTCCGCACGCCGTGGACGGAGCGAACGAAGCGCACGATGCGCACGATGCGCACTGTGTTTTTCTGTCCCCGCGCCGCCCGTGCTAAGGCCCCGCGCATGACCCCCCAGACCACAGATGTCCTGATCGTCGGCGCCGGCGCGGCCGGGATGATGTGCGCCATCGAGGCCGGGCGGCGCGGGCGCTCCGTGCGCATCCTCGACCACGCCCGGGCGCCGGGCGAGAAGATCCGCATCTCCGGCGGCGGGCGCTGCAATTTCACCAATACCGGGACCAGCCCCGCGAACTTCCTCGGCGAGAACCCGCGCTTCGCGACCTCGGCCCTGAAGCGGTTCAGCCAGCACGACTTCGTCAAACGCGTCGATGCGGCCGGCATCGCCTGGCACGAAAAGACCCTCGGCCAGCTGTTCTGCGATGACAGCGCCAGACAGATCATCCGCATGCTGACCGACGACATGCGGGCGGCGGGCGTGGTCCTGTCGCTGGGCGTCTCGGTCGAGCGGATCGACCGTGTGGCCGACATCTATGAGGCCGCCCTGTCGGACGGCTCCGTGGTCCGCTGCCGCTCGCTGGTGCTGGCCACCGGCGGCAAGTCGATCCCGAAGATGGGGGCCACCGGCTGGGCCTATGACGCCGCCCGCCAGTTCGGCCTGCGCGTCACCGACACCCGCCCGGCCCTGGTCCCCCTGACCTTCGAGGCCGGCCTGCTGGAGACGCTGACGCCCCTCGCCGGCGTCGCCGTCGACGCCGTGGTGAAAGGCGGCGGGACCAGCTTCGCCGAGGCCATGCTGTTCACCCACCGCGGCCTGTCGGGCCCCGCCATCCTCCAGATTTCCAGCTACTGGCGCGAGGGCGAGGCCATCACCGTCGCCATGGCCCCCGGCGAGGACCTCTACACCCGCCTCAAGGCCGCCAAGGAGGAGAACGGCAAACAGATGGTGCATACGGCGCTGGGCCACCTGATCCCCCGCCGCCTCGCCGAAAGCGTCTGCGACCGCGAAGGCGTCAAGGGCAAGCTGGCCGAGGTCGGCGACAAGACCCTGCGCCGCCTCGACGCCGCCGTGAACGCCTGGACCGTCAAGCCCGTCGGCTCCGAAGGCTACCGCACCGCCGAGGTCACGCTCGGCGGCATCGCCACCGACCAGCTGGATCAGCAGACCATGGCCGCCCCCTCCGTGCCGGGCCTCTACGTCATCGGCGAGGCCGCCGACATCACCGGCTGGCTCGGCGGCTACAATTTCCAGTGGGCCTGGTCGTCGGGCTGGGCGGCGGGGCAGGCCTGTTAGGTTCTAGGGGCTAGGGATTAGGTGCTAGGGAAGCGCCGCGTCCTGCCCCTTGAGCCTTCCCCCCCCCTAGTCCCTAGAACCTAGCCCCTAGAACCTGTGATGTCCTTCACCGCCACCGACCTGACCATGTTCCCCGAGGCGTTTCCCGGCCCGCTGGGCGTCTCGCTGATCGGCACGGCGTGGCGTGAGCGCGGGCTCTGGAGCCTTGATACGGTTGACATTCGGGCCTTTTCCACAGATACGCGCGGCTTCCTGGACGACACCCCCGCGGGTGGCGGGCCGGGAGCCGTGCTGAAAGCGGACGTGGTGGCCAGGGCGCTCGACAGCGTATCCGGGTCAGGGCGGCCGCTTTTGTACATGAGCGCCCGGGGTCGGCCCCTGACCCAGGCGCGCGTCAAGGAATGGGCCAAGGCGGACGGCATTACCGTTCTCTGCGGCCGGTTCGAGGGGGTGGACCAGCGCGTGCTCGACGCGCGCGGGTTCGAGGAGGTCTCCGTCGGGGACGCGGTGCTCGCCGGCGGCGAGGCGGCGGCCATGGTGGTCATCGAGGCGTGCGTACGACTGATCCCCGGAGTGCTGGGCCAGGCCGAAAGCCTGAGTTCGGAGAGCTTCGAGGACGGCCTTCTGGAGCATCCGCAGTACACGCGACCGCGGACGTTCGAGGGGCTGGAGATACCCGAGGTGCTTCTGTCGGGCGACCACAAGAAGGTCGCACAATGGCGCGAAGAGCAGCGGCGAGAGACGACCCGGGAACGACGGCCAGACCTCTGGGCGGCGTATCCGGACAAGACCAATGCGGGACACGAGCCCGCCAAATCACAGGTAAAGAGCGCAAAAGCTCAAGGAGAATAGAATGAACATCCTTCAGACGATCGAAGCCGAAGAAAAAGCCCGCCTGGTCGCCGTCCGCGCGATCCCTGACTTCCAGCCCGGCGACACGCTGCGGGTCATGGTCAAGATCAAGGAAGGCGAGCGCGAACGCATCCAGGCCTTCGAGGGCGTCTGCATCGCCCGCGCCGGCGGCGGCGTGAACGAGAATTTCACCGTCCGGAAGATCTCCTTCGGCGAAGGCGTGGAGCGGGTCTTCCCGATCCTGTCGCCGAACATCGACGCCATCGAGGTCAAGCGCCGCGGCGTCGTCCGGCGCGCCAAGCTCTATTACCTGCGTGACCGTCGCGGCAAGTCCGCCCGGATCGCCGAAAAGCAGACGATCCGCCCGGTCAAGGGCGTCGTGGTCCCGGAAACCGGCACCGCCCAGAAGGCCGACGAAACCGAAGCCTGAACCGCTTCTTTTCGCTGAAATTACAAAGGCCCCGGTCGCGAGACCGGGGCCTTTTCTATTGGGGGTTAGTTAGGATAGAGCCGCCCGTCCGCGTCCTTCTGGCCTTCCAGACTGCGCTTGAGATCGCGCATCTGGTCGTGCCCGTCCTTCACCGTGGTATAAGCCCGGCGGATGGTCTCACGGGTCGTGGCCGAGACCTTGGAGTCCTCAAGCGCGGTTTCGAACTTGCCCTTGATGAAGTCCTCGCCGTTCTCGACCGAGTTCACCACGGCCTGTTCATCGCGCAGCAGGGCGTGTTTGACGTCCAGAAAGGCGCGATGGGCCTTGGCGAGGATCGAGCCGTCATCCTCGGGCTCCCCGCCCAGGTTACGGACCGTGCCCTGCAGGTCGGACGCCACCTGCTGGCGCTCGAAGCTGCGAGCCTCGAACAGAGACCGGTAGCCGGGCTTGTCGGTTTCCTTCGCGGCTTCGCGGTAGCCGTCAGCGCTGTCGATCGTGGTCTCGATCAGGCTGTTGAGAACGTGGATGTCGTGGTCATTGGAGGTGGTCATATTCAGGCCTTTCACAGCTTCCGGGAGGAGACCTGAAAGCGCCGTCGGGCCTGAAAAGGTTTCAGCTTCGCCGTTCTACAATTTCGTGCGCAGCGACCAGAGTTCCGGGAAACACCGGCGCTGGAGGGTCTCGGTCAGATAGGCGACCCCCTCGGTACCGCCCGTGCCGCGCCGCCGGCCGATGATGCGCTCGACCGTAACCACGTGCTTGTGCCGCCAGGTCAGCAGGGCGTCGTCGAGATCCACCAGTTTCTCGGCCAGTTGATAGAAGGGCCACCAGCGGGTGGTGTCGCGATAGACCTCCAGCCAAGCGGCCTCGACCTCTTCGGACGGCTCATAGGGTTTGCTGACGTCCCGGTTCAGAACCGCGGCCGGGATCGGCAGGCCCGCGACGGCCAGCTGCGACAGGGTGTCATCGTACAGGCTCGGCGCGGCGAGGGCGGCCTCAAGCGCCGCATGGGCGACAGGGCGTTCGACGTGGAAGCGCAGGAAGCGGTCGTCCTTCAGCCCCAGCAAGAATTCGAACCGTCGGAACTGATCGCTCTGGAAGCCCGAGGACGAGCCCAGAACGCCGCGGAAGCGCAGATAATCGGCCGGCGTCATGGTCGCGAGAATGTCCCAGCTCATCGTCATCACCGCCTGGATGCGGCTGACGCGGGCGAGGCATTTGTAGGCGGGAACAAGGTCGCCGCTGCGGACCAACGACTGGGCGAGGGTCACCTCGTGCAGGATCTGTTTGAGCCACAGCTCCTTGGTCTGGTGGATGATGACGAACAGCATCTCATCATGCTCATCCGACAGTGGATGCTGGGCGACGAGAAGGTCGTCGAGCGCCAGGTAGCCGGCGTAGGTGATCTCGGAGGGTTTGGCGGCGTCGGTCATCCCCGACCTATCGCGCGGGAGGCGCGTAGGCTCAAGGCTTGTCGGGATCGTCAGGCCGGTCGTCCCAGCCTTCGCGGCTGGACTTGAAGGCGAGCGCCATCAGGATCCAGGTCATCGCAACCGTGCCCAGCACGCCGAGCGAAAGAGCGATCAGACCATGCAGGCCAAGAGGACCGCCGCCGATGGCGGTCCAGGCAAGGCTGACAGAGACGGTCGCGAGCGCGGCGACGCCGACGACCCAAAGGAACTTCAATATCAGCCGGCGCGCGGTCAGCGCTGGACCCATTGACCCTGGGCGTTGCGGTACCACTGGCCGGTGCTGATCCGGGGCAGAAGCTGCGTCTGGAACATCCGGGCCGCGGCGGTTTCGGTCGTCGCGCCGTCACCGGCGGCCTGGGCGCTGCGAGCGTAGGCTTCGCGCCGGGCCGCATTGGTCGCCTGGACCGCCTCGTTGAGGGCGGCGTCGGAGGCCGGGACGCGGAAGCCGAGATAGCCGTCAGCCTGTTCGCCGACGGTGCCCTGCACCTTGGCGGCGTCGATCATCGACTTCTGGGCGGCCGTCTGGGCGAAAGCCGCACCCGCGGCGACGCCGAGAGCCGCGATGGCCGCGGCGACGACGAAGAACTTGCGGAAAGACATCTGGGTCAACTTTCGCGTCAGAACAGGTTGGGGTTTTCGACGAGGAGGTCCTGCAGCTCCTTGTCGAGGCGCACGCGAACATCGGCATCGAGTTTCGCGTAGATCTGGATCGGGTCCACCTGCAGCCGGACCGTGGGCGTGCAGGCACCAACGCCAACCGCGGCGATGAAGCCGAGCAGGGCGAGGCGGGTGCGCGTCCGGGTCTGGGGCCGAGTCATGGGCGGTGGTCTCCGGTCTTCAATTCACGGCGATCTAACGCGATTGAGCGTGAACGGGTTCTGAACAAGGAAGATGTCGCGATCACGGCGCGAGCGGGGGCGGCGCGGGCGAGGGCGACGACGGACGGCCGTCGCGGGCGCGGTTGAGCTCCAGAAAGTCGCCGATCAGCTGGTTCAGGTTGAGGGTGGTGTCGAGAGTCAGGTCGATACCGGTGCCCGACGGCAGGGGCAGGGTCCGGTTGAGGAACTCCCGGCTGATGAACTCGGCGAGCGGTATGCGCAGCTCCTGGCGCACCGGCGGGTCGTGGCGGCCACGGATGCGGAACAGGACGCCGATCCGGCCCTCGTCGAGGCTGTTGACCTCGGCTGAGAGGATGTCGAACGAGAGGTTCTCCATGGCCTGATAGGCGAGGTCCTGGACCGTGTTGGGCGGCACGGCCTCGCCGCCGCCGCCGGCCTCGAGGCCGCTGAGCGCCTCGCGCGCGATGGACAGCCGGCCCGGCTGGACCGCTGCGAGCGACCCGCCGGCGATGCGGACGCCGTTCACCCGATCGGACGTGAAGGGCAGGCGGCCTGAGACGACGGCGTCGAGATTGACCTTGTCGCCGAACCCCGAGCCGGCGATCACCTGCCCCAGCTGGACGTTCTCGAATACGATGACACCGCTGATCGGCTGGTCGGGGTCCAGAGGCACGGCAAACGGCTCGACCCGGATGTATCCGCCGGCCACCGCGAGATCGCCGCCTTCGATTGTCACGGCCGCCTTGTCGAGCCCGAACGTGAGCTCGATGTCCGTCAGGGGGACCACCCATTCCAGCAGATCGGCGGTCAGCCGTTGACCCGGTGCCGCGGTGAGGGGAGCGAGATTGATGAAGTCGATGGTCCCGCGCAGGCCCTTCACCGGGCCGGCCGGGCTGGTGAAGTCGAGACCGGGGGTGGTCAGGCGGCCCGAGCTCGTCCCCTCGGCGTCTGCTCGCCAGTCGATGCGGCCGCTGAAGGCCGCCGAGCCGGTCGCTGGCGAGCCGACAAATTCAGCCATAGGGCTGAGGTCGGAGGGCTGAAGCGCGCCTTCCGCGAAGACAATGGACGGCGCGTCGATCGTCAGACCGCCCGCTCCCGACTGCCCATCATGGGCCAGGGTCAGGCGGCCGAGGGAGGTGCCCTCACGCATGAGATCGAAGGCACCGGTCCAGTCTTCGTCAGACAGGCGCGCCGACCCGCTGGCGGTCAAAGGGTTGAAGCGCAACGGGGTGGTGGCGTCCTCGACCGTTGCGCTGGCGATCCGCGCCTCGAGGCCGACGCCGCCCGGACCGCCGGTCGCCGTAAAGCCGCCCTCCGCTTCGCGGAAGTTCAGCGCCAGGAAGGGTGCCGAAGCGTTCAGCCCTCGAAGGGCGCCGTCGGCCCGCCAACGGCCGTCGGCGACGCTGACCAGAGGACGGGAGACGGGGCAGATGTCGGCCGTGATGTCGACCACGTCGCTTTCATCCAGTTCGAGCCGATCGACCGTCAGCGGCATACAACGGGCGGCGACGTAGGCGAGGCGACTGCCGGAGGAGCTCAGCTCGCCGCGGGTCTGGAGGGTGATCCCCCGGGCGAGGCCGAAATCCAGCGCGGCGCGCCCATCCAGCGTGGCCGTGAATCCTGATGGCGTCAGCCGCCAGGCCGGAATGGCGAAGGCGGCCTCGGGCAGGCCCTGACCGCGCGTGGCCGTCAGCGACAGGGCACCGCCTCCAGCCCGGCCCGGGGCGGCGATGAATATCGGCATCGCGGCCGGGCGAAGGGTGAGCACGCCGCCGTTCGCCGGCCGCAGGGTCGCCGGGCGGGTCAGGCTCAGGCGCGTCCCCGAATGCCCCGTACTCAGATCGAAACCGGGCACATCGAGCGCGAAGGCCGACAGCGCCCGCTTCATCCCCGCCAGTTCCGGCACGTCATCGTTCGAGGGCGCACCGAACAGGGGCCAGGTACCGCGGGCCGATCGGACCGCGCCTGTTGCCGTAATACGCAGGCCGCCGTCGGAGACCAGATCGAAATCGGTCCTGCCCTGCACATCGGACAGGATCAGCTCGTCCCGGGCCAGTCGCGCCGCAGACAGGGCGACGGGGCCGCTCGCTTCCATCGCACCGCCATGACCGCCCATGGTCAACCGGCTGGACGTCAACGCCAGTCCCTGAACATCCAGTCCGGCCCCGGAGGCCCGGGCGGCGCTCAGAGCCGCGTCTCCCGCCAGGCTCCAGCCGAGGCCGCGAGGATCGCGCGTCACGGTGGTCCGGGCCTCTGACAGACCTAGTCTAACAGCCGCCGCCGAGGCCCCCGGGCCCTCCATGCGGGCGGCGCGAAGATCGACCGCGCTGCTCCCGTCTATACGGAAGGTCTCGATCCAGCCGGTTGTCTGGCCGTCGAAGCTCAGACGCAGATCGGCTTCGCGCGCCGACGCTTCCCCGGCGGCGAGGCGTGAGGCCGACACCTGCACGTCGAGTCTCGCGCGCCCGTCGCCGCGCCGCTCCTTGAGGTCGGGATAGGGCAGGTCGCCGACCACCGTCGCTGCAACCGTCTCACCGGAAAAGCCGGGCACGCTGGCGCGACCAGCGGCAGCAGAGACGCGCAGCGAGACGCGATCACCCGTCGTCGTCAGGTCGACTGTGGCCTGCAGTCCCCGCGCCTCGGCGTCTCCGCTCTTGAAGGCCGTTGCAGGCATTCGGGCGGTCAGTCGCATCAGCTTGCCGTCATCGATACGGGCGTCGCCGAGGATGCTGGTCGGGCCGTAGTCGGTGTCCAGCCGGATCCGCGCGCCCTCGACCAGAACCAGAGGGCCCCGACTGTCGGGACGGGGGGGTTGGCCGGTGAAACGCTCGACCAGCGGATCCAGCGAACCGAGGGTTAGTTTGCCGTTGCGCACGCTGGCGCGCACCACCGGGCGGATCAGGCGGATACGGGTGGGCGTCAGGCCGATCCCTCCCTTCGACCAGGGCGCGCCGATCGCATAGTCGACCTCGACCCGTTCGACGGTGACGTCAGGGTCGGCGGCGTCGCCGATGCGGACGCGGGCCACCAGACCGTCCAGTTCGAGCCGGTCGACCTGCATGTCTGCCTCAATGCCCTGCTGCTCCAGCCAGCCGATCAGGACCTGTCGGGTCGCGGCGCGCCGGTTGAGGTAGAGCAGGGCCGTCAGGACCAGCAGCACGCCGAACACCACGCCCACGACCCGCGGGGCGCGGCGACCCCGCTTGCGCACAGGCCGCGCGGGGGGCGGAGCGGGGTCGGTCGCAGCGGTCATGGAGCGGTCATAACGGGACAGACGCGCCGGAAGAAAGGCCGCCGAGCAAAGGAATTCTCCGGACCAGCATTATGGGCGTGTCTATCGAAACACAGGTGAGTGGCGCATGCGCCACTTTGAATGTCTCGCACGTCAGTTCGGGACATGTTGCCGCAGGGATGAGTCAACCGAACGCCAAAACGCTGCGAATACACGACCCGGTTCCGTGTCTAGTCTCACTGTTCACGCAGGCTTTACCCACGACTACGGCTCCGGTTAACGCGCTGTAACGAACCGCCTTCCCATGATGGGACAGACGGGCTATACGCCCTGTCTCGCGGCGGGGGCTTCTCCGGCGCGATCCTTGCTACCAGTGGCTTTGGCGCCGTCCGGCGTCGTCGTTTCTCGGGGACCGATGGCTCAGTTCGATCCACGTCGCCAACCGATGCGCATCGCGCCGCACGCCTTGACGGCTGTGGCTGCGATCTCGGTGGCGCTGCTTGCAGGTCGTGTGTACCAACCCGCGAAAGCGGAAGAGGCTCCGCCTCTTACCCAAAATCAGATCGCTGTCCTGGCCGATCAGGCCTTCGCTGCTGCTGGCATGCCCGCCGGCCTCACGACGCCGGAAGCCATTCCCGTCCAGATCCGCCGCGGCGAGACCTTCGAGCAGGCCGTGCGCCGCACGGGCATCGCTCCGGAAGAAGCGTCCGCCGTGGCCGCCACCCTGTCGAACGCCATGGACGTGAACGCCATGCGCGCCGGCCAGCGCTTCGAGACCGCTATTTCCCAGCCGCGCGGCGGCCGGGGCGAGGCCCGGCTGATCGGCCTCACCATGCGCACAGGTCCCGCGACCCAGCTGACCGTCTCGCGCAGCTTCGACGGCGCCCTGCGTCTTCGGGCGCTGGAGGAAAAGGTCACCCACGAAACGGTTGTTCTGACGGGCAAGGTCGAGGGCTCCCTGACAAGGACCGCGCGTCGCGAAGGTGCGCCTGCCGAGGTGGCCCGCGCCGCCGGCCGTCTGTTCTCCCACCGGTTCGACATGGATCGCGACATCCGTTCCGATGACGAGTTCACCTATGTCTTCGGCCGGACCGTCACCGAAAACGGCCGCACCATCGGCACAGACGGACTGCTGTACGCTGAATTGAAAGGCGTCGCCTTCTACCGCTTCCAGCCCGCCGGGGCCCGTGAAGCGCAGTATTTCGACGCCACCGGCAAGAACACCCGCTCCGCCTTCATGCGCACGCCGCTGGAGCGTGGGTTCCGCGTATCGTCGTCGTTCGGCTTCCGCCGTCACCCGATCGCCGGCTATCGCAAGATGCACCAGGGCATCGATTTCGCGGCCGGCAGCGGCACGCCGGTCGTGGCCCCTGCTGACGGCGTGGTTGTAGAAGCCCGGCGCTGGGGCGGCTATGGCAACTGGCTGCGCATCCGCCACTCGAACGGTCTGGAAACCGGCTACGGTCACCTCTCCCGCTACGCATCGGGCATGCGCGCGGGGCAGCGTGTGCGTCAGGGCCAGGTCGTCGCCTACGTAGGCTCGACGGGTGCCTCGACCGGCCCGCACCTGCACTATGAAATCTGGCGCGGCGGCCAGCGGATCAATCCGGCCGGGGTGCGCACGACCGAAGGCACGATCCTGGCGGGCGCCGACCTCGCGGCCTTCAAGGCCGAGAAGGCCCGTATCGACCGTATCCGCGCCGCCGGCGGCGAACGCCGCCCGGTTGTCCAGCGCGCTTCCGTCGAAGGCCTGCGGCCCGCCCAGGGTTGAGCCCGCCGTTCAACCGCCCGGATTTGCCGCTGCGATCAGGGCGTCATCCATCTCGCGCGCCCGAATCGCTGCGGGTCGCTGGAAAAGCCGGGCTGCATAGGCCTTGAAGACATCCCGGTCCGGCAGGCTCTTGAACTGCAGACCCCAGCCGATCTGGCTGCCCAAGTAGACGTCCAGCGCGCTGAACCGCTCACCGAGCAGCCACGGCCCCGCACCCGAGACGACGGCTTCGAGCGCCTCGACCACCTGCTCGAAACTGCCGTAGCCCGCCATCCCGGCCTTGTCCGCCGGAGCCAGCAAACCCAGCGATTTCGCGGTCACCGCCGCCTCGAGTGGACCGGCGCCTCGAGTGGACCGGCGCCGAAGAACATCCACCGCAGGTAGGGGCCCCGCGCCGGGTCATCGAGCGCCGGGGCCAGACCGGCATCGGGAAAGGCGTCGGCCAGCCAGGTGCAGATCGCGGCGCATTCCGTCACCGTCACGCCGCGATGGGAGATCGCCGGCACCTTCCCCATCGGATTAATCGCCAGATATTCCGGAGCCTTCATCGTCGTGCCGTAATCCAGAACCACCGTGCGGTACGGTTGGCCGATCTCCTCCAGCATCCAGCGCGCGATGCGACCGCGCGACATGGGGTTGGTGTAGAAGACGATCTCGTCGGACTGGCTCACTGCGCTCTCCCTCGCGTTCCGGTGCGAACGCTAACCCGAAGACGACATGGAACAAAGACGAAACATTCTGCGAGGTCTGGTCGGCGGCGGCCTGCTTTGGAGCGCCGGGTCCGCCGTATGGGCGCAGACGGCCTTCAGCTCCAGACGGATCACGGTGACGACACGCGGTCGCGGCGCGGACGTGCTCCTGATCCCCGGCCTGGCCTCGACCGCGGAGGTGTGGCGGAGCGTAGCGGACCGGCTGGCCGGCAAGCGGCGGCTTCATCTGATCTCGGTTCGAGGCTTCGGCGATCTGCCAGCAGGGGCGAACGCCAGCGGCGCGGTGATGGCGACAGTCGCGGCTGAGGTCCGGCGGTACATCACCGAACAGCGGCTGGAGCGGCCGGCCATCATCGGCCACTCCATGGGCGGCCAGCTGGGACTGCGCATCGCCGCGGACTCCGGCTCCCGGATTGGCCGCGTCATGGTCGTCGACTCCTCGCCGTTCTTTCCGGCCCTGATCAGCCCGCAAGCCACCGTTGGCGACGTCGAGCCGATCGCCCAGCTGGCCTTTCAGGCGATCCATTTCTTCGGTGATGAGGCCTTGCGTGCGCATGGCCGGCAGATGGGACTGGAACTGGGCGGCGCGACCGATGCGGTGTTCGGAACCTTGGGCTGGCAGGGCGGCGACCGCCGCGTCCTGGCCCAGTCGCTGTATGAGGTGATGACCGTCGACCTGCGTCGCCGCCTGCCCGACATCACGGCCCCGGTGACGGTTGTGTACGGATGGAGCGCGGATGGAAACTCGCCGCGCAGCCGGACGGACAGCCTGTTCCGCGGGGCCTATGCCCGGCTTCGCAACCCGGCGGCCTTCGTCCCGATCGAGGGCGCCGAGCATATGGTGATGATCGATCAGCCGACGCGTTTCATGGCCGCCGTGGACCGTTTCCTGGCCTGACGTTCAGTCAGCGTCCGGCTGGTGGTCCGGATGAGCGGCTATGAAGGCAGGATGAAATGCCGCCGCCGCGTCGATGGCCATCAGGCGCGGAAAGGCGTCGAGCGGCACATTGAACCGGCGAGCTGAATAGATTTGCGGGATCAGATAGCAGTCGGCCAAGGTCGGGGCGTCGCCGAAACACCAGCCGGCACCGTACCGCGCGACCAACGCCTCCATCGCCTCAAACCCGGGGACGATCCAGCGTGCGGCCCAGGCGTCCACAGCGGCCTGGTCGGCGCCGAAGGTCTCGCGCAGCGCCTTGCCAACGCGCAGATTGTTCAGCGGATGAATGTCGCAACCGATCAAGGCGGCCATGGCGCGGACATGGGCCCGCTCAATCGGGTCCGCGGGCAACAGGGCCGGAGCCGGGCGGGTCTCCTCCAGCCATTCCAGAATGGCCGGGCTCTGGGTCAGGACCGCGCCCTCGACCTCCAGCGCGGGCACCATGCCCTGCGGATTGAGGGCGACGAAGGCTTCGGACCTCTGGGCACCGGTGCGCAGGTCGACGCCCTGCTGCTCATAGACGAGCCCCTTGAGCGCCAGGGCGATGCGGGTGCGGTAGGCGGCGCCCGAACGCCAGTAGCCGTGCAGGATCATCGCGGCCTCACCGTGAAGCTCAGGGTTTGCAGGCCGCCGATGGTCGCCTCGACCCGGTCGCCGGGCTGCAGCGGACCGACGCCTTCGGGCGTGCCGGTGAAGATCAGGTCGCCGGGCCGGACGTCCCACAGCTCGCGCGCCTTGGCGAGAATCTCCGCCGGGTTCCAGACCATGTCGTCGAGCCGACCGGTCTGGCGGGCGTCACCGTTGACCGACAGGGCGATGGGCGCAGCGGGGTCCGGCAGGGCGCCGAGCGTCAGGGCGCCGCAGGGAGCCGACTGGTCGAACCCCTTGGCGGCGTCCCACGGGCGTCCCTTTTCCTTGGCCGCAGCCTGAAGATCGCGGCGGGTCAGATCACAACCGACGGCCCAGCCGGCGATGCCACCGTCGGCGCCGATCGCGCAGACCAGCTCGACTTCATGATGCAGATTGGCGGTCGCCGTCGGAAAGACCGGGTCGGCACCGTCGGCCACAACGGCGTCGGCGGGCTTGGTAAAGAAGAATGGCTCGGCACGGGCCTGACCCATCTCGCGGGCATGGGCCGCGTAGTTTTGACCCACACAGAGGATACGGCGGATCGGGAAGCGCTCGCTCTGGCCGGAGATCGGCAGCGAGGCGGTGGGCGCGGGGGAGAAGAGCCAGTCAGTCATTCGCCCTGTCTATGCCCGGATGCGGCGCTTCGCCACCGTCCGCTGATGCTGCAATGCGGGAACTGCCACCGTACAGTGGCGTTCCGGCTCAGGGTTCTCTATCTAACCGTCAAGCTTGACGAACGGAGCGCGCATCATGGCGACGACCAAAACGGCACGGGCGACCGTGAAAGACGACATCAACACGCTCAAGGACGATCTCAAGGTGCTGGGTGCCGAAGAGAAAGCCCGGCTGCGCGAGAAGGCGACGGCGGCGGAAGCCCGTTTGCGCGCCAAGGCGGCGGAAGCAGAAACCCGCCTGCGTGAAGAGGCCGACGTCCTGCGCGATCGCGCCCGCGGCTATTACGACACGGCCCGCGTCCGCGGTCAGGAATATTACGACGAGGCCAGCGAACGCTTCGACGAAGCACAACGCTATCTGGTCGAGCGGGTGCAGGAGCGTCCGATGCAGTCGACCGCCATCGCGCTTGGCGTCGGCGTCGTCCTTGGCCTGCTTCTCGCCGGTCGTCGGCGCTGATGCTCGGCAGCGGCATGGCCAGGGGTCTGGTCAAGAAGGCCGTCGCGGCCTCGGTCGCGGCGGGTGCCGCCCTGGTCGCCATCCTCGCGCTGGGGGCGACGATCTTCTATGCCCTGCAACTGGTCGTCGTGCCCTTGGCCGCCGCGGCGATCACCTTCCTGCTTTTCGCCGTGATCGCCCTCGCGGTTGTCCTGATCTTCGTCGCGCGCAGCGAGGCGGAAGATGAGGAGGATGAAGGGGACGTCTCCGGTCTCGGCCAGCGCGCCTATATGCTCTTCCGGCAGCGGCCCATCCTCGGCACGGTAGCTGCCCTCGCCGGCGGCTGGATCTTCCTGCGGAACCCGGCCCTGGCCACCATGGTAGCCGCGGCTTTCACCGAAAAGTCCCATGGAAGTCGTCGGCGCCGCTGAACCGGGGCCGCACCTGAAATTGAAGAAGGCCGTGGTCGATCAGACCGCGGCCTTTTCCATTTGTCCGGCTTCGTTGGGGTCCGGTGCCGTGGCGGTCCGCCGGGTGTCCTGTCGACGCGGGAGCTTCCAGGTCTGGTCGGGTTCGAAACGTTCGCCCGTCCAGGCCACGGCGGTGACGGTGATGTGGTGGGCGTCCCAGTCGATCTGGTTGAAGCTGGGAGGGGCCCCCCTCTCCCGATGCGAAAGCGTCCCGCATCCGACGGCGTAGGAGCAATGATCGCCGAGGCTGATCGGCAGGGCAAACGGGACGTGGACGTGGCCGGTGGTGATCAGATCAACCCCGGCCTCAGCGAAGATCAGGGCGGCCGCATCGCCTCGCTTGACGTCACCTGTCATGGGCGTCCCGATCATCTCGACCAGCGGATGGTGGCAGGCCAGCACCCGCAGCGCGCCGACCGGAGCCTGACGCAGTGCCTCGGCCGCCTTGCGGGTCTGATCCAGATCGATGACGCCCTTGGACCAGTTGGCCCGCGCCTGCCATCCGCGCGCTGTGACGACGCCCCGCACCATCAGGTTCGGGCTGAGGAACTGGTGGTCATGGGCGGGATGGCCGGTGGCGCGCTCGAACGCCTTCCACGGGCTGAACACCCGCGCCAGCAGGCTCCAGTAGGGGACGTCGTGATTGCCGACGATGACGAAGCGCGGATCCGGCATGGCCGCAATCCAGCGACCGGCCGCCTCGAATTCATCGGGCAATCCCTGCTGGGTGATGTCGCCGGTAATCAGGACAAGATCGTGAGCCGTGCCATGCGCGTAATCCAGCGCGGCGGCGCAGGCATGTTGGTGCTCACAACCGAAATGGATGTCCGAGAACTGGAGGATGCGCCCCACTAGGCGTTGCCCTCCGCGGCCGGCGGGTTCGGGGCCAGTGCGCGGAAGGCTGTGCGAATGAAGCGGACCTTGGCCTCGTGCCGCAGCAACGCCGGCTCGCCGTCGATCACAGCGGGGATGCGTGAGCGGGCCCGGACTGTCGCCTGCTGGATCGCCTTGGTGGTCACCGCCGGATCCTGACGCCAGTCATCGAACACGGCGTGGGCGGCGAGGCGGAAGGCCTGCAGCGCATCAGCGGGATTCATCGCAGCGGCCTCCAGCCCGGTATGCTCATCCATCGCCTTTGAAATCATCGGGCTGATCAGGACAAGCGCCTCGGCGCGGCGATCGGTGCGTCCATCAAGTGAAAAACGCAGACGGCCCGAGAAGGCGCGCTTGAGAGCCCGGCGACCATAGGCCCAGGCCAGCCCGAACTTGCCTTCCCGCACCGCCTCGCGCGCGGGTGCCCAGAGGGCCGGCGCGCCAAGGATAGCGGCGCAGTAAAATGCCTGGCTGAACCGGCCATCGGTGACCTCGCCGCCAGCCACCCGCTGCGGCGCGCCTTCTTCAAGCGCACGTCTCAGGGCGACCTTCCAGTCAGCGGTGCCATACAGGGCGCGAGGCAGCATGTTCATCGTGCCGCCCGGCAGCGGGGCCACCAGGGGGCCGTCGGGTCCTGCGCGGGAGGCTATGGTGCCGGCCGTTCCGTCTCCCGCAAGGACGAACAGAACATCGGGAAAGGCATCAAGCGCCTGCTGGACCTGGCTGTCGAACTGGCCGCCCTCAAGCGCGACGACCGTCGCCTCCAGAGCATAGTTGGCGAGGATTGCAGCAGCCTCGTCCGCGGCATTGGGACCGACCCCGCCGGACAAGGGGTTCACCAGCATGATGACCCGCCCCAGCGCGACATGGGGTGTGAGGACATGCGGTTCAGAGACCTCGGCTCCCACCTCGGTCCCGGGATCAGCTTCAGGCTCTACGGTATCAGTCATGTCGCCCGAACGTCCCGACCGGAACGATGTTCCGATCGGGAGCGCCAAAGCGTGACTATTGCTTCTTCATCTCGTCAGATGCCGCGGCTGCACCTGCCTGGGCAGCGTCACCCGCCTTTTCAGCGGCGGCTCCAGCGGCGTCGGCGGCTTCGTCAGCGACCCGGGGAGCCTCACCCTTGACTGTCGACACACCCTTAGCGATCCAGCCGTCCATCATGGCCCCGCCTTCAGCCAGCGACTGCTCCTTGATGCCCAGTACGGCCGTCAGAACGCCAAACAGCGCCAGCAGGGTCACAAGGATTCCTACGATCGGATTGCCCGAACGCCGCCTGGTGCGAGCCCATACCGGACTGTGCCCGCCATCGTCCGCCATGCGAACCGGTTCAGAAAAACGCATACGAAACCCCCGTCTCAACTCAGAAAATCGAGGCCGCACCCTCCGCACGACGCCGATTGAAGCCTAATACAGGCTTAACCTCGATCATAGCGCGGGAACCGCAACGCTTATCCAGCGTTCTCACCCGTGGGGCGAACCCGAGGGATGAAGGAAAAATCCATGAACAAGGCAATCATCGCGATCGCCGGCGCCGGACTTCTGGTCAGCGCCTGCGCGACAGACGAATACGGCAATCCCAACCAGGCGACCCGTCAGGGTGCCATCGGTGCCGGCATCGGCGCTGTCGCCGGCGCCATCATCGGCAATAACGTCGGCGACGGCAACGCGGGTCGCGGCGCAGCCATCGGTGCTGTTGTCGGCGGCGTCGCCGGCGCAGTGCGTGGCTCGCAACAGGACCGCGCCAACCAGCAGCGCTACCGCGACAGTCAGAACCGGTATTATTACTGCTACGATGGCCGTCAGGACGAGTGTTACTGGGAAAATGGCCAGCGTCGCTACTAGGCGCGGGCTGGTTGACTGAAAGTCAGGGCGGTTCGTCGCGAGGCGGACCGCCCTTTTCTTGGGCTGTGAGGGGTTGGACATGAAGCGATTGGGCGGAGTTGCCGGGCTTGCGTTGGCGGTCGGGCTGTCCGGGTGCGGCGTGACGCGGTTCATGGACCGGAGCGCGGTGGTGACCGAGCCGTCGCAGTGCACGGCGAAGCGGTTCGAGGTCTATTTCGCCGACAGCGAGGCGCGGCTGACCGAGCCGGCGCGGCAGGCGATCGGCATGGCGGCCGCCCAGTTGCAGGGCTGTGAGATCCGCAAGGTGGAAGTGCTGGGCCTGGCCGATGCGCGGGGCGGGGCGACGGCGAACCTGAGCCTGTCCGGGCGGCGGGCCCAGGCGGTGGCCGAGGCCCTGACGGCGGCCGGCTGGCCGGCTCCGGCGTTTGAGGTCGAGGCCGGCGGAGACGAGGGGGCCGTGAGCGACGCCGGGGTTCGCGAGCCCATGCGCCGGCGCACCGAGGTGCTGGTCGAAGCCGCACCGCGCTGACATCCTTGTGGGCGCGACGCCGCGCCACCCGTCACAGGCGGTGACGGAGGCGGGTGTGGACCGCTAAGGTCCGCGCGACCGTCTCCGGAGGCCGCGTGAACCATTTCGTCCGAGTGTTGATCCTTCTGGCCGTGAGCCTGTGGCCGGTCGCGGCCGTAGCCCAGCCGACGGCGGAGCCTGGCCCGCAGCGCACCGAACGGATCGAGGCCGAACTGGTCCCGATGTCGGCCTGGGCGGCGCCCGGGTCGACGGCCGTGGTGGCGGTGAAACAGACGATCCGGCCCGGCTGGCATACCTACTGGCGCAATCCGGGCGATTCCGGCGGGGCCACGACCCTGACCTGGACCCTGCCGCAGGGCGTGCGGGCCGGCGACATCGTCTGGCCCCTGCCCGAGCGCCAGCGGATTACCGGGCTGATGAACTACGGCTATTCCGGCGAGGTCTGGCTGCCGGTCACCATCGAGGTTCCGGCTACGGCGCGCGCCGGGACGGTGCTGCCGCTGACGGTCAAGGCCTCCTTCTTCGTGTGCAGCGCCGAGATGTGCGTGCCCGAGGACCTGACCCTGCGGCTGGACCTGCCGGTCCGGGAGGGCGCGGCGCCGCTGGACCGGCGCCACGGCGGCGCCATCACGGCGGTGCTGGCGACTGCGCCCCGTCCCGGCGGGCTGGAGGCGCGGCTCGCGCTGGAGGACGGCGTCCTGACGCTTTCGGCCGCGGGCGGTGCGCTGGCGGGCCGCGACCCGGGTCCGAGCTATTTCTTCCCCTACACCGGCGGTGTCATCGACCATCCGGCGGCCCAGACGGGCGCGTGGGGCCCGCAGGGGCTGACCCTGCGGCTGTCGCCGGGCGGCGAGACCCGCGCAGCCGGGCTGACCGGCCCGGTCGAGGGCGTGCTGGTCACCGCCCATGGTGCCTGGGAAATCCGGGCCGAGGTCGGGGCGCCCCTTGCCGGAACAAGCGGATCGGGCGCCTTGGCCGCCGCGGCGGACGGGGTGCCCGACGCGCCGGAGCCCGCGTCGGGCACCCGCCTGACCACCTTCGCCCAGGCGCTCCTGTTCGCGGTCCTCGGCGGGCTGATCCTGAACCTGATGCCCTGCGTCTTCCCGATCCTGGCGATGAAGGCGGCCTCGCTGGCGGCCTCGGCCCATGATGCGCGCCACGCCCGGCGCGACGGGCTGGCCTTCCTGGCCGGCGTCCTGACCACCTTCCTGCTGTTGGCCGGCGTCCTGCTGGCCTTGAGGGCGACGGGCGAGGCCGTGGGCTGGGGCTTCCAGCTGCAGTCGCCGCCGGTGACGGCCGGTCTGGCCCTGCTGATGCTGGCCGTCGCCCTGAACCTCTCAGGCGTCTTCCATGTCGGCGCCGGGCTGCAGGGCGCCGGGTCCGGGCCGCTGTCGCGCCTGCCGGGTGGCCTCGGCGCCTTCTTCACCGGGGCGCTGGCGGTGATCGTGGCGGCGCCCTGCACGGCACCCTTCATGGCCTTCGCGCTCGGCGCGGCCCTGGTCATGCCCTGGCCGATGGCCCTGCTGGTCTTCCTCGGACTGGGGCTTGGCCTCGCCCTGCCCTTCGTCGTGGTCAGCCTGTCGCCCGGCCTGCTGGCCAAACTGCCCCGGCCCGGCCCGTGGATGGAACGGCTCAAGAACCTGCTGGCCTTCCCCATGTATGCGACGGCCCTGTGGCTGGCCTGGGTGTTCAGCCGGCAGACCGGCGCGGAGGCGCTGGGCCTGCTTTTCGCCGCGGGCCTGCTGCTGGCGCTGGGGGCCTGGCTGATCGGCTGCGGCCAGACCGAGCGCGGCTTCGGGCGGCGCGGTGTGTTTCATCTGACCGCCGGCGTCGCGGCGCTTCTGCTGGCGGGCGCGGCGCTGATCCTGACGGTGCGGGCACCCGTGGCGGACGCCGGTTCGACGGTTTCGGAGCCCGGCGCGGGACCGACGAGCGCGCCCTGGTCGACGGCGGCGGTCGAGGCAGCCCTCGCCGAGGGCCGGCCCGTGCTGGTCAACTTCACCGCTGACTGGTGCGTGACCTGCAAGATCAATGAGCGGACATCGCTGAGCTCGGCGGGCGTGAAGGCGGCGATCGAACGGTCCAACGCCGTCTATCTGGTCGGAGACTGGACCCGCCGCGACGACGCCATCACCGCCGAACTGCAGCGCCACGGGCGGTCAGGGGTGCCGTTGTATCTGCTCTATACGCCGGGGTCGGCGGAACCGCGGGTGTTGCCGCAGTTGCTGACCGAGGGGGTCGTGGTGGAGGCTTTGGGGGATGTGGGAGGTTAGGTACTGATCCCTCTCCCGTTGGGAGAGGGCTTGAGCGCACGGCGGCGAAGCCGTCGTTCTTGCGCGAAAGGGTGAGGGTCGAGTGAGGCCATCGGCGTAAGCCGTGGCGCAATCGGATCACTGATCCAGCCGCTCTGCATGGTCACGGATCGCGGCGATGATCCGCTCCGGCTGTGTGAGAACCTCCTCATTTCTGAATCTGAGAACGGTCCAGCCGAGACCCTCCAGCTCGTTTTGCCGAAGATGGTCTCTCAGGATGACGTCATCCCGTTCGTGAACGCCGCCGTCGATCTCGAGGATCAACCGGAGCCGGTCGCAGGCGAAGTCGGCGATGTACGGCCCAACGGGGTGTTGGCGGCGGAATTTGTGGCGGTCGACCCTGCCTGCCCTCAGGCGGTCCCACAGCCGGCGCTCAGCCAGTCCGGCATCCTGACGTTGGTCACGCGCAAAGGCGGTTCGACTGTCGGCCACCATGATGCAATCTATGGTAGCTTTTCGATCCAGGCAAAGACCGGGAGCGGCGGCTTGCGCCGAAGGTTGATGGTCGACCCTCACCCTTTCGCCTTACCGATCGCTTCGCTCCCGGAGGCTCAAGCCCTCTCCCAATGGGAGAGGGACGGCGCTAACACGGCCACCCCTCCGCCGCCCCATGCGGGAGGCCGGCGTCTTCGCGCCAGGCGGCGCGGTTGGCCTTCAGGGTCACCTCGTCGAGCCAGGACAGGGGGTGCAGCCACCCCGACTCGCTCCAGAAGGCGTCGGTCCAGCCGTGGCTGAGCGCCCATTCCCGATCGCGGGCCGCCGTATCAGGGGGGAGGGTCTCCGCCCGCCATTCCAGCACGAAGCCGAGGTGCCAGACCGGCACCTGTTCCAGCGGCCCGCCCTGCATCGCCTCGGCCAGTTTGGCCGCCAGCAAGCGCGTCTCCTCAAGCTGGTATTCGAACTCGGCCTGTTTGCGCTGCGCGTAGCGGTCCCAGCCTTCGGGCGGCTCCGGATCCGGATCGGCGGTCACGCGCCGTTTCCAGCCTTCCGACGCCCGGCGCCGCCACAGGTTGGCCAGCCCCACGTCATACCGCTGGGCCAGCGAGGCCGCGGTCTCGCCCGCCTCCCAGGCCCGGCGCACCGCGCGCCAGGTGTCTTCGCAGCGGAATTTTCGGGGGCGACCCTCGTACATGGACGCAGGATCGGGCGCCGCTGCGTCAGAATCGGTCGTGTTCTGATCGCGGGGTCAGGGGGCGACGGCCGGGAGATTCATCACCAAGGACACGAAGGGATCACAAAGGACACGAAGGGAGCGGGGATGTGACCACGCCGGACTTGATCCCTCTCCCGTTGGGAGAGGGCTTGAGCGCCCGGGAGCGAAGCGATCGGATGCGCGAAAGGGTGTGGGTCGGGTGATGGCGGTCGGCGTAAGCCGTGTCGCAACCCCTTCCGCTTCGCGGCCGGCGCGGCCATGCTCTTGGGGTTCTTCGGAGGGGATGCGATGCGCCAGATACTGTTGGCCAGCTTAGGCATTGGACTCGTTCTGATCGGCAGTTGCTCGGAGAAGCCAGACGAAGCCATGCACATGGCCGAAGAAGCCTATTCAGAGGCTTCCTCCGCGAAATCGCGGATTGAGGAGCTGGAACTCCGCATTCAAGAGATCGAATATCGGCTCAACATCTAGCTGCGGCTCGCGCCGAACGCACCCAGTCGACCCTCACCCTTTCGCGCAAGGACGCCGGCTTCGCCGCCGTGCGCTCAAGCCCTCTCCCATTGGGAGAGGGAGACTACACTTCCGGCTGCGGGGGCGCGGTGATGACTTCGACGTTGTCGTTCAGAAGGTAGTGGAGTTCGTCGAGGGCGACGCGGCGTTCGGCGGGGGTGGCGGCGGCCTCGACGGCGGCGATCTTGACCGGAATGTCCTCGGAGATGCCGCGCAGGATGCATTTCAGGTCGCCGTCCGTACCCCGGTCCTTGAGGATGACGTGACCCTGCATGTCGAGGGCGGCCAGTTCGGCGGCCTGGGTGCGGAAGCCGGTGAAGGCGGGACCGGTGGCGAAGTCGGACTGATCCATCACGCCGGCGTCGATCCAGCCCTGGACCACGCCCTTGAGGGCACCGGAGCGGGCGACGATGTCCGCGAACAGCGGCTCGCCGGCCACGGACACCGGCGCATCGGCGACCGGCGGCGGCAGGGCCGCGGCGAGCGCGATATTGGGGTCGGAGAGCAGCAGGGAGACCGCCAGGGCGACGCCGCAGGACATGGCTAACCTCATATAGTTGGCCGAATCACGGATTCGGCGTTGAACCGGCTTACGCCCGACCCGTAAACGAGGGTTTACCCTTCCGAATTTCGAGCTCACCCGATGACCGCCCGCAAACAGGCCCTCGACATGCTTCGCGCCGTCGCCCGCAAGGACGCCGACGGACGCATCGTCCATCAGTTCGCGACCGACCCCGGCCGGATCGATCGGATGGGCGTGGATGCCGCCGGCCTTTATCTGGACCTGTCGAAACAGGCCTGGAGCGCCGAAGGGTTCGAGGCCGCGCTGGACCTGGCCCGCGCCTGTGACGTCGAGGGGCGACGCAACGCCCTGTTCGCCGGCGAGGCGGTGAACCATACGGAAGGTCGCGCTGTGCTTCACCCGGCGCTGCGGGCCGCCGATGACGCGGATTTCCGCGCGCTCGGCGAACCCGTGTCCGCCGAGGTCGCCGCGGCGCGCAAGACCATGGCCCGGTTCGCGACCGACGTCGGCTCGGGCGCCGAGGGAGGCGGCACCAACCAGCCCTTCACCGCCATCGTCCACATCGGCATCGGCGGGTCCGATCTGGGGCCGCGGCTGTTGTGGGACGCCCTGCGGCCGCTGGAGCCGGTCATCGACCTGAGGTTCGTGGCCAATATCGACCCGCGCGAGATGGGCGAGGCCCTGGCCGGGCTGGACCCCGAGACGACGCTGGTGGTGGTGGTGTCCAAGACCTTCACAACGCAGGAAACCCTGGCCAATGCCGAACTGGCCAAGGCCTGGCTGGCCGAGAGCCTGTCGCCCAAACGGATGGTGCATCACCTGATCGGGGTGACGGCGGCGCCGGACAAGGCCTCGAGTTGGGGCTGCGGCCGGACCTTCGCCTTCCGCGACTGGGTCGGGGGGCGCTATTCCCTGTGGTCGGCGGTCAGCCTGTCGGTGGCGGTGGCCCTGGGCTGGGATGTGTTCGAGCGGCTGCTGGACGGCGCCCGCGCCATGGACGAACATTTCCTGTCAGCCGATCTGGAGCGGAACGCGCCGGTGCTGCTGGCCCTGGCCCAGATCTACAATGTCGAGGGCCGCGGACGCATGGCCCGGACGGTGGCACCCTATGCGCACGGCCTGCGCCGGCTGCCGGCCTTCCTGCAGCAGCTGGAGATGGAGTCGAACGGCAAGCGGGTGAAGCGCGACGGCTCGCCCGTCGACACCGCCACCAGCCCGATCGTGTTCGGCGAGCCGGGCACCAACGGCCAGCACGCCTTCTTCCAGCAGATCCATCAGGGGCCGATGGTGGTTCCGGCGGAATTCATCGTCGTCGGCCATACCACCGACGCCGCCATGGATGCGCGCGAGGGCGATGCGCCGCTGTGGTCCAACGCCCTGGCCCAGGCCCAGGCCCTGATGGTCGGCAAGACCGAAGCCGAGGCTCGCGCCGAACTGATCGCGGCCGGAGCGGACGAGGCCGAGGCCGACCGGCTGGCCCCGCACAAGACCTTCCCCGGCGACCGGCCCTCGACCACCATATTGATGGACGCCCTGTCGCCGGAGGCGGTCGGGGCGCTGATCGCCCTCTATGAGCACAAGACCTTCATCGAGGGCGTGATCCAGGACATCAACAGCTTCGACCAGTGGGGCGTGGAGCTGGGCAAGGCGCTGGCGAAGGCGGTTTTGGCGGATGTCGCGGCGGGGGAACCGTCAGCGGGGCTGGATCCGTCGACGGCGGAGCTGATGAAGCGGCTGATGGTGTGAAATCCGGTTCCTTCTCCCGGTGGGAGAAGGTGGACGGCGAAGCCGGCCGGATGAGGGTCGGCTGGTTCCGTCGGCGTGAGCCGCCGCCCCGAACGGTGACGCGGCTTGCGCCGAAGGCCAGCAGTCGACCCACACCCTTTCGCGCGACTGATCGCTTCGCTCTCAGGCGCTCAAGCCCTCTCCCAGTGGGAGAGGGGATGACGGGGACTACCAGCGACGCTCATAGCGATAGTCGCGGTCATCGCGACGGTCGTCGCGGCGGTCGCGGCGGTAGTCTCGGCGATCCCGGCGGTCGTAGCTGTCGTTGTAATAGCCGCGGTTGCGGTCGATGCCGTGCTCGCGCTCCCAGTGGCCCAGGTTCCGGTAGCAGCGGCCGCCGCGGTAGTAGCCGCAGTCGTCGTCGCCCGAGCTCGCACCCAGCGCCGCGCCGGCGAGGGCCCCGCCGGCGACCCAGGACCCGTCGCCGTCGCCGATCAGGGCGCCGGCCAGGGCACCGATGGCGGCACCGATCAGGACATCCTCGGTGCGGTCGCTGTCACGGTCGCGGTCCCGGTCGCGGTGACGGCTCTGGGCGTCGGCCGGGCTGGCCGCCATCAGGCTCAGGGCCATGGCGACGATCACGGCCGGCGCAGCGAAAGCGATCTTCGAAAACGACTTCATGGTCTGGCCCCTGCGTGGTTGCGCCGGCGGATGCGCCAAGCTTGACCACAGATCTAGGAGCGGGCGTCTGAACGGGCCGCGAGGTCCCCGTTCATCCGGCGTTCATCCGGAAACAGCCTTGCCAAGGGCGGTTCGCCCAGCCGAACATGGGTATTGGACAGGGGAGATGCCGGTGGCGAGGCGGGTGCAGAGCGGCGTGATCGTACTGGCGCTGGCGGCGACGGCGTCGTGCGCCACGGCCCAGGACCGCCCCGCGCCACAGCAGCCGCCTCCGGTGACCGCGCCCGCGCCGCCTCCGCCTCCCCCGCCGCCACCGCCACCGCCCGCCGACGTCCGCATCTCGGCACCCTCCACGCTCGACGCCGTGGCCGACATTCTGGCGCGCGAGACCGACGCCGAGGCGGCGGCGACGGCCCTGATCGCCCTGACCAATGAGCGGTTCACGGCCGGCGACCTGCCGGGCGCGGAGGCGGCCATCGGCGCGGCCGTCGAGGTC
>JAUYAG010000160.1 GCA_030693575.1 Brevundimonas sp. | reverse complement strand
AGCGTCTTCCACACCGGGACCCTGGCCATTCCCGATCTCAAGGCGTTCCTGTCGGACGCCGGACAGGAAATGAGACTGTGATCGACCCCGACCAACTCGACTTCGCCAAGGGCCAAGGCCTCATCCCCGTCGTCGTGCAGGACGCCGCCACGCTTCAGGTGCTGACGCTCGCCTATATGGATCGCGCCGCCCTCGACGAGACGATCGCGAGCCAGGAGGCAACCTTCTTCTCGCGCTCGCGGGGCGGGCGCTGGCGCAAGGGCGAGACCTCGGGCGACCGGCTGCATGTGGTTTCGATCACACCGGACTGCGACGGCGACGCGCTGGTCCTGAAGGTCCGTCCCGTCGGCAACGCCTGCCACCTGAACCGCATCAGCTGTTTCGGCGACGAGGACGCGCCGGGCCTCGGCCGCCTCGCCCGGCTTGAGGCAACTATCGCCGAACGCGCCGCCGCCGACCCTTCCGAAAGCTGGACCGCCCGCCTGCTCGCGGAGGGCGTCAAACGCGTCGCCCAGAAGGTCGGCGAAGAGGGCGTCGAGACTGCCCT
Source organism: Brevundimonas sp. (assembly GCA_030693575.1). Classification (GTDB taxonomy): domain Bacteria; phylum Pseudomonadota; class Alphaproteobacteria; order Caulobacterales; family Caulobacteraceae; genus Brevundimonas. Next base: position 26,556 of record JAUYAG010000160.1, on the reverse strand, counting down.
CGCGGGCGTCGCGGGCCCGGATTCGGAACTGGCGGCGGAGGCCGCGGATTTGGTCTATCACCTGATGGTGCTGCTTCGGGCGCGTCACATGGTGTTTCAGGACGTCCTCGACGTCTTGGCGCAGCGGGCGGAAGCGGCCAGACACAACCCCGGTCCAGCCGGGACCTGAATGAAGGAGAGCGCATGGCGGCCTTGGTGCTGTTCGGCGGCGGTGGCGACCTCGCCATGCGGATGCTGCTGCCTTCGCTCTATTTCCTTGAGCACGACGGCCTGCTGCCCGACGGTCTCAAGATCATCGGCGCGGCCCGCTCGGACGAGAGCCGTGAGGAATACGTGGCCAGGGTCCGCGCCGCGGTCGAGGGCAAGGCCCACGCCGACGATGCCTGGTCGGACGCCTCCTGGGCCCGGCTCGACGCCCGCCTCGACTATCTGCCGGTCGACGCCACCGATCCCGCCAGCCTGAAGCCGCTCAAGGAAAAGATCGGCGACATGAGCGCCGCCGGCGGCGTGACCAGCTTCCTCGCCGTCTCGCCCTCGCTCTACGGCCGTATCGTCACCGCCCTGAAGGCCGCCGGCCTGGCCGGGGCGACCGACCGCGTGGTGCTGGAGAAGCCCGTCGGCCGGGACCTCCGGTCCTTCCTCGAGATCGACGACGCCGTGGCCCATGCCTTCTCCGAGGACCAGGTCTTCCGCATCGACCACTACCTCGGCAAGGAGACGGTCCAGAACCTGATCGCCCTGCGTTTCGGCAACACCATCTTCGAACCGCTTTGGAACAGCCTGTCGATCGACCACGTCCAGATCACGGTCGCAGAGACCTTCGGCGTCGGCGACCGCTGGCCCTACTATGACGAATACGGCGCCCTGCGGGACATGCTGCAGAACCACATGCTGCAGCTCCTCTGCCTCGTCGCCATGGAGCCGCCGTCAGACCTCGATCCGGACTCGGTCCGCAACGAAAAGGTCAAGGTCATCCGCTCGCTCCGTCCGATCACGGAGCATGAGGCCGAACGCGTCACGGTGCGCGGCCAGTACGTCGCGGGGACCAGCGAGGGCAAGCCCGCGAAAGCCTACAGCGAGGAGCGCGGCCAGCCGTCCGACACCGAGACCTTCGTCGCCATGCGCGTCGACATCGACAACTGGCGCTGGGCCGGCACCCCCTTCTTCCTGCGCACCGGCAAGCGGCTGGCCGAGAAGCGGACCGAGATCGTCATCCAGTTCAAGCCGGTGCCCCACTCCATCTTCGATCACGGCGAGCGCGGTCATATCGAGCCCAACCGCCTGGTCATCGAACTCCAGCCCGAAGAAGACATCGCCCTGTCGGTGATGAACAAGAAGCCGGGGCTGGACCAGCGCATGAAGCTGCAGCCGATCCAGATGTCCCTGTCATGGGGCCAGGGCGACAAGGACGCGAAACCGCCGCGCCGCCGGATCGCCTATGAGCGGCTGCTGCTCGACGCCCTCGCAGGCGACTCCACCCTGTTCGTCCGCCGCGACGAGGCGGAACAGGCCTGGAAATGGGTCGACGAAGTCTCCGACGCCTGGCGCGGCGCGGCCTTCAAGCCGAAGGAATACGCCGCCGGAAGCTGGGGTCCGGCGGAAGCCGACCTGCTGCTCGAGCGCGGCGGCCGTGCGTGGAACACCGGCCATGGGTAAGGCCGCGCCCGCCATCGAGTCCTTCGCCGACGGCGACGCATGGGCCGACGCCTGCGCCGCCCGCCTGACTGACGCGCTCGCCGCGGCCCTCGACGACTCCGGCAAGGCGGTCTTCGCCGGTTCCGGCGGCTCGACGCCCGCGCCGATCTACCAGCGGATGGCGCAGGCCGATCTCGACTGGTCCCGCGTGGCGGTCACCCTGATCGACGAACGCTACGTCCCCGAGAGCTCGCCCGAGTCCAACGCCGCCCTGCTGAAACAGACCCTGCTGACCGGTCCGGCCGCGGCAGCCCGGTTCGTCCCCCTGTTCCACCCCGCCGTAACGGTCGACCGCGCGGCCGCCCTGGCCGCCCATGCGCTGGCGGCCGAGGGCGGCAAATTGGACGCCGTCCTTCTCGGCATGGGGGAGGATGGCCATATCTGTTCCATGTTCCCCGACAGCCCGACCCTGAAGACCCTGCTCTCGCCCGCGCTCCGGCCGACCGTTCTCGGCGTCCCCCACGGCCGCGACGGGGCCGCGCCCAGCCTTGAGCGGCTGACCATCAACCTGCCCTATCTGATGACCGCCCGCCGCGTGGTCCTCGCCCTGACCGGCACCGCCAAGCGGGCCGTGTTCGAGCGGGAAGCCGCGGGCGATCCGGCTGTCCACCCGATCGCCGCGCTCATCGCGGCCGACGTCCCGCTCGACGTTCTGTGGACGGAGAAAGCCTGATGCCGACCCTGAACCCCGTCGTCGCCGAGGTCACCGCCCGCATCGTCGAACGCTCGAAGGCGAGCCGCGCCGACTATCTGCGCCGCATGGACGCCGCCGGCTCCTCCGGCGTCGGCCGGGCCAAGCTGAGCTGCGCCAACTGGGCCCACGCCTTCGCCGGTGCCCCGGTCAAGGACAAGCTCACCGCCATGTCCGGGACCCAGCCCAACGTCGGCGTGGTCACCGCCTATAACGACATGCTGTCGGCGCATCAGCCGTTCGAGCGGTTCCCGCAGATCATCCGCGACGCCGTGCGCGAGGTGAACGCCACCGCCCAGGTCGCCGGTGCCACGCCCGCCATGTGCGACGGCGTCACCCAGGGCCGCCCCGGCATGGACCTGTCGCTGTTCAGCCGCGACGTCATTGCCATGTCCACCGCCGTGGCCCTGACCCACGACGCCTTCGACGCCGTCGTCTGCCTCGGCGTCTGCGACAAGATCGTGCCCGGCCTGTTCATGGGATCGCTGGCCTTCGGCCACCTGCCCGTGGTCTTCGCCCCCGCCGGCCCTATGCCGTCGGGAATTCCGAACGCGGAGAAAGCCCGCGTTCGCGCCGAATACGCCCAGGGCAAGGTCGACCGCGCCATCCTTCTGGAAAGCGAGATCGGCTCCTACCATTCGCCGGGCACCTGCACCTTCTACGGCACCGCCAACTCCAACCAGATGATGATGGAGCTCGGCGGCCTGCACCTGCCCTCGACCGCCTTCGTCCACCCCGAGACCGGCCTCCGCGACGCCCTGACGGCGGCGGCGGCGAAGCGCGCCGTCGAACTGGCCCGCTCCGGTCAGGGCCGCATGGCCGACGTCATTTCCGAGAAGTCGGTCGTCAACATGATCGTCGCCCTGCTGGCCACCGGCGGCTCGACCAACCACGCCATCCATCTGGTCGCCATGGCCCGCGCCGCCGGCGTCCTGATCGACTGGACCGACATGGACCAGCTGTCCTCGGTCACCCCCCTGCTGGCCCGCATCTATCCCAACGGCTCGGCCGATGTGAACGCCTTCCAGGCCGCCGGCGGCGTCGCCTTTGTGGCCCGCGAACTGGCCGAGGCAGGCCATATCCACTCCGACGTCGTCACCGTCATGGGCGAGGGCATCCATCACTATTTCCAGGAGCCGATGCTGATCGACGGCGAGCTGGTCTGGAAGGACGGCGTCGTGGAAAGTCTGGACACGGACATTCTGCGCCCCGCCTCCGATCCCTTCGACCGCGAGGGCGGCCTGCGGCTCGTCCAGGGCGACCTCGGTCGCGCCGTGATCAAGATCTCGGCCGTCAAGCCGGAGAACCGCATCGTCGAGGCCCCCGCCGCCGTCTTCGAGACCCAGGAAGACGCGCTCCAGGCCTTCAAGGACGGCAGGCTGAACCGCGACGTGGTCGTGGTGCTGCGCTTCCAGGGGCCCCGCGCCAACGGCATGCCCGAATTGCACAGCCTGTCCCCGGCCCTGTCCGTGCTCCAGGACAAGGGTTTCAAGGTGGCCTTCGTCACCGACGGCCGCATGTCCGGCGCATCGGGCAAGACCCCCGCCGCCATCCACGTCAGCCCTGAGGCTCTTGCCGGCGGGCCCCTCGCTCATGTCCGCGACGGCGACATCATCCGCCTCGACGCCGAGGCCGGGGTCCTGACCACTGTCGGCGTCCCTGACCTGTCGTCACGCCCCGCCGCCGTCCGCACGCCCGCCCACGCCACGGGCGCCGGCTGGGGCTATGGCCGCGAACTGTTCGGCGCTTTCCGCGAAGCCGTCAGCACGGCGGAGAGCGGTGCCTCGATCTGTTTCGCCGCCCCGTCCGCCCCGAACGGCCATGCCGACACGCCACCGGACGCCAATCTGGTCGACCGGACGGTGGACGCCTGATGTCCCATGCGGCGCTCCTCGTCGGCGACGTCGGCGGCACCAATGCCCGCTTCGCCATCGCGCGCCTCGTCCACGGCCGGCCCGTGCTCGAGCATCACGAGAGCTTCAAGGGCGCTGACTACCCCACCTTCCTCAAGGCCGTCGCCGCCTTCATCGACGGCTGCGCGGTCAAGCCGGCCGGCGGCGTCATTGCCGTCGCCGGTCCGGTCACGGACGGCGAGATCGACCTCACCAACTCCCCCTGGCGGGTGTCGGAGGCCGAACTTCAGACGCTCGGCCTGAACCCCATTCGCCTGATGAACGACTTCGAGGCGCTGGCCTGGGGTGCGCCCGTGGTCCCCGGGGACATGCTTGCCTCGCTGGGCGGTCCGGCAGAGGGCGAGCCCCATTCGGCCATAGCCGTACTCGGCCCCGGCACCGGATTCGGCGTCTCCGCCCTCGTCCGCGACATCCACGGGAACGAGGTCGCCATGCCGTCCGAAGGCGGCCATGCCTGTTTCGCACCCGGCGATGCCGTCGAGGACGAGGTCCTGCGCATCCTGCGGCGCCGCTATGACCGGGTCTCGATCGAACGGCTGATCTGCGGCCCCGGCCTGCTCAACCTGCACCGCGCCCTCGCCGAGATCGACGGGCGCGAGAGCCATATCGACGACCCGGCCCTGATCACCGCCGAGGCTCTGGAGAACCCCAACAGCCATTGCGGAGCCACCCTGGCCCGGTTCTGCGCCATCCTCGGCTGCGTCGCCGGAGACATCGCCCTGACCACCGGCGCGCGCGGCGGCGTCTATATCGCCGGCGGCATCGCCCCACGCATCCTGCCCTTCCTCAGGGCCAGCCCTTTCCGCGAACGTTTCGAGCGCAAGGGCCGCTACCAGGACTATATGGCGGCCATCCCGACCAACGTGATCCTGCACAAACACGCGGCCCTTCTGGGAGCCGCCCGGGTCGCCTTCTCCGCAGCGATCTGAGGTTCCAACACTTTTTTCTCACACCGCCGTGAACCCGATCGGCGCGGCGGAGTTATGAGGTTTCCACTCTGGAAGGATATCCTCATGCGTAAACTGATCATCGCCGCCGCCGCCACCTTCGCCTTCGCCGGCCTCGCCGCCTGCGGTGAAAGCGCCGCCGACAAGACCGCTGAAGTTCAAGCGGACGCTCTGGAAGAGCAGGCTGCCGCCGCTCCGACCGAAGCCGCTGAAACGGCCCTCAACGCCGAAGCCGACCGTATCGAACAACAGGCCGGCAACGCTGACGGCGGCATGACCACCGAGAACACCCCGAACACCTCGCCGAGCGCCACGCCGGCCAACCCGAACAACTAATCGGGACGAATCCGGGGGGTCATGACCCCCGGATACTATTCAGAACGGTCAGCCCCCGTCGCGCTCGCGGCGGGGGTTTTCCGTGTCCGGAAGAGATCAAGGGTCAGCGCTTCTTCGGCGGCCAGGGGATGAAGGCGCTGGTCCGGCGCACATAGTCGGCATAGCCCGGCCGGGTGCCATGAATGGCCTTCTCCGTGATGCCGATCCCCGACCATTTGGTCAGGGTGAAGGTCAGGAACAGCGGCCCCGCGATCGCCCACAGGCCCGGCCCGGTCTCGGCCGCGATCAGATACAGACCCCACCAGACGCAGGCGTCGCCGAAATAGTTCGGATGCCGGGTCCAGCGCCACAGACCCTTGTCCATGACCTGCCCCTTGTTGGCCGGATCCTTCTTGAACGCCGCCAGCTGCGCGTCGCCGATGCTCTCGAAACCGATGCCGATCACCGCCAGCACCGCCCCGGCCCAGCCGATCCAGCCCACGGCGGGCTCGATCGAGACCTGACCCAGCTGCACCGGCAGGGAGGTCAGCCAGGCCAGCACCGCCTGGGGCACGAACACCACCAGCAGCCCTGTCCTGGCGAAGCTCCAGCCCCGCTGCTTCTCCATCCGCCCGAGCAGATCGAGATAGCGGCCGTCCGCGCCCTGCATCCGCCAGCGCCGGTACAGGTGCCAGCCCAGCCGCAGGGCCCAGACCCCGACCAGCCAGAGCAGCAGCCATTTCCGGGTCGGATCGCCCTCGGTCCGCGGGAAGGTCGCCACTGCCAGCAACAGCATCCCCATCGGCCAGACGGCGTCGATGAAACTGACGTCCCTGACCTTCAGGGAAACCAGCCACAGCCCGATCATCACCACGATGATCAGGGCCAGGTTCAGGCCCAGAAGGGCGGCGATCTCGGTCAGGCTCATGGGTTCAGAAACGTCCGTGGCGAAAGGCCGGATGCAGGGTGGTCAGTCGACGCAGATCGTGGCCTCGGCCTTGCCGCCCTCGACCGTGGTGTAACAGCCGAACCGGCTGCTCGAGGCCTGGCACTGGCCGACGGCGTTCGTGCCCGCAGCCGGCGCATTGGCCACGTCCTCGACACGACAGTCGCCCGCGCAGTCGTCGCCGTCGGTGCAGCGCGTCCCGGCGTCGGCATAGGTGATCACGCAGCGCACCGACTGCATCCGCCCCTGCGGCAGCATCTTGCCGCCGGCCCGGGCGCAGGCCGCCGCGTCCTCGGTCCCCGCGACCGACTGCACGGCCGGGGCCGCCTCGGCAAGGTCCGTCTGGCCGCCGCTCGCCGGCAGGGGCTGGCAGGCCGCCATCACCACGGCCGCCATGATCAGTAGGCGCTTCATGTCACCTGGCCCTTTTCGAAGCCCGTCCAGACGTCATCATAGTCCAGCTGCATCGTCGGACTGGATTGCGCCCATTCCGTGGTCCGGATCGGCGCCCGGGTCTCGAACATGAAGGCGAGGGTGTTCTCGATCTTCACCGGCTTGAGGTCGGCGGCGACCGCCTTGTCATAGCTGGCCTGATCCGGCCCGTGTCCGCTCATACAGTTGTGCAGGCTGGCACCGCCGGGCGCGAAGCCGCCTTCCTTGGCGTCGTATTCGCCGGTCACCAGCCCCATGAACTCACTCATGACGTTCCGGTGGAACCACGGCGGCCGGAAGGTGTCCTCGCCCACCATCCAGCGCGGCGGGAAGATGACGAAGTCGCAGTTGGCTGTGCCCGGCGTGTCCGAGGGCGAGGTCAGGACGGTGAAGATCGACGGGTCCGGATGGTCGAAACTGACGGTGCCGATCGTGTTGAACCGGGCGGTGTCGTATTTGTACGGGGCATAGTTGCCGTGCCAGCCGACCACATCCAGCGGCGAATGGGGGAAGGTCGTGGTCCACAGCCGCCCGCCGTATTTCTGCACGCACTCGGTCGGCCGGTCGACGTCCTCGAACGCGGCCACGGGCGTCTGGAAATCGCGGTGATTGGCCAGGCCGTTGGCGCCGATCGGCCCGAGATCGGGCAGACGGAAGGCCGCGCCGTAGTTCTCGCAGACATAGCCCCGGATCGGACCGGCGCATTCGACCCGGAACCGCACACCGCGCGGAACGACGACGATCTCTCCCGGCCGGGCATCGATCCGCCCCATCTCGGTGACGAAGGCCTGGTCGCCGTGCTGCGGCACGATCAGCAGCTCGCCGTCGGCGCAGTAGAAGACCCGGTCGACCATCGACCGGTTGGCCGCATACAGATGGATGCCGATGCCCGACAGAGCCTCCGCATCCCCCGTCCCGCCATAGGTGACCAGCCCCTCGACCCAGTCGGTCGGCGCGGTCGGCAGCGGCAGCGGGTCCCACCGCATCCGGTTCGGCGACGGCGGCGCATCATGGAACGGCCCGGTCCGCACCAGTCCCTGGGCGAACGGCTTGTAGGCGGGGTGCTGTGCGCTGGGCCGCAGCCGGTACAGCCACGACCGCCGGTTCTCGCTACGCGGGGCGGTGAAGGCCGTCCCCGACAGCTGCTCCGCATACAGCCCCATCGGCGCCCGCTGCGGCGAGTTCCGCCCCTCGGGCAGGGCGCCGGGCACGGCCTCGGTCGCGAAATGATTGCCGAAGCCGCTCAGATAGTGAGGCGCGTTGGTTCGCGTCGTCATGGTCAGAGTCTCCCTGCCCCCCGATCTAGGACAGGCCGGACCGGTTGGCCACTCCGGCGTGAACCGGAGGCGATCAACGCTGTCAGAACCCCTGCGCCCGCGCCATCCGCTCCTGATGGAAGCCCGCGTCGCCGAGCAGCTCGTTCAGCACACGCACCCGCTTCATGAACAGGCCGACGTCATACTCGTCCGTCATGCCGACGCCGCCGTGCATCTGCACCGCCTCCTGCACCGCCAGTTCGGCGACGCGACCGGCCTTGGCCTTGGCCACCGAGACGATCAGCCCGGCATTCTCACGACCCGCATCCAGCGCCGTCAGCGCGCCCATCACCGCCGCCCGCGCGATCTCGATCTCCGAGAACAGATGCGCCGAGCGATGCTGCAGCGCCTGGAACTCGCCGATCAGCTTGCCGAACTGTTTGCGGGTGCGCAGATAGGCCATCGTCGTCTGGAAGGCTTGGTCCCCCGCCCCGTTCAGCGACGCCGCCGCGCAGGCCCGACCGAGGTTGAGCGCACCCTCCAGCAGCGCCTCGCCGCCGTCGACCGTACCGATCACCGCGTCCGCATCGACCTCGACATCGGTCAGCGTCACCCGCGCCGCATTGTGGGCGTCGACCATGACCGTCCGCTCGATCTCGACACCCGCCGTCTTCGGATCGACGAGGAACAGCGACAGCCCGTTCCCGGTCAGGGCCGCGACGATCAGCGCATCGGCGACATGGCCGTCCAGCACGAACCCCTTGGCCCCGTTCAGCCTGAAGCCATTGCCCGACCGCTCGGCCACGGTCGCGATCCGCGACGGCGCATGCTTCGCGCCCTCGTCCACCGCCAGCGACACGATCGCCTCGCCCGCCGCGATCCGGGGCAGCCAGGCCGCCTGCTGTTCCGCTGAACCGCCATCGACCAGCACCTTCGCCGACAGTACGCCAGACCCGAGGAAGGGCGACGGCGTCAGCGTCCGGCCCAGCGCCTCGGCCATGACCCCGGCCTCGACGGCCCCGAGGCCCGAGCCGCCATGTTCCTCCGGGATGATCACCCCCGCGAACCCCATCTCGCCAAAGGCCCGCCACAGGTCACGCGACACGCCATCCGCGTCCTTGCTGTCGCGCAGCTTCCTCAGATGGGCGAGCGGCGCGTGCTCGTTCAGGAAGCCGTCCGCGGCCTCCTTCAGCATGGTCTGCTCTTCGGTCAGGATCAGGGGCATGGGCTCAGGCTCCCGGCAGCTGAAGCAGGTGCTTCGCGATGATGTTCAGCTGAACCTCGCTGGTCCCGCCCTCGATGGAGTTCGCCTTGGTCCGCAGCCACTCGCGCGCGGCCTTGCCGCCGCGCGACCGCTCGCTCTCCCATTCCAGCGCGTCCGAACCGCCCGCCGCCATCAGCAGTTCATGCCGCCGCTTGTTCAGCTCGGAACCATAATATTTCAGCATCGAGGCGATAGCCGGATGGGCCTGCCCGGCCTTCACCTGATCCCCGGCCCGTTCCATGGCCAGTCGGAAGGCCGCGGCATCGACTTCCATCTCGGCGATCCGTGCACGGAGCATCGGCTCGTCCAGCCGGCCCTCGTCATCGACCCCGATCGATCCGGTCGCCACCTGGCCCAGCGGTCGGCCGCCCCCGACCTCGCCCATGGCCCCGATCATGGTCCGCTCATGCGCCAGCAGCGCCTTGGCCACGTCCCAGCCGCGGTTCAGCGTCCCGACCAGATTGGCCTTCTCCACCCGCACATCGTCGAAGAAGGTCTCGCAGAACGGGCTCTTGCCGCTGATCAGGGTGATCGGACGGGTGCTCACGCCCTTGGTCGCCATGTCGAACAGGACGAAGGAGATGCCCAGATGTTTGGGTGCCTCCGGGTCGGTCCGCACCAGGCAGAAGATCCAGTCGGCCTTGTCGGCGTAGGAGGTCCAGACCTTCTGGCCGTTGACGATCCAGTGGTCTCCCCGATCCTCCGCCCGCGTCTGGATGGACGCCAGATCGGAGCCCGCGCCCGGCTCGGAATAGCCCTGGCACCAGCGGATCTCGCCGCGCACGATCTCGGGCAGGAAGCGCTGTTTCTGTTCCTCGGTTCCGAAGGCCAGCAGTGCCGGGCCCAGCATCCAGACCCCGAAACTGGCCAGCGGTGCCTGGGCGTCGATGCGGCGCATCTCCGAGCCGAGGACCTTGGCCTGTTCGCGGCTCAGCCCACCGCCGCCGTATTCGGTCGGCCATTCCGGCGCGGTCCAGCCCTTCGCGCCCATCCGGTCGAGCCAGACCTTGTGCGCCGGGGTCGGGAAGACGGCGTTGCGCCCGCCCCAGACCCGGTCCTCGTCGCTCTCCACCGGTCCGCGGCACTCCGCCGGACAGTTGGCCTCTAGCCAGGCGCGGGCCTCCGCGCGGAATGCATCAAGATCGGTCATTTCAGCCTCCGTCGCGCGACGTTAGCAGCGATTCCGGGATGACGTAGCGTCAGCTCCCGCCCGGCAGGAACGGCGAAAACGTGATGACCGTAAACGTGTCGCGGATATTGGCCCGGGTCTGCACGGACTTGGTCACGAAGGTGCCGATGTCCATGTCCTTCGGCAGCTGGAATTTGGCCAGCAGGTCGTACTGGCCCGAGGTCGAATAGACCTCGGAGACGTATTCGACATTGTCCACCATATCGGCGGCCACATCGTTGGCGTGGCCCAGCTCGCATTTGATGAAGACGAAGATGGCGGTCATCATGGCGGGGGTCCTTCCGGGTGTTGGACGGTGTCTAGCGGATGGATGCGTGTCAGGCGAGATCGACCCAAAAATCGTTGACTGGGAAGCCCAGTACAACAACCGCGCCCTCGTGCCCGACCACCCGGCCGCCATGCAGCGCTGGCGCGAGACCGCCGAGGCCGCTCGCGCGGCGCATCCGCCGGTCGAAATCGCCTACGGGCGCGGCCCACGTGAGGTCATGGACCTGTTCTCCGCCGGAGAGGGCGCACCCATCGCCGTCTTCCTGCACGGCGGCTACTGGCAGGCCCTGGACAGGCGCTGGTTCTCCGGGATCGCCCCGGCCCTGCTCGCCCGGGGCGTCAGCCTCGCCATCCCCTCCTACGACCTCTGCCCGGACGTCCGTCTCGGCACCATCCTGCGTCAGGTCCGCGTCGCCGTTGAAACCGTGCGCGAGCGCACCGGCGCCCGCCCTGTCGCCGATCCACTGGCCCGTACCCAACGGGTCGACCCCCGGCGGCACGGTGCTGGACTGTCTCGTCGGCGCCGACGAGAGCCCGGAGTTCCTGCGCCAGTCCCGGATGATGGCCGACCGCTGGGGCGCCCATGGAGTCGAAACGCGCTACGAGGCCTTGCCGGGACTGAACCATTTCACGGTGCTGGATCCGCTTTTTGATCCCGAGAGTGCGATGGTGGCGCGAATAGCCGGTCTGGCGCGGGCCTCTGCATAACGCTGATCGCTCGCGGCATCCGCGAACTGCGGCGGGGGCCGCAAGGACGGTGCGTCGGCGCACCGCCTCATTCAAAGCTTGACGACAACGACGAATGGTTGTGACTGCGGACGTCCGGTCAGATGTCCTGGCGGTCCGTCGCGTCCTATTGAGTTTGATGTTCCGCACCATCTCCCGCCTGATCCGTCAACTTCGTTGCCGCCGTCATCGCTGGCGCCCCGATCGCAAGAGAACGGGGCGGGAATTCTGCGACCTCTGTGGTGCCAGGCGCAAAGCCCCCTGACCCGGCTCACCGGCTTTCGAAACACAAAGTTCCATACCTGCCCGCCCCCGCGCTTTCCCGGCAGGCGGCGGGTGGGATAAGCATGGCGGGCTGCCGGAACGCGGCGGAGGAAATCAGACCATGCGCCACGACCGCCTGACCGTCCTGACCGCCCTGGAGACCCAGGGTGTGGCCCCGGTCTTCTACCACCCTGATCCGCAGGTCTGCCTGAACGTCATCCGTGCCTGCGCCCGCGGCGGCGCGGCGGTGATCGAGTTCACCAATCGCGGCGACTTCGCCTGCGACCTGTTCGGCGACATCGCGCGCGAGCTGCAGAAGACCGATCCACACATCATCCTCGGCATCGGCTCGGTCGTCGATGCGGGCACGGCGTCGCTCTATCTCAACCGCGGTGCCCGATTCGTCGTCAGCCCCTGCCTGATCCCCGAGGTCGCCCGCGTCTGCAACCGGCGCCTGACGGCGTATTTTCCTGGCTGCGGCTCGGTCACCGAGATCGGCCAGGCCCATGAACTGGGATGCGACATCGTCAAACTCTTCCCCGGTGCCAGCGTCGGCGGGCCCGACTTCATCAAGGCGGTCATGGCCCCCATGCCCTGGACGAAGATCATGCCGACAGGCGGCGTCGATCCCGACGCGGCCAGTATCGCCAAATGGTTCGGCGCCGGCATCGTCGCCGCGGGCATGGGCTCGAAACTGGTCACCGACGCCGCCGTCAAGGCTGGCGACTGGGCCGGCATCGAGGCCAATGTCCGCCAGACGGTTGAGGCGGTCGCGGCGTTCCGCGCGACGAGGTGATTGGTAGCTGGTGATTGGTGATTGCCGGTTCACCGGCGGTGGTCGTCGGGAGCCGGCCAGCCCCCATCAGCCACCAGTCACCAACCACCAATCACCCATCACAGCCCCAGCGTCGGACTGTTCAGGTCCAGTTCCGCCGCCGGGATAACCACCACATCCGGGTGCGCGGCCCGCAGGGCGTCGATGAACATCGAGGCCTGGCCGACCACCACCACATAGGCTTCGTCCGCGCTCACGCCCTGCGCCGCCGCCATCAGGCTCTCCGGCGTGGTCGCGGCGATGCGCTGCGGATAGGTCTCGATCTCCGTCAGCGGCAGACCATAGGTGACCGCGTCGGCCAGCACCCCGCCCAGACCGCCGGTCGTCTCCAGCGCCCGCGAGAAGCCGCCGGTGATGAAGGTCTCGCGGTCAGTCACCGCCTGTTCCGTCACCGCCTCGGTCCGCAGCCGGTTGAACTCGGCCAGCACCAGATCGACCACCTCGGCGGCGCTCTCGTTCTTGGTCTGGGTTGCGGCGCTCAGCAGGCCGCCGTCGACCCGCGCGCCCAGCGAGGAGTTGGCGCCGTAGGACAGGCCGCGTTTGGCCCGGATTTCCTGAAACAGGTGTCCGTTCTGCCCGCCCCCGATGACGCTGTTGACCACCGCCAGCGGATAGTAGCCGGCATCGGCCCGGCGCGGTCCGCGCACCGCCGCCGCCACCGCGGCCTGACCGGCACCCGGCAGATCGACGACCACGATACGCGGTCCCGGCCGCTCGCCGCCGGCGCGGTTCGTGGCTGACGGCACCGCGCCCGACGGTCGTTCCCATCCGCCCAGCGTCCGTTCGGCGAAGGCGAAGGCCTCTTCCGGCTCCATCCCGCCGGTGATGATCAGGGCGGCGTTATCGGGCCGCCACCAGCGGTCATGGAAGCCGTCGATCTGGTCGCGGGTCATGGCCGCCACCGAATCGGGCGTTCCCGACGCCGGCGCGCCATAGGGGGCCGCGCCGAAGGCCAGCCGGTTCAGCACCAGCGAGGCCAGCGGCCCCGGCTGCCGCAGGTTGACCCGCAGGGCGTTGACGGCCTGGGTCCGGCTGCGCGCCACCTCTTCCTCGGCGAAGGTCGGGCGCTGCACCACATCGGCGAACACCGCCCCCGCGGCCTCGGCCGATGCGACCGGTGCCGACAGGAACAGGGTGGTCGAATCCGCCCCGGCTCCGCCGCCGATATTGGCACCCAACGCCTCCAGCGTGCGCGCGATTTCCGGCGCCGAGCGGTCGCCTGCGCCCTGGCTGGCCAGTCCGGCGGTCATGGCCGCCAGCCCCGGCTGATCCGCGGGATCGCCCGCCGCCCCGCCCGCCATCACCAGCTGGGCGTTGAGGATCGGCAGGTTGGTCGACTTCGCCACGATGACCCGCAGACCGTTCGACAGCGTCCGTTCGACCACCCGCGGCGTGGCCATGGCGCGCGGCTCGCCCGGTGCCGGCGGGGCCATGCGCTGGTCCTCGGGCAGCAGTTCATTGGCCGCCAGCACCGCCGGCGGGACGGTCAGGAAGGTCGGGACCGGAGCCGGGTTGCGCCAGCTGTCTTCCGGCACGCCCTCGGGCCGCGCGCTCTCATCCTGATAGCGGACGGAGACCCGGGCCTGATCATTCAGATAGGTCCGCGCCACGCGCTGCACGTCGGCCGCCGTCACCGCCTGGATGGCGGCCAGCCGCTCATCGGCCGCGCGGGGATTGTTCTCGGACACGATCGCCTGGCCGAGGATGAAGGCCCGGCCCGACGAGGTCTCGCGCTGGCGCAGGTCGCCGGCCACGATCTCGGTCTTGGCCTCGGCCAGCTCCGCCGCCGTCACCGGCTGGTCGCGCACCCGCGCCAGCTCCGTGTCCAGCGCCGCCTCGACGTCCGCGATGGCCTTGCCCTGGGCGACGACAGCGGTGACGGCGATGACCCCGTCCTCCTCCATCGCATTGCCGCTGAAGCTGGCGTTCGAGGCCAGCTGCGAGCGATAGACCAGCGACTGGTACAGGCGTGAACTCTCGCCGCGCGACATGATCGCCTGGAGCACGTCCAGCGCCGCATTGTCCGGATGGTTCGCCGCCACGCCGGGATAGATCACCCCCACCGCCGGCAGCGGCACGTTCGGCGCATAGGACTCGACCATCCGCGGCGCGGTGCGCGGCGTCTCGACCGGCCGCTCGAACACCGGCACCGGACGGTCCGGGTTGCGGATGTCGCCGAAATACTGATCCACCCAGCGGTCCAGCTGCGCCGGATCGAAATTGCCCGAGACGATCATCGTCGCCTTGGCCGGGCGGTAATAGGCCTCGTGGAAGGCCCGCGCGTCCTCGATCTGCGCCGAGTTCAGCTCCTCGATCGAGCCGATCACGCTGCGGCGGTAGATGCTCTCATCGAAGCTGTTGTCGCCGATCACGAAGCGCTGCAGGCGGCCGTAGGGCGGCGCATAGACGCGCTGGCGCAGCTCCTCCTGGACGATCGAGCGCTCGGCGTCGAACACCGCCTGGTCGACCACCGGCCGCGCCATCCGCTCGGCATGGGTCCACAGCATGGTCTCCAGGTACTGCGGCGGCACCGTCTCATAGTAGTTGGTGAAGTCCTGCCCGGTGGAGGCGTTGCGCGACCCGCCGGCGTTCTCGACCAGGGTCGAGATCTGGCCATACGGCAGGTTCACCGTCTTGCGGCTCAGGATGTGTTCGAACAGGTGGGCGAAGCCCGAGCGGCCCTGCGGATCGTCCTTGCCGCCGACATTGTACCAGAGGGTCACCGTCACCGTGCCCGCCGTGGCGTCAGGCATGGCGTAGACGTCCAGCCCGTTGGCCAGCTCGCGATGGGTGAACTCCAGCGGCGGCACCGAGATCGTCGCGGGTGCGGGCGTCTGGGCGAAGGCGGGGGTGCAAAGGGCCAGCAGCGAGGCCCCCAGAAGCGCGGCGGTGCGGGTCATGTCGGCGGTCCCCAGTCGATCAGGTCTGAACAGGTCCGCGACCCTATCAGCGACCCGCGGCCGCCCTAGTTACGACCCTGTAATGATCGCTTCCACTTCGTCCCGCGTCGGCAGCGAGGGCTGGGCTCCGGGGCGGGTCGCCGCGATGGCCCCCGCCGCGCAGGCGAACCTCAGCGCAGCCTCCGGCTCCATCCCCTCCAGCAGGGCGACACAGATCGCCCCGACGAAACAGTCCCCGGCCCCCGTCGCATCGACCGCCTTCACCTTCGGCGGCGTCGCCCGGGCGATCTCGCCGCCGCGCTGGTACATGACCGCGCCCCGCGCTCCCAGCGTCACCACCACCCGGCCGCCGCCCTGATGCAGCAGGTCGCCGTAGAACTCCGCCTCGGTCTCATTGACCACCAGCAGGTCCGCCCGGCGCAGCAGCTGGTCCGACACCGGCGCAGCCGGGGCCAGGTTGACGCAGACGAACTCGGTCGCCCGTCCCGCGGCCGCCTCGACCGTCTCGATCGGCAGCTCCATCTGCAGGATCAGCGGCGTCTCGATCCGCGCCGGCAGCTGTTCGGGCATGGCGTGATGGTTGGCACCGGCCGCCACGACGATCTGGTTCTCGCCCTCGGGATCGACCGCGATCAGGGCCACGCCGGTCGGCGCAGAGCCGTCGGTGACCACGCCCGCGACATCGACGTCGTCGGCCAGCAGCAGGGCCATCGCCTCCTCGGCCATGCCGTCGCGCCCGACCCGGCCGATCATGCAGACCTCGGCACCCAGCCGCTGCGCCGCCAGCGCCTGGTTGGCGCCCTTGCCGCCCGGATGCCGCGCCAGGGTCGCCCCGGTCACGGTCTCGCCCGCGCGCGGCAGGCGCGGCGCGGTGGCGACGAAATCCAGATTGATCGAACCGACGACGGTCAGCCTCAAGGCGTCTCTCCCGCGTCCGGCAGCACCGGACCGACGCCTCCCTATTAGCCGCGCGCGACCCGGTGGGCCACCACGGCGACGCCGCCGGCGATCACGCCGGCGGCGGGCCTCTTCGTTCTAGAATTTGCGGCCGATGCCGACCGACACGACCAGGGGATCAAGATTGACATCGCTGGTCAGGGCGCCGCCGTTGACCGTCGCCTCGGTGTCGAACCAGACCTTCTTGACGTCCACATTGAGCGTCCAGGGGCCGGTCAGGGCCACGTCCGCCCCGGCCTGCAGGGCGTAGCCGAAGCCGTCCTCCAGATCGACGGTGAAGCCGTTCTGGTCCTTGCCGTCGAAGAACAGCATGTAGTTGATGCCGGCGCCCACATAGGGGCTGACGCGCGCCTCGGGGGCGGGGCGGTATTGCAGGGTCACCACCGGCGGCAGCACCCAGGTCTCGTGCACGGCCACGTCGGTGGCGCCACCCTGGGCCCGGATCTCATGCTGGGTCGCGCCGAGAATGGCCTCGACCGAGATGTTGTCGGTCAGGAAATAGGTGAACCCGAGCGTCGGCATGGTGCTGTTGCCGACATCGACGTTCAGGCCCGTGTCCGCGCCGGCCGAGGTGAAGATGGAATCATCGGCGCCGCTCGAGACGTCGGTGATCCTGCCGGTGACAATCCAGTCGCCCTTGCGCGCGACCTGCCAGTCGTTGGCGGTCTGGGCCGAGGCGCCGGTCGCGGCGCCGGTCGCCAGCGTCATCACCGCCACTGCGGCCGCCAGCGTCATGTTCCGTTTCATCTCATTCTTCCACGACGCGGTCCGGAAGCGACATGCGGCCGGTGCGGGCGTCACGGATGTCACTGGTCCCGGCTCGGGGCTGCGACCTTGCGGCAGCGCAAACCCCGGCCTTACGGCGCTGCGGCAGATTGTCCGGTCTTACCGGACCGCTCTCTCGATGAGGGCGAACACCCCGTCCGCATCCGCCGAAATCGCCCAGCGGTGCGGCAGCGACCCGGCCACGCCTTCGCGGAACTCCACCGCCGTATGGCCGCGGGTCAGGTCGCTTTCGGTCTCCACCGCGATCCGGCACGGCTTCAGCTCGAACAGCGCCGGCTTGAGCAGCCAGGCGACCGGGCAGGGATCATGCACCGGCGGCGCATCCCAGCCGACGATCTTGCGCTCCACCCGCTGAGAGAACCGCATCATTGAGGCCGCCGCATCCGCCATCGGCGTACCCACGGCCTCCAGCGCCGAAATCCGCCCCTCGGTCGCCCGCACCTGATGCGTCGCGTCCAGCCCGAACATCACCACGTCGCAGCCCGTCGCCAACACCTCGGCGCCCGCGTCAGGGTCGGCCCAGATGTTGAACTCGGCCGAGGCGGTGATGTTGCCGCCCTCCGACCGCGCCCCGCCCATGACCGCGACCGGCCCCAGCCGTTCCGCCAGCGATGGTTCCTTGCGCAGCGCCAGCGCCAGATTGGTCAGCGGCCCCAGCACCGCCAGCGCCACCGACTTGGCGGGCCGGGCCAGCACCAGATCGATGATCGCATCCGCCGCATGCCCGTCCGCGCACGGCGCATCCGGCTCGAACGGCAGCATATCGCCCAGCCCCTCGGCCCCGTGAAACTCCCCCGCCCCCGCCGGCTCGCGCCGCAGCGGCCGCTCGGCCCCCATGAACACCGGCACATCCTCGCGCCCGGCGATCTGTCTCAGGATCCGCGCATTCCGCGCGGTCTTCGCCACCGGCACATTCCCGCCGACGGCGGTGATCGCCAGCAGATCGAACGCCTCCGAACCAAAGGCGAGCATCAGCGCCACGGCGTCGTCGACGCCGGGATCACAGTCGATGATGAGGGCCTGTCGGGTCACGCGCCTATTTGCACCGCGCCACGCACGCCGCCGCCAGTACCTCGGCCGAATCCACCAGCGGCACGGACACGTCCTCTGCCGTCAGCAGCAGGGGCACCTCGGTGCAGCCGGCGATCACCGCCTCGGCGCCGCCCGCGACCAGCAGGGCCGCCAGACGGCGCATCTCGGCGCGCGGGCCCTCGCCGACGTCGCCGCGCTTCACCGCATAGACGCAGGCCATGAAGGCCTCGCGCGCCGCGCCGCTCAGCCGCACGATCTTGGCCCCCTTGCCCTGCAGCGCCTTGGTGTAGAGGGCCTCGCCGCCCGGTGTCGCCAGGACGCCGATCTTCCTGGCCCCGCCCGCCGTCGCCGCCTCGGTCGTCTCGGCGATCATGTCGATGAAGGGCAGGCCGACCTTCCGGATCCCGGCCGCCTGGGCGTGGGCGGTGTTGCACGGCATGGCCAGCACCTGGACCCCGGCGTCGCGCAGCCGCATGGCCATCTGGCCCAGCGTCTGCTCGGCGGCGTCGGGCGCGCGGTTGCGGTCCGGCACATGCGGATTGATGTCGGCGATGATGCGGATGTGATCCTGATCGCCGGCGGCCGGCGTCAGCGCCTGCACCCGGGCCAGAAACGCCACGGTGGCGGCCGGACCCATGCCGCCCAGAACGCCCAATACCTTGCCCATACGATCCTCAAAACTCTCGCCGCCCTTGCCAGTCGGACGGTCTGCCGCCCTTATGCGCGAAAACCACAGGGAAACGCCATGCCGCCTGAAGCCGAAGCCGCAACGGCCCTCATCACCAATGACGCCGTCGTCCTCGGCCTGCTGGCCGCCATTCTCGGTGCCGTCTTCTGGGCGTCCAGCCTGTCACACCCCTGGGTGAAGCGGTTCTTCACCGTCATCCCGGCCCTGTTGCTCTGCTATTTCCTGCCCTCGCTGCTGACCACCTTCGGCGTGGTCGATCCGGAAGAATCCCGCCTCTATTTCATTGCTTCGCGCTTCCTGCTGCCGGCGGCGCTGGTCCTGCTGACCATCTCGGCCGACCTGCCCGCCGTCATGGGTCTGGGCCCCAAGGCGCTGATCATGTTCTTCACCGGCACGCTCGGCGTCATGATCGGCGGCCCCGTGGCCCTGCTGCTGACCAGCTGGGTCGCGCCCGACCTGCTCGGCGCCGGGCCCGAGGCCATCTGGCGTGGCATGGCCACCGTGGCGGGCAGCTGGATCGGCGGCTCGGCCAACCAGGCCGCCCTGTATGAAATCTTCGAGGCCGGCCCCGACACCTTCTCCATCTGGATCGCCGTCGACGTGGTCGTGGCCAATATCTGGATGGCCGTGGTCCTGTGGATCGCCGCCAACCAGGTGAAGATGGACAAGCTGTTCCGGGCCGACACCACCGCCCTTGATCGCGTCCGTGACAGGGCCGAGGCCTATGAGACCGAGAACGCCCGCATCCCCACGCTCAAGGACCTGATCTTCATCGTCGCCGTCGGCTTCGGCGCGGTCGGCCTGTCGCACGCCATCGCCGACCCCCTGTCGGTCTGGTTCGGCGAGAGCTACCCCTGGGCCCAGCGCCTGTCGCTCGACTCCAGCTTCTTCTGGCTGGTCCTGATCGCCACCGTCATCGGCGTGCTCCTGTCCTTCACCGGCGCCCGCAAGCTCCAGGGCCCCGGCGCCGCCAAGGTCGGCTCGGTGCTGGTCTATGTGCTGGTCGCCACCGTTGGTCTGAACATGAACATCGGCGCCATCCTCGAGAGCCCCGTCTATTTCCTCATCGGCGGCGTCTGGATGCTGGTCCACGTCGCCCTGATGTTCGGCATGGCCTTCCTGATCCGCTCGCCCAGCTTCTTCCTCGGCGTCGGCTCCATGGCCAACATCGGCGGCGCGGCCTCGGCCCCGGTCGCCGCCGCCGCCTTCCATCCGTCACTGGCACCCGTCGGCGTCCTGCTGGCCGTGGTCGGCTACATCATCGGCACGGCGGCGGCCTGGTTCACCGGTCTGGTGATGATGCAGATCGCGGCGGGGGCGGGGTAGGTCGAGAGATATCGAACCGCCCCGAAGGAGATTAAATGGTCGAGCATGGAAGATGCTTTGGCAAAGTGGAGTTCCTGCTCACCGCCACGGTAAAGGGCATTCATTTTCAACCCGCCCGCCCGGATGGGATCGAATTTGCGATGGGTGGCGCGCAGGATGTTTGCCTGCAGCTGAGCCCTGCTTCCCCCGACGATCCATTCGGGAGTCGCTTAGGCCTGACCTGTCGGGTGACGGCGGCGTACGATGCAGCGAGCGATTCGATCGCCTTCATCAGCAGCTTCATCGACGGTAGGTTCCTGCCGTTCGGTGAGAGACAGATCGAGCTACCCTTCATCCGGCAAGGCAAGGAACTGATTTCGGCCGAGGGCGAAGTCTCGAGAGGATACATTCCCCGTCTGAACTTCTGCCCCAGCGATGTTCAAGAATTGGCCGCGACGGCTGAGGCGGATCTTCATGGCTCGCTCTCTCGGTTTCTAGGGCTAGTGCGGTGGCGCCAAAATTCTGACGCCACCCATAACCTCATAGAATACTCGTCGCTTTATTGGCGTGTCGCTGACGGACTCTATCATGCTGTGCCACACCGCAGTGGAGGTCGGCGACGCGTTCCCACGATGGTGGGTGTGCATTGGGGAGAGGAACGAGAACAAGAGCTGAGACAGCTCTGGGACGCTCCCGAGGTTTACGAGCCGCTTGCCCACGAACTCCTTCGGGAAGCGTCGACCGTCAGCCAAACTTCGCCCCGAAGCGCGTTGCTGATCGCAGCGACTGCCGCGGAATCAGGTGTGAAGTCCCATTTGGCACGGGTCGCGCCGGACACCGCGTGGCTCCTAGAGGAGATGCAGTCACCCCCAATCTATAAGATTCTTCGTGATTACATCCCTGCGCTCCATTCTGCCAAAGGGCGAGACATGGGCTTTTGGTCAGATGTCACGCCGCGGCTCAAGCAGGTCGGCAAGCTCTTCGAAGTCCGGAATAAAGTCGCCCATACTGGGCGCGCCGTTCCCTCGGATATCTCTCTCTCGGACGCAGTCGAGTTGGTGAGCGACCTACTCTATCTGCTAGACGTTCTGGAAGGGCACGAGTGGGCGAAGCAGCGTGTCAGCGGCGCTCTTCGACAGCGTCTCGGCTGGCCCTCTCCTCCCGAGACGCGTTTGGTCTTGGAGATGTATGACCCTAGGGATTGACCCAAGCGGCTCCCAATCAGGTGCCTTAGCTTAAGTCCAGATCAATGCCCCGCCCCCGCCGGCAGATGGTCCTTGTCGTGCTTCCCCACCCGGTCGATCAGCGTCCGCCCGGCCTGGTTCATCCCGACGACCTCGACCTCCGCCCCCTGACGGCGATAGCGGAACACCACCTTGTCGACCGCGGCCACACCGGTCAGGTCCCACAGATGCGCCCCGGTCATGTCGATCTCGACCCTCACCGGATGCCCGTGATGCTCGAACGCGGCCGCAAACACATCGGCCGAGGCGAAGAACAGATTGCCCGTCACCCGATAGCGCAGCACCCCCTCTTCCGGCGTCTCGATCTCCTCGACCACCACGGTCTTGCCGACCTTGCGCATGAAGAAGACCGCCGACAGGATCACCCCCAGCACCACCCCCTTGGACAGGTCGTGGGTCACCACCACCGTCGCCGTCGTCGCGACCATGACGATCGACGACTGCACCGGCGTCGAGCGCAGATTGACCACCGACTTCCAGTCGAAGGTCCCGATCGAGACCATGATCATCACCGCCACCAGCGCCGCCATCGGAATCCGCGCCACCCAGTCCTGAAGCACCAGGATCAGGAACAGCAGGAAGAGTCCCGCCCACAGCGTCGACAGCCGCCCCCGCGCGCCACTGGTCACATTGATGATCGACTGGCCGATCATGGCGCAGCCCGCCATGCCGCCGAACAGGGACGCGGCGATATTGGCGATGCCCTGACCGCGCGTCTCGCGATCCTTGTCCGACGGCGTATCGGTGATGTCGTCCAGCAGATTGGCGGTCAGCAGGCTTTCCAGCAGGCCCACGAAGGCCAGGGTCGCCGCGATCGGCCCGATGATGACCAGCGTCTCCCACGTCAGGGGCACGGCCGGGATGTGGAACTTCGGCAGGGTCGAGGGCATCTGCCCCATGTCGCCCACGGTGCGCACGTCCAGCCCGCTCCAGATGACGAAGCCGCTCAGCAGCACGATGGCGACCAGCGGCGACGGCACCGCCTTCGTCAGGCGCGGCAGGCCGTAGATGATGACCAGCGCCGCCCCGACGAGGGCGAAGGTCTGCCAATTGGCCCCGACCAGTTCGGGCATCTGGGCCAGGAAGATCAGGATCGCCAGCGAATTGACGAAGCCCGTCATGACGCTGCGGCTGACGAATTTGATGTACCGCCCCAGCTTCGCCACGCCGACGAGGATCTGGAACACCCCGGTCAGCAGCGATGCCGCGAACAGATATTCGATGCCGTGGTCGCGCACGAGGGTGACCATCAGCAGGGCCATGGCCCCGGTCGCCGCCGAGATCATCGCCGGCCGCCCGCCGACGAAGGCGATGGTCACGGCGATGATGAAGCTGGCGCACAGCCCGACCGACGGATCGACCCCCGCAATGATGGAAAAGGCGATGGCCTCGGGGATCAGGGCCAGGGCCACGACGGTCCCCGCCAGCAGGTCGCGGCGAGGGTTGGCGAGCCACTGCTGGCGCGCGGAAGCGATGACGGACATGGGGGGTTTTCAACTGGATGGACCGCGCACTGCGGTCCGATTTCCCGACGGATAGGCGGTCAGGATAGCCACCCGCCCCCTGCGTTCAGGGCCGGGTCCACGGTGATGCGGCGGTCTTTGCCCGGAAGGGGCGGCGGAGGCAAGGGCCGGGGCGCGGCAGGGGGCTTCGGGCGGAGGACGAACTTCGGTTCAGCCGATCACGCCGACGGCGAGAGCCGCGCCGATCACGAGCATCAGGATGGCGACACTATACCGGATCGCCCCGATCGTGAGCTTGTCGAGATAGCGCGTGGCGACGAAGGCTCCGCCAATAGCACTGAGCGTGCCCGCCAGCACCAACAGGCCGTCACGTCCGGCCAGATCCAGCCCCGCCATGGAGAAGGAGGCGGCGTAGGTTGTCAGGCGGGACAGATCGACCAGTACGGCGATCATCACGCCGGTGGCGATGAACTTCTCTGGCGACAACCCGGACCGCAAAAGGAAAATCGAACGGAACGCGCCCTGTTGCCCGGTGAGTCCGCCGAAAAAGCCCGTGATCAGGCCGCCCACCGGAACCAGCCGGGGCGGCGCCTTCAGCCGTTGGAACCACGGTTGAAGCTCCAGCATGGCGAAGACGATCATCAGCAGACCGATGGCCATACCCGCTCCGGTCGGTCCGAACGTCTGGCCGAAAGCCCCCCACGCGAACAGGCGAGGCGTCTCCCCGAGCAAGGAGAGGACCCAGGCCCCGAGCACCGCTGCGGGAACCGCGGGTAGGCCAAACGCCAGAACGGTCCGCCAGTCCACCCGGGTCCACAGAAGGCCGCCCTTGAAGAGGTTGTTCAGGAGATGGACGACGGCCGTGGCCGCGACCGCCATCGGCGCGTCAAGGAATAGAGCAAATGCGGGAAGAAGCAGGGTACCGAGCCCGAACCCGGAATAGAGGGTGAGCGCCGACGCCAGCGCCGCCACGAAAGCGATAAGGGCGATATCCATTTTCGTCCTCGACCGCCCGCCCCTAAAGCGCGCCCTCGATCTCGCCCTGGTAGCCGAACAGTCCCTGCGCCCCGCCCGTGTGCAGGAAGACGATCGTCTCGTTCTCGAACCGCCCCGCCTTCGCCAAGGCGATCAGCCCCTTCATCGCCTTGCCCGTATAGACCGGGTCCAGCACGATCGCATCGGTCCGCGCCGCCAGCACGAGGGCGTCGATCACCGCCTGGTCGACCAGTCCATAGCCCTCGCCGACATAGTCGCAGTCAGCCACGACCATCTCCGGCGTCACCGCGCCCGGCCGCCCCAGCAGCGAGGCCGTCTCGCGCGCCAGCTTCAGCACATTCTCTTCCTGCTTCGCCTTCGGTGCCCGCACCCCGATGCCCAGCACCGGAATGTCCGCCCCCATGACCGCCAGCCCGGCGACCAGACCCGCATGGGTCCCGGCGCTGCCCGTGGCGGTGATGATCCGGTCGATCTGCATGTCCAGCTCATCGGCCTGGACCACGATCTCGCGGGCGCAGTCGACATAGCCAAGCGCCCCGACCGGGTTCGAGCCGCCGCCGGGGATGATGTAGGGCTTGCCGCCCCGGGCCCGCACCCCGGCCGCCGTCTTCTCCAGCTCGGCCGGCATGTCCGAGCCGCCCGGCACGGTGCGGATGCCCGCCCCGAACAGCCGGTCCATCAGCACATTGCCGTTGCGGGTGTAGTCGATCGCCTTCGACCCGGTCCGCTCTTCCAGAATGACCTCGCAGGCCAGGCCGTGCGCCGCCGCCGCCGCCGCCGTCTGGCGCACATGGTTCGACTGCACCGCGCCCTGGGTCACCAGCGTATCGGCCCCGCATTCGAAGGCGTCGCCGAGCAGGAACTCCAGCTTGCGCGTCTTGTTGCCGCCGCCGGCCAGCCCCGTGCAGTCGTCGCGCTTGATCCAGATCTCCACCCCCAGCGCCTCGCTCAGCCGCGGCAGCGGCTCCAGCGGCGTCGGCAGATGGGCCAGGCGGATGCGGGGGAAGCGGGCGAGGTGCATGGTCGGAATCCTGTTTCAATCCCTTCTAGCCGCCCGCGTCCGGTTTGCCGACCGCTTCCCGGCTCAGGTCAGGTGGAGGGGGTCCTCGCCGTCCAGCATGACCCGGATCACCTCCCAGGCGGTCAGCCCCTGACGCGCCACGAGGGCGTCCAGCGTCGCGGCCTTCTCGGGGGATATGCGGGCGCTCGCCATCGACCACTGGCCGAACAGCCGCGTCTGCACCGGCGCGCGGTCCAGAATGACGATGTCGCGGTGGCGGGGGTCCGTCGCCAGTCGCGCCAGCAGGGCGTCCAGCGCCTGCGCCGGCCCCTCGAGCACCTGGATGTAGCGCTCGCGGTGCGCGGCCAGGGCACCCGTCAGACCGTCCCGATCATTGTTGCGCTGCGACTCGGCCAGAATGACCGACAGGTTCAGGATCGAGTCCGTGGTCCCGGTGGCCGTGCTCTCGTAGACCATGCGTTCCAGTCGCAGGCTCATGCTTTCCTCACTTACTGGCGCCGTCCGGCCTCCGCCTCGCCGCGCTATGGATCCTGTAAACCATTGGCCGTTAAGGAAAGTTCCGCAGCCGGCTCGCAGACCGCCGGGCGCCGTGCCGGTTTCTGCAGCCTGGCCGGGAACGGATTTCGCCAACCGCCGTTTACCGATCGGACCTTGCGGCGATGCGCGCTCGACAGAGTCTACTGCGGCCCGGTCCTGCTAACGCCCCCCCGACGCAGGTCCGGGCCGCTCCTTTTCCCTCCGCTCCGCTCCCGCTTGCCGACTCAGGCCGTGCGGCCCGATGCTGCGCCCATGGCCGATTCGCCCGTCCGTCTGAGAAGCCGCCCCGCCACCGAGGCCCTCATCGTCGAGGCCGGCGAGCGCATCCTGCTGCGTGACGGCTTCCCCGGCCTCAATGTCCAGACCCTGGCCGCCGAGGCCGGCTGCGACCGCAAGCTGGTCTATCGCTATTTCGACGGGGTCGAGGGGGTCGTCGACCGCATCGCCGCCCGGGCCGACGCCGCCCTCGCCGCAAGCCTGGCCTCCATCCCCCGGGTCGAGACCCCCAGCCTGCGCACCTTCGCCCGCATCAGCCTGCTGACATGGTCGGCCGCCCTGCGGGCCAGCCCGCTCAGCCTGCGCCTGATGGCCTGGGCCCTGGTCGAGGATTCGGCCCTGCTGCGCCGGATCGAGGCCGACCGCGGCGCCGTGTTACAGGCCTGGCTGCGCGAACGCCGGCCCCGCCTGCGGGTCCCGCCCGAGGGCGATCCGACCGCGCTCAACGCCGTGCTGATGGCCGCCGTGCAGCAACTGGCCCTGTCCGGAGCCATCCGGGACGGCTTCGGCGGCGTGCCGCTGGATGAGCCGGGCTGGCGGCGGATCGAGGCGGCCCTCGACGAATTGCTGTCCGCCTTCCCCGATTGAACCCGGCCCCGGACCGGCCTAGG
>JAUYAG010000152.1 GCA_030693575.1 Brevundimonas sp. | reverse complement strand
GCCCGCGCCACCGCCGACGGCGTGCGTGAGCCGCTCAACCGTCGCGCCACCATCGGCATCAACTTCCGCTAAACCCGGAAGGCCGAAGGCCAGCAACACAGAGCCGCCGTCTCCCGAAAGGGGGGCGGCGGTTTTGCTTTGGCCGCTTGATCTGAAACCGTCCCGGCGCGACCCTCGTATGTCGGTCATGGCGCGGGCCCTGTCGCGCCGCCGGAGATTTCGCCCCCATGTCTCGCCCCATGTCGCGCCGCGCCCTCGCCAGCCTCGTGATTCTCGCCCTCGCCGCCTGTTCGCCGGGCGCCCCCGCCGAAAGCGCGCCGTCCAGCCCGCAGGCGCGGGACAGCGGCCGGCGCGAGGTCGCCGTCTTCGCCGGCGGCTGCTTCTGGTCGGTCGAGGCCAATTTCGAGCGGATACCCGGGGTGGTGGCGGCGGTGTCCGGGTTCGCCGGCGGTCGCGTCGCCAATCCCAGCTATGAACAGGTGGTTCGCGGCGGCACCGGCCACCTTGAAGCCGTCCAGGTGACGTTCGACCCGACCCGGATCAGCTATCGCCAGCTGGTCGACCGCTTCTGGCTCACCATCGATCCCACAGACCCGGACGGGCAATTCTGCGATCAGGGGGCGGCCTACGCGACCGCGGTGTTCGCCAACCCGGTTCAGAAGACCGCCGCCGAGGCGTCGCGCCGTGCTGCGGTCGCCCGCATCGGGGCCGCCCGCTTTGTGACGCCCGTTCGCGACGCGGCCCGCTTCTGGCCCGCAGAGGCCTACCATCAGGACTTCGCCCGCCTGAACCCGGTCCGTTACGCCGGCTACAGCCGATTCTGCGGCCGGGCGGCGCGCCTGAGGGCGGTCTGGGGCGACTAGCCCCCGCCAGCCCTGTCAATTCGGTCCGGCACCGGAGGAAATATCTGGCAGGTCGATATGAGCGGGGCCGACGCCGGAATGATCCACAGGTTCCGGACCGACCGGGTGTGTCTCTGACGCCACCGACGCCAGCTGTCATATCACTGTCACACGAATGTCGTCCCACTTTCCGATGGCACGCCTAGAGGGGGCGGGAGATTAGCCGGCTGCCGCCGGTTGCCGGGCGTACGCGCCCTTCTTCATCGGGGATAGATGACAATGATGAACCGCAAACGCGTGTTCTGGGCGACCACCGCCCTCTTCAGCGGCCTTCTGGTCGCAGGCGCCGCATCGGCCCAGTCTTCGGGTACGGAAGCCGCCGAACTCGACGAAGTCGTGGTCACCGGCGCGACCGGCCCCCGTAACGTCGATGGCCTGGCCGTCTCCGAGACGGTCGCCAAGACCCGCAACACGATCACGCAAGAGTTCATCGCGACCCAGACCCCGGGTCAGACGATCCTGCAGACCCTGAACCTGACGCCCGGCCTCAGCTTCACCAACACCGACTCCTACGGCTCGTCGGGCGGCAACATCCGTCTGCGTGGCTTCGACGGCAACCGCGTCTCGCTGACCTTCGACGGCATTCCGCTGAACGACACCGGCAACTACGCCAGCTACACCAACCAGCAGCTGGACCCGGAACTGATCGAGCGCGCCTCGGTCAACACCGGTTCGACCGACGTCGACAGCCCGACCGCCGCAGCCACCGGCGGCACCATCAACTACGTGACGCTGCGTCCGACCGCCGACTTCGGCGGCTGGGGCCAGTTCTCGTACGGCGACTTCAACTACCGTCGCTACATGGCGCTGATCAACACCGGCGAGTTCGGCCCTTGGGGCACCTCGGCCTGGTTCGCGGTCTCCAGCACGAACTACGACAAGTTCAAGGGTCGCGGCGACCTGCAGAAGACGCAGTTCAACGGTCGCATCTATCAGCCGCTCGGCGACAACGGCGACTTCCTGTCGCTGTCGGGTAACTGGAACGAGAACCGCAACAACAACTACCTCGGCCCGAACCTCGGCACCGCGACCGGCTCGATCCTGCCGCAGGTTGAAACCGACCCGCGTGGCTGGGACGTCGATTTCGACACCACCTATGTCGCGCCGACCGTCCGCGCCGGCATCGCCGACGTCGACAGCAACGGCACCAACTACTGGGGTCTGCGCGTCAACCCGTCGAACACGGGCAGCATCCGCGGCCAGTCGCGATTCACCCTGTCGGACAGCCTGGTGCTGACGATCGATCCCTCGTTCCAGTACACCCTGGCGAACGGCGGCACCCAGCAGCTGGCCCTGTCGGAATCCGACCGCACGCTGCGTGGCACGTTCACGACCGGTGGCGTCGACCTGAACGGCGACGGCGACACGCTGGACACCGTCCGCGTCATGACGCCGTCGAACACCAACACCCACCGCTATGGCCTGAACAGCTCGCTGATCTGGGATCTGGACAACAACCACCGTCTGCGCGCCGCCTATGCGCTCGACTTCGGTCGTCACCGCCAGACCGGCCTTTACGGCCGGGTGAACTTCTCGAACCCGAACGACCCGCGCTTCATCGACTGGTTCGGTGGTCGCAACATCCTCGAAAACCGCATCGTCAACCGCAACGGCTACGAGCTGCGCTCGCGTGACCGCCTTTCGATCGCCGAACTGAACCAGTTCTCGCTCGAATACCGCGGCCAGTTCATGGACGACGCGCTGACCATCAACATCGGCGTCCGCGCACCGTTCTTCCGCCGCGAACTGAACCAGTTCTGCCTCACGCAGAACTCATCGTCGAACGTGCTCTGCACCAGCGAGACCACGACGACGACCGCCATCGTCAACGGCGTGAGCACGACCCTGACCAACGGCAACCTCGCCATCGCCGGTCGTACGACCGGTTCGGGCGCCACGCTGAACTCGATCCAGTACATCGCGCCCTACTCGCGCGACGTCGAGTATGAGGACATCCTGCCGAACGTGGGCGCTACGTACCGCTGGGGTGAAGGCCACTCGGTCTACGTCAACTACGCCGAGACCCTGTCGGCACCGCGCACGGACAGCCTCTACGGCGTGCGTCGCTTCGCTGACGGGACCGTCGGCAACCCGACCGTCCAGCCGGAATCGGCCCAGAACTTCGACCTCGGCTACCGCTATACGGTCCCGAACCTGGTCGGCACCGTCTCGGTGTTCGCCAACAGCGAAGAAAACCGCATCGTCAGCTCCTTCGATGACGACCTCGGTCAGTTCGTTGACCGTAACGTCGGTGCCGTCGAGCGCATCGGCGCTGAAGGCTCCATCGGCTGGTCGCCGATCGAAGCCCTCAGCCTGTACGCCTCGGCGACCTGGCTGAGCTCGGAAGTGCAGGACGACTACGTGAACAACACCGTCGGTGGCATTCCGCAGATCGTGCTCACCAAGGGCAAGGAGCTGGTCGAGACGCCGGAATGGATGGCCTCGGCTCGCATCAACTACCAGTTCACCGAGTACCTGGAAGCCGGCCTTCAGGCGAAATACACGGGCGAGCGCTGGGTGACCGACGTCAATGACATGTCGGCCGACGCCTTCACCACAGTTGACGCCAACATCCGCCTCGACATGGCTGCCTTCGGCTACGAAGGCACCTTCATCCAGGTGAACGCTGACAACATCTTCGACGAGCAGTACTACGCCAACCTCGGCACCCGCGCGTCGTCGACCCCCGGCACCCCTGGCTTCAGCCAGCCCTTCGCTTCGGTCGGCGCTCCGCGCACGATCTCGGCGACCCTGCGGGTGGCCTTCTAAGGCCCAGGCTTCGGCCTGAACTGACATGATCGGGGCGGTCCGGAAACGGGCCGCCCCTTTCTTTTGTGCGCGGCTGCTTTTGACCTGCTCCGTTGAAGTCGGGGACCGGGGTGTCTATCTGGCGCAGCCAGCCCATTCACACCGAGGATGTTCCACCGCTCATGACCGCCTCTCCCATCCCCGCCGAATGGTCACCGCATCGCGCGATGTGGGTCGGCTGGCCCAGTCACGGCGAGCTGTGGGAAGAGAATCTCGAGCCGGCCCAGGCCGAGGTCGAGGCCCTCGTCCGCGCCCTGGCGGGGCCGGGCCGCGAAACCGTGAAACTGATGGTGGGCAAGCCTGAGGCCCTCGACGACGCCCGGGCCCGCTTCTCCGGGGTCGCCAGTGTCGAGGTCATCGACGGCCGCTTCGGCGACATCTGGCTGCGCGACACCGGACCGATCTTCGCGGCGGGGTCCGCGAGCGCCGCCGCCTTCCGCTTCAACGGCTGGGGCGGAAAATACGAGCTGGAGCATGACGACACGGTCGCCGACCAGATCGGCGCGGCGTCCGGCGTGGCGCTGGAGCGTCATGACTTCATTCTCGAGGGCGGGGCGCTGGATCACGACGGGCAGGGGACCATCGTCACCACCCGCCAGTGCCTGCTGAACCCCAACCGCAACCCCGGCTGGAGCGAGGCCGCCGCCGAGGCGGCGCTCAGGGAGTCGCTGGGTGCGCGCAAGGTGCTGTGGCTCGGCGACGGCCTGCTGAACGATCACACCGACGGCCACGTTGACAACCTCGCCCGCTTCGTCGCGCCGGGCGTCGTCGCCTGCCCGATCGCCTGGGGCCGCGGCGATCCCAATGACGCGGTTTATGACGCGGTGGCGAAAGCGTTGTCGGAGATGACCGATGCGACCGGCGCGCCGCTGAAACTGCTGCGCCTGCCGTCGCCCGGCTTCATCGGCGATGAGGATGAAAAGCCGATCCCGGCCAGCCACATGAATTTCCTCATCGCAAACGGCGCCGTGATCGTGCCGGACTACGGCAATGCGCGCGCCGTCGACCTGGTCTGTCAGGGCCTGAAGACGGTCTTCCCGGACCGGGAGATCATCCCCTTGTCCTCCATCGCCATCCTGTCCGGCGGCGGATCCTTCCACTGCATCTCCCAGCAGGAGCCTGCCTGATGGCCCGCACCATCTCCGTCGCCGCCCTGCAGACCTCGTACGGCGAGGACCTGCAGGCCAATATCGACAAGACCATCGACCTGATCCGTCAGGCCGCGTCCAGGGGCGCCCAGGTCATCCTGCCCAGCGAGCTCTTCCAGGGCCCGTATTTCTGCGTCTCGCAGGAGGAGCGCTGGTTCGGGACCGCCCACCCGTGGCGCGAGCATCCGTGCGTGACGGCGCTCCAGCCCGTGGCGGCCGAACTGGGCGTCGCCATCCCCGTCTCGATCTTCGAGCGCGAGGGGCCGCACTATTTCAACTCGATGGTCATGCTGGACGCCGACGGCGCGGCGCTCGGCGTCTATCGCAAGAGCCACATCCCCGACGGCCCCGGCTATCAGGAGAAATACTATTTCCGGCCCGGCGACACCGGCTTCAAGGTCTGGAGCACCCGCCACGGCCGCATCGGCGTCGGCATCTGCTGGGACCAGTGGTACCCCGAAACCGCCCGCGCCATGATGCTGCAGGGCGCGGAGGTGTTGATGTATCCCACCGCCATCGGCTCGGAACCGCACGACAAGGAACTCGACACCGCCGAGCCGTGGCGTCGCGCCATGCAGGGCCATGCCGTCTCGAACGTCGTGCCGGTGATCGGCGCCAACCGCATCGGCCATGAGCAGGTCAATGAGGCAGGCCAGGTCTTCTACGGCTCATCCTTCATCGCCGACCACCGCGGCGATCTGGTCGAGAGCTTCGGCCGGGCGGAGGAGGGAGCGCTGGTCCATACCTTCGACCTCGACTACATCGACCGCCACCGCGCCGCTTGGGGCTTCTTCCGCGACCGGCGCACCGATCTCTACGGTTCGCTGGTCAGCCCCCGACCGGCGTAAGCGCCAGCGCCCGGCGTTCCGCCGCGCAACCGGGATTGGTCAGGCCCTCGGCGCGCGCGGCGGCGACTTCCGCCCGGGCGGCCGCCAGATCGGCGGCGAAGGACGGCATGGCTGCGGCCCGCTCATAGACGGCCTGCCCGATCTGCAATCCGTCGGTCACATCGGCCTGCCAGTTGACGCGGCACAGGGCGCGGCTCTCGCCGATATCCCGCCCACGCCGCCTCGCCGCCTCCGCCCGATCGGGCACCAGGGCGGCGAACATCTCGCCATAGGTCGCGCCGGCGACGGCGCCGCCTGCTGGCCACGAGGGACTGTTGCGCCCGGTCTCGTCCATCCGCACGCAGGGCTGAAGCTCGGGCTGTTCGGCGACGGGCCGTCGGCGCGGCGCGCGTTCGGCCAGCGCCCCGGCCACGCTCGCTGAATCGATCAGCAGCCGGTTCATCAGCCGCGTCAGCGCCGGGCGCGGCTGCTCCGTCAGGCGGGCGCCGAGGACGCAGTCGAAATGCTGGGCGGCCTCGGGCGGTCGCAGCTCCGCCTGGGCGATCGCCAACCACCAGCGGTCCGTGCCCGGTTCGACCGAAGCGAACACGGCCTGTTCGGCTTGAGGGTCCACAGGGGAGGGGGTGAATTGCGCCGCCAGGGCTGTGACGGCAGCCGGGTCGAGATAGCCGTCGACCGGCGCGAGCGCGGCGACGGGCCGACCGGCCGTGGCGCACCCGCCTATCAGGAGGCAGGCAGCCAGGGCGGCGGCGGGTTTCACCGGCCGGCGGTCCAGTCCAGCTGCACGCTGGTCGGGCCGTCCTCGACCGGGGTGGCGACGACGCGCAGCAGCTGGCCGCTGCCGTCACTGGCGGCGGCGCCGTAGGCGCGGGCGTCACCGGTGTTCATGGCCATGACCGAGGCCAGGCCGGCCGCCTCGGCGCGCTGGCGATAGAAGTCGATCACGGCGTCAGGCGTGGCGTCCGTGGTGAAGCTGAGGATGCCGCCCGGCCCGTCCGGACCGCGTGCGACTGTGGCGGGGCCCTGGGCCGCGCCGCCGGGATAGACGACGGCGAAGGCGGGGGCGCCCGGGGCCGCCGGGGCCGCTGCGCCTGCAGGTACCGCCGGC
>JAUYAG010000143.1 GCA_030693575.1 Brevundimonas sp. | reverse complement strand
GACCTGCGCGCCGACCGCTCGCTGGAGTTCTACCAGCTCGACGTCGAGATGAGCTTTGTCACGCAAGAGGATGTTTTTGCAGCGATTGAGCCCGTCATGCACGGCGTGTTCGAGGAGTTCGCCGACGGCAAGACGGTCGATCCCTATCCCTTCGTCCGCATCCCGTACCGGGAGAGCATCGCCCTGTTCGGCACCGACAAGCCGGACCTGCGCAATCCGATCGAGATGTCCGACGTCAGCGACCATTTCCGCGACGGCGGCTTCGGCCTGTTCAACAAGATCCTCGCCGGCGATGCGAAGAACGCCGTCTGGGCCATTCCCGCCCCGACCGGCGGCTCGCGCGCCTTCTGCGACCGCATGAACAGCTGGGCCCAGGGCGAGGGCCAGGCTGGCCTCGGCTACATCTTCTGGTCCGAGGACCAGGGGGCCTGGGGCGGCCCGATCGCCAAGAACCTCGGTGCCGAGGCGACCGACGCCCTGATGAAGTCCCTGGCCATGGGCAAGGGCGACGCCGCCTTCTTCGCCGCCGGGGATCCGTCGGTCTTCTACAAATTCGCCGGCAACGCCCGCACCAAGCTGGGCCAGGACCTCAACCTGATCTCGGACGACGAGTTCAAATTCTGCTGGATCGTCGACTTCCCGATGTTCGAGTGGAGCGAGGAAGAGAAGAAGGTCGACTTCTCGCACAACCCCTTCTCAATGCCGCAGGGCGAGATGGAGGCCCTGACCACCAAGGACCCGCTCGACATCCTCGCCTACCAGTATGACATCGTCTGCAACGGCTATGAGCTGTGCTCCGGCGCGATCCGGAACCACAAGGCCGACATCATGCTCAAGGCCTTCGAGATCGCCGGCTATGACGCCTCGGTCGTCGAGGACCAGTTCGGCGGCATGCTGAACGCCTTCCGCTACGGCGCGCCGCCGCACGGCGGTCTGGCCCCCGGCATCGACCGGATCGTCATGCTGCTGGCCAACCAGGTCGCGATCCGCGAGGTCATCGCCTTCCCGCTGAACCAGCAGGGGCAGGATCTGCTGATGAGCGCGCCCTCGGACGCGGCCGAACGTCAGTACAAGGAGCTGCACATCCGTGCAGCGCTGCCGCTCAAGACCTGACGGAAGTCAGCGGTCGGCGCTGGCCACGACGAGGTTCCGCGAACGCGGCGGAACCGGAGGCGCGGGCGGAGCCGGCGGCCGGGGCGTCGCGATCCGGACGCTGCTGACGCCACGGCAGACGCGGGTGGTGAGACTGCCCGGCAGCCGGGTGTTCGCGTCGCCACAGGCCCGGCTGACCTGCGCCTGCGTCAGGCCGCGGGCGCCCGACAGGTCCGTGCCGCGGATGTCTGTGCGGTTCATGGACGCGCCGTCGAAGTCCGCGCCCCCGAACCGCCCGCCGGTCAGACGGGCTCCGTTGAGGGTGGCGTCGCTGAAGTCCGCCGAGCGGAAGTCGCCGTTGGCCATGTTCGACATGGCGATCTCCGCATTGGAGAAGTCCGCCGACCGGGCGTTGACATTGGCCAGGGTGGTGGCGTTCAGCTCCGCCCCCTCCAGGTCCGTCCCGGTCATGATCGCGCTGTTCAAATTGGCCCCGTTCAGCGCGGCGCCAGAAAGGTCCGCGCCCGCCAGCCGCACCCGTACCAAGGTTGCGCTCTGGGCCTCGGCACCCGACAGGTCGGCACCTGAGAAGTTTGCACCGGTGAAGTCAGCGCCCATCATCTCCGCGCCCGACAGGTCGGCGCGGCTGAAGTCGCTGCCCGAGAAGTTCGATCCGACCAGCTCCGCGCCGCGCAGGTTGGTGCCGACGAGGGTGGCGTTGGTGAAGACCGCGCCGGCGAAGGCCGCGCCGGTCAGGTCCCGGCCGGACAGTTCGCAGCGGTTGCAGGTCCCGCCCAGCGACACCATCCGCGCGACGTCGCGATCCTGGTACTGGAACTGCAGCTGCATTTCGGCGCTGGCCGATCCGGCCGTCGCGAGAGCCGCCATTGCAACGCCCAGCGCAAGGCCGGCTGTCGTGAGGCGACGGAACAGGGGGGACGCGATCTGTTTCACGCCCTTTTCATGACTTCAAACATCGGCAAACCCTACTTAATTCGCCGTAAGGTGCGGGGCCATCTAGCAGCGCGGAATGGACAGACCGCCGGGCAGTTGCGTCGCCTCGTCGCCGCAGGCCTGGTTCAGACGGGCCTGGGTCAGGCCCGTCGCGCGCCGCAGCGAGGCCCCCGAGAAATTGGCTCCGGTCAGGGTCGCGCCGGCGAAGGCCGCACCGTCCAGCCAGGCTCCGACAAAGCTGGCGTTCGTCATATTGGCCCCCGAGAAGTTCGAGCTGGAAAAGACCCCGCCATAGGCCTCGACATCCCGCAGATCGGCGTTGGCGAAGCGCGTGCGGTTCATCACGCTCAGGCTGAGATCGGCCTGCCGCAACCGGGTTCCGGACAGATTGAGCCCATTCGCCTCCAGTCCGGACAGCGCGGCCTGGAACAGGTTGCAGCCGGCGCAGCTCGCCCCTCCACGGACGCGGGCGATCTGGCCCGCGTTCTGGGCGACCGCGGGTAGGGCGATGGCGACAAGGGCAGCGACGGCGGCGGCGGTCAGGATCGGCTTCACGGGTGGCTCCAGTCTCGGCGTCGGGCAAGGCTCGACGCGAAGCATGATGGCGCCAATTCGTTGATCAACCCTGCATCGACGGTGCCGCGCCGCACGTGTCGCAAATCCAGCCCGCGCCGCGCTGTTGGAGCGCGAAATCCCCACAGGCGGGACATGCGACCGCCTCGGTGGCCGTGGCAGGTCCGACCGCCACATCCCGCTTCTGGCCAAAGGGCAGGACGACCAGATTGTCCGGCGCCGCCCCGCGCGCAAAACCCTTGGAGATGAACCGGGCGGCCGGAACCGCTTCGGGCGCATCGCCATCGCCTTCCAGCGTGCCCAGCCCGTTGCCGTTCAAGGGGTCAGGCTCGGCGTTGGCCAGCTCATGGCGGTCCAGATAGGACACGCCCAGTTCGCGGAAGATGTAGTCGAGGATGGAGGTCGCGGACTTGATCGAATCATTGCCCGTCACGGCTCCCGCCGGCTCGAACCGGGTGAAGATGAAGGCGTCCACGAACTCCTCAAGCGGCACGCCGTATTGCAGGCCGATCGAGATCGCGATGGCGAAATTGTTCATCAGCGAGCGGAAGGCGGCACCTTCCTTGTGCATGTCGATGAAGATCTCCCCGAGTTCTCCGTCCTCGTACTCGCCGGTGTGGATATAGACCTTGTGCCCCCCGACAGCGGCCTTCTGGATGTAGCCCTTGCGCCTGTCGGGCAGCTTGCGGCGCGTCCGGTCGCGTTCGACGACCTTTTCAACGACCCGCTCGACGGCCTTCGCCTCGGGCTCCCAGCGACGTGCCTGGGGCTGCGACGCAGGTCCGGGCTCAGGAAGGTCGAGCAGCGGACCGGCGGGTGCCGGCTCCCGCATCAGCCGGACGGCGCGCCGGCCTTCCCGTGCGCCATCAGCCAGCAGGCGAGCGGCTTGCGCCGGGGTGGTGCGCCAGTCGATCAGCGTCGCGGCCGTGTCCGGAATCGCGCTGAACGCGTCCAGTTGCGCACGAAGCCCGGCTTCGAACCCCGGGGGATCGGAAAGGACCAGCTCGAGCTCCGCCGGGACGCCGCCCCAACCCGTGAGATCGCCTTGGCCGAAAACCCAGGCTTCGGCGAGTGCGACGTCCTCCGCGGAGAAGCCGAGTTGCGGCAACAGATCATCCACGGACCCCTCGAAGCCCAGAACGTCGCGCAGGAAGCCGGCGTCGAGCACGGGGTCCCGGAAGGCGTCATGGAGGACCTCGACCGCGTTCAGGGCGTGCTCGAGGGCTTCAAGCTCCACGTCGGTAAAGCCTCTGGCCCGTAAGGAAGCATGATTGACCCCCGGAGCATCGACCAGGGTGCGCCGCCCGAACAGATGGCGCTCGGCGGCTTCGACGTCGCTGCCGGCTCGTGCGATGGCGGTTGCGATCGAGGGGCGCAGGCGCCGGCCCGTCCCGCCGTCGGCGGTCTGCCAGGTTTCAACGGCCGATAGCCGTGACAGGCCGAGCCGGAGATGAGCCTCGCGGTCGTCCACGAAGAGGGCCACCGAGGCAACGCCGGCCGCCGCCCGCACCAATTCCGAAAACCGGTCCACTGGCGAGACGTCCACCCGGGCGTCGCTGCTGAGCACAAGATCCGCGAGTCCGCCCAGGCCCAGGGCCACCACCGTGCCGCCGCCCTTCGTCAGGGCTGTCGCCCAAGCCCCCGCGAGATCGCGGAGGGCAGACTCAAACTCCACGCCCGCGATCTGCTTCAGCGCAGGCAGGGACAGGAGGATCGCTGGTGCCCGTGTCCCTTCCAGGATGGCTTCGGCGGTGCCTGGATCGAAGGTGAGGATCAGATCACCATCAAGGGCGGCCTCGGCGGCTGCCGTGGCTTCCGGTGCGCCCGAAGCAATCATGGCCCGGTCGGCCAGCGCAAGGCGGGGCGGCAGCGCCGCGACCGGCGTCGGGGCGACCAAAAACCGTTCGCCGTGCATGGCGCGGATGATGTCAGCGTCGGCGGCGCCGGCCCGCCGTGCGGCCAGTGCTGCGCGCGCCAGGGCCGGATTCCGCTGAGGGTCGGCGCAATCGACACGCGGTCCTTCACAACGAGAGACCGCATCAGCCACGCGCTCAAGCGCCGCCGCGACCGCCTCCACTGCGCCGGCGGCCAGTCGCTCGCCCCGCCTCAGTGCCGATTCCGCCCCCAGTCGGCGGGCCGCATCGGGCTCGGACAGATTGATCAGTCCGACGGCATGCCCGGATGAGCGAGCCGGTGAGACCAGCCCAAGCAGCAGGGTTGCCGCCAGGATCTCTGCATTGCCGGGCTCCAGGCGACTGCCCCAGGCGGCGGCCATTGCGGCAAGGGCATCCTCGCCGTCCACCGCGAACCCTTCCGCTTCGGCCCAATCCAGCCATGCCTCGACCTGGACATCGGTCCAGCCTTCAGGCGCGCGGACCGCGACGATCCGATCCGCACGTTCGATCTCGCGGAGAGGGCGCTGCATCGCGGCGGCGAGGGAGGCGAAGGGAAATCGCATATGGCGGACTCGGCGTGGCCTTTCGGCCAGACTAGCGGCGGGGTGGACCTCCCGGCAATAAATCTGGCGTGTCCGTGGGCGGTTACCCCCAAGATGTTGAGCCTGCAGGCCATCTCGCAGTGCTGGACGCAGGCCCCGGCGCTTTCTATGATGCGGCCTGCGTCGCCGGCCCCCGCCGGCTGACCGAGCGTGAGTGGATTTCCCGACGTGCTAGGCAGAATCTTCGGCTGGACCAGTGGCGCCACCATCGGCACCTTCTTCACCATCGCCAAGCGTGGCGAGCATGTGGGGACCGATGAGTTCGGCAACCGCTACTACCTCTCGCGCGACAGCTCGAGCTACGATGGCCGCCGCCGCCGCTGGGTGATCTACAACGGCTATGCCGACGCCTCGAAGGTGCCGCCCGACTGGCATGGTTGGCTGCACTACACCTTCGACGAACTGCCGACCGATCAGCCCTTGCCGCGCCGCGCGTGGGAAGAGGATCATCTGCCCAATCTGACCGGTACGCCGATGGCCTGGAAGCCCAAGGGGTCGCTTGCCTCGGACGGCGTGCGACCGCCGGCGACCGGCGACTACGAAGCCTGGCGTCCGGAATGACTCCGCGCGGGGCGATCATGGCGGGGGTGACCGCAGTGGCGCTATTGGCGTCGGGCGCGGTTCTCGCCTCGGCCATCAATGACCTGCCCCAGGACGCGGTGCCGATCCAGGACGCGACGGCGGCCCTGAACCGCCAGACCACGCCGCAGACGCCGCCGGTCGAGCCCGCGCCGGAAGCGGCGCCTGCGCCGGCCTCGCCGATCGCTGTGACGCCGGTCACGCCGCCTATTGTGATCGCTGAAGAGGCGGAGAAGGCCGACGAGGAAGAGAAGGCCGACGAGGCTCCGACCAAGCGTGTTGAGGCGCCCGCAGCGCCGGCCCGACGCCAGCGCCGGCGGGTGGCCATCGTCGAAGCCATCGACAAGATCACCGCGGAATCGATGCGGTTCGAGGTCGAGGTCGGGGGGCGGCCGGTCCGGTTCCAGCGGACGCTGATCTTCACCGCCCGGGCCTGCGAGGTTTCCGCGCCGGATGAGCAGGTGTCCGACGCCGTTGCCTACCTCGAAGTCAGCCTGCAGCCGCGGGGCGTCATCCAGGTCAGCGAGCCGCGGCAGATCTTCCGCGGCTGGATGTTCGCCTCATCGCCCGCCGTCAGCGGGCTGCAGCACCCGATCTATGACGCCTGGATCGTCGGCTGCAAGGCGTAGAACAGGGCCTCTGATCCCGTCATCGGATCGAACAGCGACCGGCTATTGGGCCTTAGCGGGCGGGCCGCCCGTAGCAGTTTGAGATAGGCGGCCTGCGGGGTTTCAACCGCGCCGAACTGGCTCAGGTGGCCGGTCAGGAACTGGGTGTCGAGCAGACGCCAGCCGCCGCGCTTCAGCCGCGCGACCAGATGCACCAAGGCGATCTTCGAGGCGTCCCGTTCGCGGCTGAACATGCTCTCGCCGAAGAAGGCCCCGCCGAGGGTGACGCCGTACAGGCCCCCGACCAGGGTCTCGTCACGCCAGCATTCGATGCTGTGGGCGTGGCCGCGGGCGTTCAGTTCTATGTAGAGGCGGCGGATCGGGGCGTTGATCCAGCTGTCCTCGCGGCCGGAGCCGGAGGCGGCGCAGGCGTCGAGCACGGCGTCGAAGGCCGTGTCGACGCGGACCGTGACGGCGTCAGCGCGGACCGTGCGCTTCAGGCGGGTCGGGACGTGGAACCGGTCCAGCGGGATGATGCCCCGCTGTTCCGGCTCGACGAGGAAGATCCGCGGGTCGTCGCGGGCCTCGCCCATCGGGAAGACGCCCGTCGCGTAGCAGTTCAGCAGTTCGTCGGGTCCGAACCCGCCGAAGGGGCCGCCGGCGCTGAAGCCGGGATCGCTCAGGCCGCGCCCTTCTGGCGTTTGGCCCAGTTCTCCAGCCAGTGGATGTCGTAGTCGCCGGACAGGATGTCGGGCTCCTGCAGCAGCTTCTGGAACAGCGGAATCGTGGTGTCGATGCCGCCGACGACCATCTCGTTCAGGCTGCGCCTGAGGCGGGCGATGCACTCCTCGCGGTCGCGGCCGTGGACGATGAGCTTGCCGATGAGGCTGTCGTAATAGGGCGGGATGGAATAGCCGGCGTAGATGGCGCTATCCAGCCGGACGCCCAGGCCGCCCGGTGCGTGGAAGTCAGTGATCGTGCCGGGCGAGGGGGTGAAGGTCTCGGCGTTCTCGGCGTTGATCCGGCATTCGATGGCATGGCCGGTGAAGCTGACGTCCGATTGTTTGAACGACAGGGGCAGGCCGGCGGCGATGCGGATCTGCTCGCGAACCAGATCGACGCCCGTGATCATTTCCGTAACCGGATGCTCGACTTGCAGGCGGGTGTTCATCTCGATGAAGAAGAACTCGCCGTCTTCCCAGAGGAATTCGATGGTGCCGACGCCAAGGTAGCCGATCGAGGCGATGGCCTTGTTGACCGTCTCGCCGATGGCGAGTCGTTCGGCGGCCGACAGGGCGGGCGAGGGGGCCTCTTCGAGGATCTTCTGGTGGCGGCGTTGCAGGGAGCAGTCGCGTTCGCCGAGATGGACGACATTGCCGTGGCTGTCGGCGATGACCTGAAGCTCGATGTGGCGCGGCTTCTGGAGGTAGCGCTCCATATAGACCGCGCCGTTGCCGAAGGCGGCGGTGGCCTCGGACTGGGCAGTCTGGACGGCCTCGACCAGGTCCTCGGCGGTCAGGGCGACCTTCATGCCGCGCCCGCCACCGCCGGCGGCGGCCTTGACGATCAGGGGGAAGCCGATGGTCTTCGAGGCGGCGATGGCGTCCTCGATGGTCTCGACCTCGCCGGCCGAGCCGGGGACGCAGGGGATGCCGGCTTCAAGAACGGTCTGTTTGGCGGTGATCTTGTCGCCCATGACCCGGATGTGTTCGGGCCTGGGACCGATGAAGGTCATGCCGTGGGCTTCGACGATCTCGGCGAAGCGGGCGTTCTCGGACAGGAAGCCGTAGCCGGGGTGGATGGCCTGGGCACCAGTGATTTCGGCCGCCGCGATGATCGACGGGATGTTGAGATAGCTCTTGGCGGCGGGCGCCGGGCCGATACAGACGCTTTCGTCGGCCAGCCGCACCCACATGGCGCCGCGGTCGGCCTCGGAGTGCACGGCGACGGTGGAGATGCCCATCTCCTTGCAGGCGCGGTGAATGCGCAGGGCGATTTCGCCGCGGTTGGCGATGAGGACCTTGGTGAACATGGCTTACGCCTCGAGCAGGACGAGGGGCTCGCCGAACTCGACCGGCTGGGCGTCGCCGACCAGCACCTCGACCACGACGCCGTCGCGGGGGGCCTGGATCGGGTTCATCGTCTTCATGGCCTCGACGATCAACAGGGTCTGGCCCTTCTTGACCTTGTCGCCGGCCTGGCAGAACGGCGGCGCTTCCGGCGAGGCCTGCAGATAGACGGTGCCGACCATGGGCGACTTCACCTCTTCGCCCTGTTTGGCGACGATGGTGGCGGGGTCGGACGGCATGGACAGGGGCGGCGCGGCCATCGTGGGCGCAGGCGCAGGCGCGTGGGCGGATTGAACGGGGGCAGGCGCATACTGGATCG
>JAUYAG010000136.1 GCA_030693575.1 Brevundimonas sp. | reverse complement strand
TGACGTAGGGTTTGCGGGGGCCGTCGCGGCTGTCGTCTTGACGCGGGCGCGGCTTCTTGTCGTTGTCTCGGGGATGGCTGGCCATGATGAGCGGTTCATGCACATGGCCTTGGCGTGTGCGCAAGCGGCGGCGGACGCGGGAGAGACTCCCGTGGGCTGCGTGATCGTCGACGAATCGACCGGCGAGGTCGTCGCGGAGGGCAGAAACGGCCCCATCGGTGCCCATGACCCGACCGCCCACGCCGAGATCGTCGCCCTGCGCGCAGCGGCCGCCCGGCTCGGAAATTACCGCCTCACCGGCCTGACCCTCTATGTGACGCTCGAGCCCTGCGCCATGTGCGCCGGGGCCATCAGCCACGCCCGCATCGGCCGGGTGGTCTGGGGTGCGGACGACACCAAGGGCGGCGCGGTGGCGCACGGCCCGCGCTTCTTTGACCAGCCGACCTGCCACTGGAGGCCCGCCTTCGAGGGCGGGGTCTTGGCCGCAGAGGGCGGCGACCTGCTCCGCAGCTTCTTCCGCGCCCGGCGCAAGGGAACAGCGGCGACCGATGTACGTTAGTCCGCCGGGCCTTACGGCACCGCTTGTTCGAGAGTTTGCATGAAGCGCCTGACCGCCGCCGCCGTCGTCCTCGCCTGTCTCGCGACCGCCGCCTGCGGCCAGAAGCCGGCCGAAGCGCCGACAGACGGCGATTCGGTGCGGGAACGGGCCCAGGAGGCGCAGACCGCCCGCCGCCGCACGGGCGCAGAAGCCCAGGACCGCGCCCTGAACCGCGTCATCCGCACCGTCTACCTGTGCAACAACACCGAGCGCCTGTCGGTCGATTTCGACAATCCGCGCCAGATGGCGACCGTCCGCAACTCCAGCGGCGAGGCCGTGGACCTGCATCAGGAACGGGCCGCCGACGGCATCTGGTACAAGGCCTCGGGCTACGAGCTGCGCGGCAAGGGCGTGATGGCGACCTGGACGGCGGACGGCCGCCCGCCCACCGATTGCCGCGCGGTTGACTAGCCGAACGCCGCCAGCCGGGCATCCAGCCGCGCCCGGACCTCGGGCCAGTCGTCGTCAAGGACAGCGAACTGGGCGGTATCCCGGATCCGGCCCTTGAAGGTGATCTTGTGCTTGCGCAGGACGCCTTCGTCGCGGGCACCCAGCTTGCGGATCGCGGCCTGGCTGCCGGGATTGATCGCGTCGGTGAGAATCTCGACCCGCACCGCGCCGCCGTCGAAGGCGTGTCCCAGCAACAGCCGCTTGCAGGACGGATTGACCGGGCCGCCCCGCGCCTCGGGCCGATAGAAGGTCGAGCCGATTTCGCAGCGGCGGTAGTCCGGCTTGATCTCATACAGGCTGGTCGTGCCGACCAAGGCACCGTCGCTCAATCGCCGGACCGCCCAGGCGATGCGGGTCCCCTGCTCCATCGCCTTGAGCGCCGACCGCCACCAGCTGTCGAAATGCGGGCCGTAGGCGGCGGCGACCATGACGTCCCAGGACGCCGCGTCGCAATCCAGTGCGGCGCGCATCTCGCCTTCCAGCGCGGCCGTCAGGGGTTCCAGCCGGACGAAGCGGCTTTCGAGCGGGACGGCGTCCAGACGCATGCTCACCTCGCGCCTTCCGTCCTCAGGAAGTCCGCAAGGGCGATGCGGTCGACGGCCTTGTCGACAAAGGCGTCGCCGATCGAACGGGCCAGGATCAGGGTCAGACGCCCACCCTCCGCCTTCTTGTCGCCCGCCATACGTTTGACCAGCGCATCGGCGGAGAAGGCTCCGACCTCCGCCAGCCGCGCCGGCAGGCCGGCGGCGGCGATGACCTGTCCCACCCGGTCGGCCACGCTTCCTTCGCAGAGCCCGGCAGCCGCCGAGAAGCGGAAGGCCATGGCGCAGCCCAGCGCCACCGCCTCGCCGTGGGTGAGTTTCGTCTCGTCGAAGCCCAATTCGGCCTCGATGGCATGGCCGAAGGTATGGCCGAGGTTCAGCAGGGCCCGCCGCCCGGCCTCCTTTTCGTCCTCGCCGACGATGGCGCTCTTGATCTCGACCGACCGGACCACGGCCCGGGTCAGGGCAGCGGGGTCGCCTTCCGCGCCGACGGCCCCCTCGCCCGCCAGCCAGTCGAAGAAGTCCAGGTCGCAGATCAAACCGTGCTTCAGC
This sequence comes from Brevundimonas sp., assembly GCA_030693575.1. Classification (GTDB taxonomy): domain Bacteria; phylum Pseudomonadota; class Alphaproteobacteria; order Caulobacterales; family Caulobacteraceae; genus Brevundimonas. The sequence continues at coordinate 7,433 of JAUYAG010000136.1, read as the reverse complement.
ACCTCGGCCCAGCCCGAGCGCAGTTGGCGCGGCGGCAGGGTGGCCAGCAGGTCGATGTCGGCGACCACCAGCCGCGGCTGGTGGAAGGCTCCGACCAGATTCTTGCCGCGCGGCGTGTCGATCGCCGTCTTGCCCCCGACCGAGGAATCGACCTGGGCCAGCAGGGTCGTGGGAACCTGCACGAAATCGATGCCGCGCATGAACAGGGCCGCGGCCAGACCCGCGAGGTCGCCGACGACGCCCCCGCCCAGGGCCACGATCAGGTCGCGCCGGTCCAGACCGAAGGCCAGCAGCCGGTCGATGACCCGCTCGAGTTCGGCGAAGGATTTCGAGACCTCGCCGGGCGGCACGGTCAACAGCCGGGCGCGGACTCCCGCGGCCTCCAGCGCCGCCAGCACCGCCGGTCCATGGAGGGCGGCGACGGTCTCGTCCGTGACGACCACGGTCCGATGTTTGGCAAGGGCGGCGATCCGTCGGCCCAGATCGGGCAGCAAACCGCAGCCGATGACCACATCGTAGGGAAGGAAACCTTCGCCGGAGACTGGAATGACCGTGTTCATACCACCGCCTCGGCCCAATAGGCTTCCAGCGCCCGGACGATGCACTCGACCGCCTCGGCGTGGGCACCGCTGGCCACGTCCACGACAACATCGGCGCAGGCGTAGAAGGGATAGCGCACCTCGGCCATGGCCCTCAGCGCCTCGAGCGGGTCGCGGCCCCGCAGCAGCGGCCGGGTGTCGCGCCGTTGCACCCGGCTGGCCACGGTCTCGAGGTCGGCCCGCATCCAGACCGTGACGGCGCGCGCCTTGAGCTCGGCCCGGGTCTCCGGATTGAGCACCGCTCCCCCGCCCGTCGCCAGGACCATCCGCGGGGCGTGCAGCAGACGTTTCAACACCCGCGCCTCGCCGGCCCGGAATTCCGCCTCGCCGAGCTGGGCGAAGATTTCGGAAACGGTCATGGCCGCCGCCGCCTCGATTTCGATATCACCGTCGGCGAAGGGCAGGCCCAGCCGTTTGGCCAGCCGGCGCCCCACCGTCGATTTGCCCACGCCCATCAGCCCGACCAGCGCTATGGTGCGCTCATGAACGGGAATCGGTGCGTCATCGATCGCCACGGGGCTCATGACCGGCCTCGCGGGAGGCGGCTGGACGGCGACAGAGCGGGCGGCGGCAGGCACGGCATGACCCCACCACCCTCTACACCAAGCGCCGACTTCGCAAAGCGCGCAGACGCATGAGCACGCCCCAGGTCGAGGCCTTCCTGGAAATGATGGCTGTCGAACGCGACGCCTCGCCCCACACCCTCTCCGCCTATGGCCGCGATCTGGCGGATGCCGAGGCGGGAATCGCGGGCGGGCTGATGGGCGGCGACGAAGCCGGGGTCGAGGCCTGGTACGCTGATCTGGGCCGCCGCGGCCTGTCGCCCGCGACCCAGGCCCGACGGCGGTCGGCCGTGCGGCAGTTCTATCGCTTCGCCCTCGGCGAGGGCTGGCGGGCGGACGATCCCTCACGGCGGCTGGATGCACCCAAACAGGGCCGCAGCCTGCCCCGGACGTTGGCCGGCGAAGAGATCGAGCGGCTGCTGACGGCGGCGGCGGCTCACGACGGCGCGGCGGGCGTGCGCATGGTGGCGCTGGTCGAACTCGCCTATGCCTCGGGCCTTCGGGTTTCCGAGCTGCTCGGGCTGAAGGTCGAGGCCGTGCGGCGCGACCCCGCCTTCCTGATCGTGCGCGGCAAGGGCGGCAAGGAACGGCTGGCCCCGCTGAACGCCTCGGCGCGGGAGGCGGTGAAGACCTGGCTGATCGCCCGCGACGCCGCCCGGCCGGACAAGGCCCCCGACAGCCCCTGGCTGTTCCCCTCGGCCTCGGCCAGAGGTCACCTGACCCCGCGCCGCTTCGCCCAGCTTCTCGATCAAGCCGCCGTCGACGCCGGCATCGACCCGGCCCGGGTCAGCCCTCACGTCCTGCGCCACGCCTTCGCCACCCATCTGCTCGAGGGCGGCGCCGACCTGCGCGTGGTCCAGACCCTGCTGGGTCACGCCGACATCGCCACGACCCAGATCTACACCCACGTCGCCACCGACCATCTGGCCCAGGTGGTGCGTGACAAGCACCCCTTGGCGAGAGATGAGTGACGGCGCATATTCACGACCATGAGCCAGTCATTCTACGTCAAGGCGATCTGGGACCCCGAGGCCGAAGTCTGGTGCAGCCAGTCCGACATTCCGGGTCTGGTCATCGAGACAGCGACCTTGGCGGAGTTTGAGTCGTTGGCCCGCTGTTTCGCACCCGAACTGCTGGCGGAAAACCTGGGCCTCCACGGGCCGGTTCCGATCAGGTTCGAGGCTGTCGGCGGTTTCGAGGTTATGGCCGCGTGACTTATGGCTATCAAACCCGCCCGTGCGTTGAGCGGTGCTTGTGTATCGCTTCCAACTAGCCACTCGCTGCTGTTGGGACGCTGATGCCGAAAGATTTCTACCACGAATTGACCGTCCTCCTGCGGGCGGCCGGCTGGCGACGTGTCGCCAACGCCAAGGGTAGTCACGAGAAATGGCGACATCCCGATCGAGCGCACGCCGTCATCGTCCCCCACTCCAAGAGCCGCCACACCGCCAATGAAGTCCTCAAACAAGCCGGCCTGCCCAAGGCCTTTTGAACCCGTGCTTGCTCCCCGGCGTTGACCTGACTAGGTTCCGCCGCCTTCCGATGCGCCATGTGGCGCGCCTGTTCCGGACGCCTTATGGCCGTGCACTACCTCGAGTTTGAAAAGCCGATCGCCGATCTGGAGGCGAAGATCGAGGAGCTGAATCTGCTCTCCGCGACCTCCGGCTCGTTCGACGCCGAGGTCGAACAGCTACGCAAGAAGGCCGAGCAGCTTCGGAAGAAGACCTACGCCAGCCTCGATCCCTGGATGAAGACCCAGGTCGCGCGGCACCCGCAGCGGCCGCATTTCGTCGACTATGTCGAAGGCCTGTTCACCGATTTCGTCGAGCTGAAGGGTGACCGGCAGTTCGGCGACGACCAGGCCATCATCGGCGGCCTCGCCCGGTTCCGCGGTGCCCCCGTCGTCCTGATGGGCCATGAGAAGGGTCACGACACCCAGACCCGCGTCGTCCACAATTTCGGCATGGCCCGGCCCGAAGGTTACCGCAAGGCCGTCCGCCTGATGGATCTCGCGGAACGCTACGGCCTGCCGGTCCTGACCTTCGTCGACACGGCGGGTGCCTATCCGGGCCTCGGCGCTGAAGAGCGCGGCCAGGCCGAGGCCATCGCCCGCTCGACCGAACGCTGCCTGACCCTGGGCGTCCCCTCCATCGCCACCATTACCGGCGAGGGCGGCTCCGGCGGGGCCATCGCCATCGCGGCGGCGGGCCGGGTGCTGATGCTGGAGCATTCGATCTATTCGGTGATCTCGCCCGAGGGTGCCGCCGGGATCCTCTGGCGCGACGGCGCGCGCGCGCGCGACGCGGCCATGGCCATGAAGATCACCGCCCCCGACCTCGTCGAACTGAAGATCGTCGACCGGATCATTCCGGAACCCATCGGTGGGGCCCATGCCGATCGTGAAACCGCCATCGCCACAGTGGGCAATGTGCTCGCCGAGGAACTGGCGGCCCTGTCCGGTCTGAGTCCGGATCAACTGCGCAAGGCCCGGGCGGACCGCTTCTACGCCATCGGCCGCGCCGGCTGAGCCAACCGCGGTCCGGCCGACCTCGCGTTAATCACTCCTCTACCGGAAACTGCGAGCGTCGCTGGATGTACGCTTCCCGGTCTCCTTCCATGCGCCGGCCTCCGCAATGAGCGCCCTCGGCGAGGCGCTACGCAAGAGCGCGGTGATCAATCTGAGCGGCGCGGTCACCATGGTGGTGGACGATTCGTCCTTCGCCCTCGAACTGACGGCCCAGGCCCTCATGGGGTTCGGCGTTCGGCCCAAACACGTCTGCCTCGGCGCCGCCGAGGCCATGGAAGTCCTCAAGGAGCAGAACGTCGATCTGCTCGTGGTCGACTGCGAAATGCCGGGGATTGACGGCTTTGAACTGGTTCGCTGGTTGCGCCGCTCCGGCCTCGATCCGAACGCCTTTGTGCCGGTGATCATGACCGCGGCCCACATCCGCCGGCCGCGCGTGGCCGACGCCCGCGATTGCGGCGCCAGCTTCATCATCACCAAGCCGTTCAGCGCGACCACCCTGCTGGAGCGCATCGTCTGGGTCGCCAGGGACGGCCGCCCGTTCCTTGAGGTCGGAGACTATTTCGGACCCGATCGCCGCTTCCGCAACACGCCCGCACCCAGGGAGGAGCGGCGCGCGGACCTGATCCGGAAGAAGGAATTCGAGGACCGGAAGGCCGTCGCATCGGCTGCGGGAGAAGCCCCTTGACCGTCATCACCCATCCCCGTCGCAAGAGCCGGCTCGCGGGCATGATCGACTCCCCCGGCGGGATCAGCGTTGGCGTGGCCCTGGAGCAGGCCCGCGCCAATATCGAGGGATTGCGCGGCCGGGCGATGTCCGTGGTCGACGCCGGCATCGAAGCCCTTGAGGCCACGCCGGCTCCGACCAGTCTTGCCGAAACGCCGGCGAGGCTGGACCAGGTCTATCGCGCCGCGACGAGCCTGCTCGATGCGGCCGGCCCTTTCGAACTGTTCGATCTGTGTCGCGCCGCCGCCGGCCTGTGCGACCTGATCGGTGCGATCGACCCGGAACAACCCTTCGACTGGCGGATCGTCACCGTTCACGCCCGGTCGCTGCGACTGTTGCAGACCCTGCCGCCTGAAGCCGTGCAGGAACGCGCGCGCATCCTCGACAGTCTCAACGAGGTCATCGAGCGAAAGCTGGGTCAGCCCGGCTGACGCTCGGTGCGCGCGCCGCGCGTCTGCTTGCGCCACAAGGCCGCATACTCCCCACCCAGATGGGCCACCAGTTCATGGTGGGCACCGCGCTCGACGATCCGTCCGGCCTTGAGCACCAGGATCTGGTCGGCATCGGCGATGGTCGAGAGGCGGTGGGCCACCACAAGCGTGGTGCGGCCCGCCCGCGCCTTGCGCAGCGTCTTCTGGATGGCGGCCTCGGTTCGGCTGTCGAGCGCGCTGGTCGCCTCGTCGAGGATGAGGATGCAGGGGTCGGCCAGAAGGGCGCGGGCGATGCCGACGCGCTGGCGCTCACCGCCCGACAGTTTCAGCCCCCGCTCGCCGACGCGGGTCTCCATGCCTTCGGGCAGTTCGCGGATGAAGGTGGCCAGTTCGGCCGCCTCCGCCGCCGCCCAGATGGCCGCCTCGTCGGCGTCGGGCCGGGCAAAACCGATATTCGCGCGGATGCTGTCGTTGAACAGCGCCACGTCCTGCGGCACGAGGGCGACCGCGGCGCGGAGCGAGGCCTGCGTCACCTGCCGGGCATCCAGCCCGTCGATCAGCACCCGCCCCTCCTGCGGGTCCAGCAGCCGCAGGGCCAGTTTGACGATGGTGGACTTGCCGGAGCCTGATGGGCCCACCAGGGCGGTCGTGGTTCCGGGGGGCGCGAGGAAGCTGACGTCCTCAAGACCGTTGGCGCGTGAGTCATGCCGGAAGCCGACCTGCTCAAAGGCCAGGGCGGCACCGCGCGCGTCAGCGGGCCGAGGCAACGGAGCAGCGTCCGGGGCATCGGCGACCTGGGGAGTCTGGCGCGTCACCTTCAGCATCTCCTCCATATCGATGAACGACTGGCGGATTTCCCGATAGGCGAAGCCGAGGATGTTCAGCGGGGCGTAGAGCGAGATCATGATCAGCACCGCCGCCATGACGTCTCCGGGGCCCATCCGGCCCGCCGCGGCTTCGAACCCGGCCATCACGGCCATCACGGCCAGGCCGATATTCATGATCACCGCCTGGATGATATTCAGCATGGCCAGCGAGCTGTTGGCCTTCAGGGCGGCCCGCGTGTAGTCGCCCAGCGCCCGGTCATAGGCCCCTGCGGCCCGCGCCTCGGCCCCGAAGGATTTGACCGTCTCATAGTTCAGCAGGGCGTCGACCGAGACGCCCGCGGCCTCGGTGTCAGCGGCGTTCATCTCGCGTCGGTGTTCCAGCCGCCAGTTGGCCAGGGCGAAGGTCGAGGCGGCATAGACCGCGACCACGCCGACCGCCACGGCCCCGAAGCGCCAGTCATAGCGGCCGCCCAGCACGCCCGCCGCCAGTACCAGCTCAACCCCGGTCGGGATCAGGTTGAAGGCGAGGATGCGCAGCAGGAAGTCCACCGCGCGCGAACCGCGATCCATGGTCCGCGACAGGGAGCCCGACCGCTTGGTCTGGTGGAAATCCAGCGACAGACTCAGCGCATGGCCGAAGGTCTCGGTCGCCGCGCGTCGCTGGGCGGCCGACCGCACCGGGGCGAAGACCACGTCGGAGGCATTGGGCGCGATGGCCGACAACAGCCGGACGAAGGCCCAGCCCACGGCGAACCCGGCAAAGCCCATGCCGACGGCGACCGCCGCCCCCTGCCCAGCGGCCAGATGATTGACCGCAGCGCCGAGGACCAGGGGCGCGAGCACGCCCAGCCCCTTGCCGCCGAGGGTCATGCCGATGGCCGCGATCAGGCGCAGGCGCAGCTGGGGCGCGTTGGACCGACCGACGAGCCGGATCAGGTCGCCGAGCGCCCGCCAGGCCGGAGGGCCATCCGCGACCGGTGCCGGCGCTCCCGCCTGTGCCGCCTTGGCGACTGAGTCCCCCCGCCGACCTGCCCGTTCGCCTCGCATCGCCATGGGCGGAGATATGGACCGCGCCGCCGGTTGCGCAAAGGGCGGGGCAGAGAATGGTCTACGTCAGTTTCGGTCGCAGGCCCGCGATCGCCCCCTGCCCCGCCGCGCCCGACTCCTGTAAGCCGGTCCCATGGCTCGTGACGGCGCAATCTATGTCTGCCAGGCCTGCGGGGCCGTCCATGGCAAATGGTCGGGCCAGTGCGGGGCCTGCAACCAGTGGAACTCCATCGTCGAGGAGAGCCGCTCGGCTCCCCCCGGCGCGATGAAGCCCACGACCGGCGCCGCGGCGCGCGGCCGTGGGGTCCAGTTCGAGACCCTGCAGACCGACACGCCCGAGCCGCCGCGCATCATCACCGGCGTGGCCGAGTTCGACCGGGTCTGCGGCGGCGGAGTCGTGCCCGGCTCCGCCATCCTGCTCAGCGGCGACCCCGGCGTCGGCAAGTCGACCCTGCTGCTGGACGTGGCCGGTCGCGCGGCCCTGTCGGGGCGGCGGGTGGCCTATATCTCGGGCGAGGAGGCAGTCGAACAGATTCGGGCCCGCGCCAGGCGGATGGGACTGGAGAAGGCGCCCGTCGAACTGGCCTCGGCCACCGCCCTGCGCGAAATCCTCGCCACGCTGAAGCGCGAGAAATTCGACATCGTCATCGTCGATTCCATCCAGACCCTGTGGTCCGACGCCCATGAGGCCGGACCGGGCTCTGTCACCCAGGTT
>JAUYAG010000128.1 GCA_030693575.1 Brevundimonas sp. | reverse complement strand
GCCGGGTGAGGCGTACCATTCCCTCACCCAACATTCCGGCGCTTTCGTGGATAGCACAATGAAGGTTCTCGTCCCCGTCAAACGGGTGATCGACTACAACGTCAAGGCTCGCGTCAAGGCGGACCAGACCGGCGTTGATCTCGCCAACGTCAAGATGAGCATGAATCCGTTCGACGAGATCGCCGTCGAAGAGGCCGTGCGCATGAAGGAGGGCAAGGAGCACCATGCCGCCGGAACCGCGACCGAGATCGTGGTCGTCTCCATCGGCGTGACCCAGGCCCAGGAAACCATCCGCACCGCCCTGGCCATGGGCGCGGACCGCGGCCTGCTGATCCAGTCGGACGCCGACCTCGAGCCTCTGGCCGTCGCCAAACTGCTCAAGGCCGTGGTCGATGAGGAGAAGCCGGATCTGGTCCTGCTCGGCAAACAGTCGATCGACGGCGACAACAATGCCGTCGGCCAGATGCTGGCCGCCCTGCTGGACTGGCCCCAGGCCACCTTCGCCGGCAAGATCGTCATCGCCGGCGGCAAGGCCACCGTGACCCGCGAGGTCGACGGCGGCCTGCAGACCCTGGCTGCGGCCCTGCCCGCCGTGGTCTCGGTGGACCTGCGCCTCAACACGCCGCGCTACGCCTCCCTGCCCAACATCATGAAGGCCAAGAAGAAGGAGATCGCGGTCAAGGCGGTCGCCGACTACGGCGTCGACACGGCCCCGCGCCTGACGGTCAAAAAGGTCACGGCCCCGCCGACTCGCTCGGCCGGGATCAAGGTGGCGGACGCCGCCGAACTGGTTTCCAAGCTCAAGACCGCGGGGGTCCTCTAATGGCCGTTCTCGTTATCGCCGACCGCGACGGCGACACCGTCCGCGACACCACCCACAAGACCGTCACCGCCGCCCTGAAGCTGTCGGGCGATGTCGACATCCTCGTCATCGGCCAGGGCTCGAAGGCCGCGGCCGATGCCGCCGCGAAGATCGCCGGCGTGCGCAAGGTCCTGCTGGCCGAGAGCGCCGGCCTCGGCCACCAGCTGGCCGAGGCGGTCACCGCCACCGTGACCGGCCTGGCCGACGGCTATGACGCCATCCTCTCGCCGGCCACCACCGACGGCAAGAATTTCATGCCCCGGATCGCCGCGAAACTGGACGTCGCCCCGATCTCGGACATCATCGAGGTCGTGTCGACCGACACCTTCGTGCGCCCGATCTATGCGGGCAATGCGCTGGAGACGATCCAGTCGTCGGACGGCAAGAAGGTCATCACCGTTCGCCCGACCAGCTTCGACGCGGCGGGCGAGGGCGGCTCGGCCAAGGTCGAGACCGTCGCGGGCGCGGACGGGGGCAAGGCCGCCTTCGTCAGCGAGGAGATGGTCAAGTCGGACCGTCCGGAACTGGGCGCGGCGAAGATCGTCGTCTCGGGCGGCCGGGCGATGGGCTCGGCCGAGGAATTCCAGGCCGTCATGGACCCCTTGGCCGACCGCCTCGGCGCCGCTGTGGGTGCCAGCCGCGCCGCCGTCGACGCCGGCTACGCCCCCAACGACTACCAGGTCGGCCAGACCGGCAAGGTCGTCGCCCCGGCCCTCTACATCGCCATCGGCATCTCAGGCGCCATCCAGCACCTCGCCGGGATGAAGGACTCCAAGGTCATCGTCGCCATCAACAAGGACGCCGACGCCCCGATC
>JAUYAG010000125.1 GCA_030693575.1 Brevundimonas sp. | reverse complement strand
TGTCGGGCGCGGCGGCGAGCAGGCGGGCGACATGGGCGGAGGGGTGCAGCCGCTCCAGATCGGCGACCGTGGCTTCGGTCGCGGCGCGGCGGTCGAGGCCGAGGCCGGCGGCATCGAGCGCGTCCAGCACGGCCTGCAGCCGTTCGGGGCTCTCGGGATGGCCGACGCCGGGGCGGTGGGCCAGCATGTCGGGGTGGGTGAAGAGGGCGACGCTCATCGGATGAGTTCTAGCGAGTAAGATCACAAACATCATCCGCTCATCCCGGCGAAAGCCGGGACCCAGTTCTGTCCAGCTTGACGCCGGCATTTCAGGACAACCCGGCGATCCTGATCGGAACCGCGTCATCACCCAAAGCACTGGGTCCCGGCTTTCGCCGGGATGAGCGGAATTGAGGGGTTGAGTTGGGCGGTCCACCGGGTGAAAGCGGAACAATGAACGAGCCACTGATCCGCCCCGCCGTTGACGCCGATGCCGCCGCCCTCGGCGTGCTGGGACGGCAGACGTTCCTCGATACCTTCGTGGACGGGTTCGGCATCCCCTATCCGGCTGACGATCTGGCGGCCTTTCTCGATGCGAGTTTCAGCCCGGAGACGATCCGCGCGAAACTGAAGGAGCGGGGCGCGGCCTGGTGGGTGGCCGAGCGGGACGGAGCCTTGCTGGCTTTCGCCAACACCGGGCCGAACACCCTGCCCCATCCGGAAGCCCGGGCCAGCCATGCGGAGCTGCGCCGGCTCTATGTGTCGAAGGCGGCGCAGGGGCTGGGGCTGGGGACGAAGCTGCTGGCGGTGGCGCTGGACTGGATGGAGGCGAACACCGACGGGCCGCTGTGGATCGGCGTCTGGAGCGGGAACCTGAAGGCGCAGAAACTGTATGCGGCCTACGGGTTCAGCAAGGTGGGCGAGTATCAATATCCGGTCGGCGCGTGGATGGATGACGAGTTCATCTTGCGGCGGGGCTAGGCCCGGCTCAGGTTAGGCCCATGCTCCTCCCCTTCTTCACCGCCCTGAGAGACGCGCGCGTGCCCGTGTCGATGAAGGAATGGCTCCATCTGATGGAGGCCATGGACAAGGACGTGGCCGGGCGGAAGGTCGATGACTTCTACCACCTGTCGCGCGCGGTGCTGGTCAAGGACGAGAAGCACTACGACCGGTTCGACCAGGTGTTCGGCAAGGTGTTCGCCGGGATCGAGACGGTGGGCGCGGGCGACGAGCCGTCGCTGGACGTGCCCGAGGACTGGCTGAAGCTGCTCAACGAGAAATATCTGACCGACGAGGAGAAGGCGCAGATCGAGGCGCTGGGCGGGTTCGACAAGCTGATGGAGACGCTGAAACAGCGTCTCGAGGAGCAGCAGGGCCGGCACGAGGGCGGCAACAAATGGGTCGGCACGGGGGGCACCAGCCCGTTCGGGCACGGCGGCTACAATCCCGAGGGGGTGCGCATCGGCGGGCCCGGCAAGCACGGCCGGGCGGTCAAGGTCTGGGAGAAGCGCGAATACCGGAACCTCGATGACCAGGTCGAGCTGGGCACCCGCAACATCAAGGTGGCCCTGCGCCGCCTGCGCCGGTTCGCGCGACAGGGTGCGCTCGACGAGCTGGACATGGACGCCACCATCGACGGCACGGCGCGTCAGGGCTGGCTGGACATCCACATGCGCGCCGAGCGGCGCAATACGATCAAGGTGCTGCTGTTCCTCGACATCGGCGGCTCGATGGATGCCCATGTGAAGATGTGCGAGGAGCTGTTCTCGGCCGCGAAGACCGAGTTCAAACACCTCGAATTCTTCTACTTCCACAACTGCCTCTACGAGGGGGTCTGGAAGGACAACCGGCGTCGGCACGAGCAGAAGATCCCGACCTGGGAGGTCCTGAACAAATACCCCGGCGACTGGCGCGCCATCTTCGTCGGCGACGCCACCATGAGCCCCTATGAGGTGACCATGCCCGGCGGTTCGGTCGAGCACTGGAACGAGGAGGCCGGCGCGGTCTGGATGAAGCGGGCCACGCAGCAGTGGGACAAGGTCGCCTGGCTGAACCCGTCGCCGGAACGCTACTGGAGCTATTCCGCCTCGGTCGGGATGGTGCGCGAACTGGTCGATGAGCGGATGTATCCGCTGACGCTGGAAGGACTGGAGAAGGCGATGCGGGCGCTGGCCAAATAGGCTAGGGTTCAAGGGTCGCCCGAGGAGTGCCCCCATGCTCGCCGTCGTCTTCGCCGCCATGCTGCAACAAGCCGCCCCACTCCCCGCCGCCGCGGGTCAGGTGGTGTGGGAAACGCCGGCGCCCGTCGAGGCCGCCCAACCCGTCGCGGCCGTCGATCTTCCGGCCATTCCCGACTCCGCCCGCGCGGATCCGTACGGCTATGAGCGGGCAGAATGCAGCCCGATGATCCGGTCCCGCGAGGAGTCGCTGGAGGCCTGTCAGGCGCGGGTTCGCGTCATTCTCGCGGCCCATCTGGGTGCCGCCCTGCCCGCGGGCCTGACCCCTGCCGGCGCGCCGGACGAATGCCGGCAGGAGGCCGCCGGCGACCGCTACGCCCTGCAATGCGGCGCCCCGGCCCGCGCGGACCGTCCGACGGCCGTGCTGGAAGAGCGGAACTGTGAGACCCGCCCCCGCGCCCAGCCCCAGGGCGGCGTGGCCTGGACCGAGGAATGCCGCCCCGCCAGCGGCCGCCGCGAGGAAGATGACGGCCTGAAAATCCGGCTCGGCGGGCGGGACTAGCGCCGAACTCGCCGAACGGCGTCAGGTCTGGACAGGTGACCACCCTCTCGTTGTGTGCGCCTCCTGCTCACGGGAGGGCGGGCGATGCTTCTGACAATGATGGCCATGGCGATCCAGCTGGCGACGCCGGCGGCGGACCCGCAGATCGAAATCCCCGATTCAGCGCTGCGCGACCCTTATGGCTTTGTGCTGTCCCATTGCAGTCCGCTGGTGCGGCGCTCGAGCGAGTCGCTGGAAGCCTGTGAACATCGGGTCGGAACCGCACTGCGGGCGCGCCTGCCCGACTTCCGCCCGCGCCCCCTGACGACGACGGTGGCCTCGGCCTCGGATGATCCGCCGACCGCCACGACCGGCAGCGCCTTCGGCGGGCGGTGCACGACACGGCAGGAAAGCCAGCGGGGCGAGGACGGCTCGTCCTCGTCCGGCACCATCGTCTGCGGCGACCGGTCCGGTGCCGCCGCTCGTGTGGTCGAAGACCTGCTGAGGCCGCAATGATCTTCGCCCTGTTGCTTGTCGTCCTGATGCAGGACGGACCCGTCCAGACCAACCCGTCGGCGTCGACGGTCGACCTTTCGGCCTATGCCGAGGTCGTACGGGCGCGAGAAGCCCAGGCGGCGACCGTTCCCGCTCCGGTCTGCACCTTCGGCCGACGGCCGATCAGCCGGCCGGGATGCCCGACGCCTCCGGGTCCGGTCGCCGCCGATCCTGACGCGGAGGTGCCCGCCTGGGCCTTGCCCGATCCGGCGCGCTGGGAGCTCAGTCAGTGCGGGGCCGCGGGCGACGACGCCTGCCGCCGTCGGGCTCGCAACCGACTGGCCATGGCCCGGGCGGGGGTGGCGGCGGAGGTGCCCACGGAGGCAGCCGGCGCGGGTGCCGCCGCGCAGAACTGCCGGATGGTGATGCGGCGATCGGACAACGGGTTCGGCGGGTCACTGTCGCGAATCTGCGGCGACCAGTCGGAAGCGGAGGCGACTTTAAACCGGCTGGAAGACTCACTGCGGCCGGCAATCGAGCCGTGCGACAGACCGGCGACGCTGGAGAGCCAGGACGCCTGGATCGCCCGCTGTCGCGCCCTGCCTCCACGCTGACACGACAACGCCGCGCCCGGCGTGCGGACGCGGCGTCGTTTCGGACAGGGGAAGAGGTCTAGTTGCGCTTGTCGTCGCGCAGGGTGTCCTTCAGGCCGCCAACGGCGTTCTGGACCTTGCCCTCGACCTGGTCGGCGCGGCCTTCGGCCTTGAGTTTTTCGTCGCCGGTGACCTTGCCGGCCATTTCCTTGGCCTTGCCACCGAGGTTTTTGGCGGCGCCTTCGACTCGATCATGATCGGGCATGGGAAATCTCCTTGCAGGACGCAACCGGTGTGATCGCGCTTCGCTGACATCAGCGGCCAGGAGCGCGAGCCGTTCCGTATTGTTCAGCTAGGCGTTTCGCCGCAGCCAGACCGTCACGGCCCAGGCGTGGGCCTCGTGGCGCAGTTGGGCCAGCGCCTCGGACGGCGCGAGCCAGACCAGTTCGTGATCGGCCTCGACCTTGGCGGCGGGGTCCAGCGACAGCTGTTCGGCGATCCAGAACCCGCCGGTGTTGTTGAGCGGCTCGCCGTCGGACTTGTGGAAATACTGGGCGGCGTGGGCGATGCGGGCCAGCGGTCGCACCGTCATGCCGGTTTCCTCGAGGAACTCGCGGGCGACGGCCTGTTCCTCGGTCTCGTTGCCGTCGACGGCCCCGCCGGGCAGGTCGAAATAGCTGCCCTCGCCACGGTCGACGCGGACGCAGGCCAGTTTCCCGTCGTGAATGACCAGGCCGAAGGCGGTGGCGCGCAGGCGGTGGTCGATGCCGGGCCGGGCGGTGCCGAACTGGAGGGCGGCCGACATGGTCAGAGGTCGAACGCCAGGCGGGCGCGGACGCCCTTGTGCGCCTTGTCGAACTCGACCGCCGACCGCAGGCCCGAGGCCATGGCGGAGACGATCTTGCCGCCCAGGCCCGTGCCCTTGACCGCGCCGTCGCCCATGCCGGGGCCGTCGTCCTCGACCGTCAGGATGGCGCGCCCCTTGGGATCCTGCCCGAGGCTGACGCGGATCTGACCCGGCTTGCCCGGCTCATAGGCGTATTTGACGGCGTTGGTGACCAGTTCGGTGACCACCACGCCCAGCGACACCGCCTGATCGGTCGTGACCCGCATGGGCGTCGCATCGAGATGGATGGTGCAGCCGTCCTTGTCGGGACAGAGCGACTGGGACAGTTCGCCGATCAGGCCCTCGAGGTATTCGTCCATGGCCACCGAGGACATGTCGCCCGAGGTGTAGAGGCGGCGGTGAACATGGGCGACGGCCTCGATCCGGGCCTGGGATTCCTTGAGCGCGGCGCGGGCGCCCTCGTCGGCCAGATGGCGGAGCTGCAGCGACATGAAGCTGGAGACCAGCTGCAGGGAGTTTCCGACCCGGTGATTGACCTCGCGCAGCATGGCCTCGGCGCGGTCGCGGGCGAGCCGGACCTCTTCCTGGGAGGCGTCGTGCGCGCGCTGCAGCCGGCGGCGGTGCAGGGCGTCCTCGAGCGCATTGCGCAGCAGGGCGGTGAAGTCCTCAGAGACGTCCTTGATGACATAGTCGGCGGCGCCGGCGCGCAGGGCGGCGACGGCGATGCGGCCTTCCTGGGCCCCGGTGACATAGACCACCGGCGGCGGGTTCGGCAGGGCGATGATCTCGGGCAGGACGTCCAGACCTTCGCGGCCCGGCATATAGTGGTCCAGGGCCACGACGTCGAAATCATCCGGCCGGGCGATGAGGGTGTCGAGGCCGGCGTCGCCGTCCGGCGCGCAGGTGACGGCATAGCCGTGACGGCCCAGCTCCTTTTCGACCAGCCGAGACAGGCCGCGGTCGTCATCGATGTAGAGCAGGCGGATAGCCTCGCCTTCGGGCCGCGGGGAGACGGTCACTCGATGTCCGGTGCCTGCATGACCGACAGGAACAGCCCCAGCTGGCGAATGGCGCCTGCGAAGCTCTCATAGTCGACCGGCTTGGTGATGTAGACGTTGCAGCCCAGGTCGTAGCAACGCTGGATTTCCTGCTTGTCGTCGGTGGTGGTGAGGATCACGACGGGGGCCCGCTTGAGTCGCTCGTCGCCCTTGACCCGGACCAGGATGTCGGTGCCCGACATGTCCGGCAGGTTGAGGTCCAGCAGGATCAGCATCGGCCCGTTGAGGCGCACTTCCTCACTGAAC
>JAUYAG010000118.1 GCA_030693575.1 Brevundimonas sp. | reverse complement strand
TCCAGCGCCGCCGTCTGCCGCGCCGCCTGGTCCGCCCGGGCCGCCGGATCGGCCAGCAGCCGCCCGACCTCGGCCGCGACCTTCTCCGGCGTGGCGTCGTTCTGGATCAGTTCGCGGGCGATCTCCGCGTCCGCGGCGTGGTTGAACAGGGTGGCGTATTTCCCCGTGAAGAATGGCTTCATGATCGCATAGCTGAGCGGCTGGAAGCGGTAGGCGATGACCGTCGGCGCGCCGGCCAGCGCCAGTTCCGTCGAGACCGTGCCACTGGTGGCGAGGGCGACCGTGGCGGCGCGCATGGCGGCGTATTTCCGGTCCTCGCCGACCACATGGGCGCGGAACGGCCAGGTCGCGACCCGCGCCGTGACATCCGCGGCGACGGTTCCCGCGGCGACCACGGCGACCGCCAGGGCCGGATCAGCGGCCTTCAGCCGCGCGATGGCCGCCTCATAGACGGGGGTCATCAGACGGATCTCGGACGGCCGGCTGCCCGGCAGAACGACCAGCAGGGGCGCAGCGGCCGCAATGCCCTGCTCCGCGCGGAAGGCGGCCGGATCGCCGCCGCTCATGTCCACATGCAGCGCCTGCGACCCTACCACCGTCGTCGGCAGCCCCTCGCGCTCGAACCACGGCGCGTCAAAGGCGTACAGGGCCAGCAGGTGATCGACCGCCGCCGCGAGGGTCTTCGCCCGTCCCGGACGGGACGCCCAGACCTGCGGCCCGACATATTTGATCAACGGAACGCCCGGCAGCACCGCCCGCAGGGCCTTGGCCACCCGGATGGTGAATCCCCAGCTATCGATCAGGACCACGGCGTCGGGCTTTTCCGCAACGCCCAGCGCGACCGTATCAGCGACCCGGCGCTTGACGATCCCGTAGGCCTTCATGCCCTCCAGCCAGCCGTGGATGGACAGTTCGGCGATGTCGAAGGGGCTCCGGACCCCCTGCTCCGCCATGCGGGGACCGCCAACGCCGACGAAGGTCACCTCCGCGCCCAGCCGGGCCTTCAGCGCCACGGCCAGTCCGGCCCCCAACGCATCACCCGAGGCCTCGGCGGCAACCAGCATGATCTTCAGGGGGCGGCTCATCCTGCGCCTCCACCCGCTTCACCCCAGACGAACAGACCCGCCCGGTCGGCGGCCTCGATCAGCCCGGCCCTGTCGATCAGGATCAGCTTTCCGGCCACGCCGCCGACCCCGGCCAGCCCGGCGGCGGCGGCCATCTCTATGGTCCGCGCGCCCATCACCGGCATGTCCACCCGCAGGTCCTGGATCGGCTTGGGTGCCTTGCCCAGCGCGCCCTTGCGGTCCGCCGCCGAGCCGCGCAGGTCGGCCGGCAGCCCGGCCACCCTGACCAGCATGGCGTCCGTGCCCTCCTGGGCTTCCACCGCCAACACCAGTCCGTCGCAAACCACAGCGCCCTGGCCGATGTCCAGTTCGCCCGCCTTTTCCGCGACGTGCAGCGCCTTCCTCAGGTCCGACAATTGCGCCCCGGTCGGCTGGACGGCCCCGAGCGCACCGCCCGGCAGTGTCTCTCCACCGAGGATGTCGTCGGCACCCTCGATGACGTAGCCCTCGCCTTCGAACACCGACAGGATCTTGCGCAACAGGGCGTCGTCGCCCCTGGTCGCCGCCGCGATGATGCCGGGCAGCAGGGCGGCCCCCTTCAGATCAGGCTTCAGCGTCTTGAAGTCCGGGCGGCTCACCGTGCCCGCGAAACAGACGCCGGTGCAGCCGGCCTTCTTCAGTGCCGACAGGATCTTGCCGAACTCGGCGATGCCCGCGTCTATTCCGGGATAGCGCGCGAGATGGGCGTCGGCGAACCCGGCCAGCCGCACCAGAAACACCGGCCGACCCTCCGCCTCGCACCGCGCCGC
This sequence comes from Brevundimonas sp., assembly GCA_030693575.1. GTDB lineage: Bacteria > Pseudomonadota > Alphaproteobacteria > Caulobacterales > Caulobacteraceae > Brevundimonas. The sequence continues at coordinate 18,176 of JAUYAG010000118.1, read as the reverse complement.
CACCGACACCGGCAGGGCACCGCCACCGGCGATGAGGCCCAGCTTGCTCATTCGCCCGACCCTCTCACGCGCCCGGCAGACAGAGAGGCCGTTTGCCGTCCTCGCGGATGAAGGCTGTTATCTCCATGATCTCGGGCAGGTCGGCATAGGCCGTCTCGACCGCATCGAGCCGGTCGGCGAAGGTGCCGGCCCCCTCGAACAGCTCGCGATAGGCCGCCAGCAAGCGACGGATCGCCGTCTTGTCGTAACCCTTGCGCTTCAGCCCGATCAGATTGAGGCCGTGAAGCTGCGCGTGATTGCCCCAGGCCGAGCCATAGGGAATGACGTCGCGCGTCACCGCCGCCAGCCCGCCGACGATCGCCCCCTGCCCCACGCGACCGAACTGGTGCAGGGCGCACAGCCCGCCCAGGAAGACCCGGTCGCCGACACGGGAATGGCCGCCGAGGGTGGCGTGGTTGGCCATGGTCACCCGGTCCCCGACGATCGCGTCATGGCCGACATGAGCGCCCGTCATGAACAGGCCATTGGAGCCGACGGTCGTCAGCTTGCGGTCGCCCGGCGTGCCGCGATTGAAGGTGCAATGCTCGCGAATGACATTGTCGCTGCCGATCTCGAGGCGCACCGGCTCGCCCTTGTAGCCCCCGTGTTGCGGATCGCCTCCGATCACGCTGAAGGGATGGACGATCGTGCGCGCCCCGATCGACGTGTCCTGCTGCACCACGACATGGCTGACCAGCCGGACATCCTCGGCCAGCGATACGCCCGGCCCGACGACGCACCAGGGCCCGATCTCGACCCCGTCGCCCAGAACGGCGCCCGCGTCGACCACGGCTGTGGGATGAATGCGGCTCATGACGCCACCGGCTTGTCGACGGTGACCATCATGGCCGCAAAATCGGCTTCGGACGCCAGTTTGCCGTCGATGAAGGTCTCACCGCGGAATTTGAAGATGTCGCCGCGGATCTTGGTCACGATGACCTTCATGTGCAGCTGATCGCCCGGGCGGGCCGGCTTGCGGAAGCGCACCCCGTCGATGGACATGAACATGATGACCTTGCCCTCGACCTGGACATCCATCGACTTGGACATCAGCAGGGCCCCCGTCTGGGCCATCGCTTCGATGATCATCACGCCGGGCATGACCGGATCGATCGGGAAATGCCCCGGGAAATAGGGCTCGTTGTGGGTGACGTTCTTGATGCCGGTGATCGAGGTGTTCGCGACAAAGTCCTCGGCCTTGTCGACCAGCAGGAAGGGATAGCGGTGCGGCAGCCTGCGCATCACCTCGGCGTAGTCGATCTTGCCGTCTTCACTCATCATGCGGCCTTCCTCGCCTTCGGCGCTAGGAACGCGCCTTTCCTGTCGCCTGTTTGGCGAGCCAGACCGCTTCGCGCAAGGACTGTCGGATCGGTTTGGCGGGATAGCCTGACCAGGTCTCGCCCGCCGGGATATTCGCCAGAACGCCGGCCCCGCCCGCCACGCGGGCGCCTTCGCCGATCGTGATGTGGTCGCCGATGCCGGCCTTGCCACCGAAGATCACATTGTCCCCGACGATGCAGGATCCCGAGATCCCGGTATGGGCGGCCAGCAGGCAGTTGCGGCCGATCACGCAGTTGTGGGCGATCATGACCAGATTATCGATCTTGGTATTCTCGCCGACGACCGTGTCCTCATAGGCCCCCCGGTCGATGCAGGAATTGGCTCCGACCGTGACGCCGTCCTGCAGGATCACCCGTCCCAGTTGGGGCACATCAACGGGCCCGGCCTTCGATCGCGCCGCGCCGAATCCCGCCTCGCCGATGCGCACGCCGGACATCAGGCTCACGCGGTCGCCGATCAGGGCGAAGCCGACGCTGACATTGTAGCCGATGACGCAGTCGCGGCCGATCTGGACGCCAGGCCCGATGACGCTGTTGGCGCCGATGCGCGTGCCCCGGCCTATGCGAGCCCCGGTGCCGATGACGACGCCCGGTTCGAAGACCACCGTGTCATCCTCGGCCGCCTCATCACGGTCGGCTTCCGACAACGGAATGGCCCGGTGAAGCAACATCGAAGCCCGCGCCCAGGCCGCCTGAGGCTCGTCCGAGACGATCAGGGCCGCGCCCGGAGGCGCAACCTCGACGGCGGCGGCAGGCAGGATCACACACCCCGCCAGCGTCTGGCCGAGGGCGGCGACGAATTTGCGATCTCCGAGGAAGGCGACGTCTCCGCCCCCGGCGGACCCGAGGGGCGCGACGGCGGAGACCTGTCGATCTCCGCCCCGCATGACTTCGCCGCCGATCCGTTCGGCCAGCTCTGCGACGCTCAGCGCGGGCAGGCTGACGAAAAAACGCGGATCGGGCATGGCCGGCTTACTGCTGCAGTTGGGCCGGCACTTCGAGACGGTTGAAGGAAACCGACGGCAGCGCCGTGTTCAGGCGCTGGATGACCACGTCGGTCACATCCATCGCCGGGTTGGAGATGTAGACCGCCGAACGGTCCAGCAGCAGGCCGCAGCCACGCTCCTGGTAGACGGCGACCAGGATCGGGTCAGCCGACTGGGCGATCGTGCGGATCTGCATCTGCTGGGTGTACTGCAACTCCGCCTGACGGCGCTGCTCCAGCTGCTGCGCTTCCTGGGCGCGGGCCTGCCAGGCGCGCATGCGCGAGCCGTCCGGGTCGGCCGCCTGGCCGCCCTGTTGCAGGGCCTGGGCTTCGGTCTGCAGGCTGGCACCGTAGGGAGCCAGTTCGCCCTGCACTTCAGTGACCAGCCGCTGCATGCCGGTCTGGACGGACTGACCGGCCGTCGACTGGGCCAGCAGACGATCGTTATGGAAGACGCAGACGCCGGGCAGGACCGGGCCGGGGTTGGCCGGAGCCTGGGCCTGGGCGGCGGCGGAGCCGGCGGCCAGGGACGCGAGAGCGAATGCGCCGATTGCGAACAGTTTCATCTTGAACCTTTGATGCGGGAAAATCGCCCGCGTTAGAACTGTGTGGAGGTCGAGAAGCGGAACGTTTCTGTTTTGTCGTACTCTTCCTGGCCGATGATCCGGCTCAGGTCGAAGCGGATCGGACCCATCGGCGAACGCCAGTGGATGCTGACGCCGGCGGAGGCCCTGAGAGCCAGTTCGTCGACGATATTGGCATTGGGCAGGCCGCTGCTGTTGGTCGTGTAGCGGTCGTCAAGAACACCCAGCGTCCCCACGTCGGCGAACATCGAGGTGCGGATGCCATACTCTTCCGGCAGGCCGTTCGGGACGGTCATCTCGAGCGTGCCGATGGCGTAGAAATTGCCGCCGAGCGCGTCGTTGTTGGTGCCGGGGGTCAGGTCGCGCGGGCCGATGCCTGCGGTCTCGAAGCCACGGAAGCTGTTGCCGCCCTTGAAGAAGCGGTCGTTGATCCGGATGGGATCGCCGCCCCAGCCTGCGATATAACCCATCGAGGCCGTGGCCGTGACCACCCACTCCGGGGTGATGCCCCAGTAGGCCGACATATCCGCCTCGGTCTTGATGTAGTTCACGTCGCCACCGACGCCAGCGAAGTCCTGGCGCAGGGAGCCGGTCCAGCCGCGGGTCGGACGGACCGGATCGTTCCGGCGGTCGACCAGCAGGGTATAGCCGGCCGAGGAGTTCAGGAACGAACCGACCTGATCACACAGGGCATTGGCTCCATTGCCGCCGTTGCAAAAGCCCTGCGGCACGATGATCTCGTCGCTCTTCAGGAAGTAGCGGGTGCTCAGCAGGGTGTAGCCGTTCAGCGGGTAGGACAGTCGCACCCCGCCGCCGGTCGAGCGGTAGTCGTACGAGGAGTATTCGCTGAGGTCGTAGCGCGAGTGGAAGGCGTCAAAGCCGGCGCGCAGGTCGCGACCGAGGAATTTCGGCTCGGTGAAGCGGAAATCGATCTGCTGACGCAGCGAGCCCCATTCCACGCGGGCGACGACGTTCTGGCCCCGGCCGCGGAAGTTGCGCTCGGTGATGCCCAGATTGACCACGAAGGAGTCGACGGAACTGAAACCGGCCCCGACGGAAAGCTCGCCGGTCGGCTGCTCGGTGACCGTGACATTGACCACGGAACGGTCAGGCGCGGTGCCGCGGGCCTCCTCGACGGTGACGTCCTTGAAGAAGCCGAGGGCCCGCAGATTGTTGCGCGACCGCTCCAGCAGGGTGCGGTTGAAGGCGTCGCCTTCGGTCAGCATCATCTCGCGGCGGACGACGTTGTCCAGCGTGCGGGTGTTGCCGATCACGTTGATCCGGTCGACGTAGACCCGTTGACCCTCCTTGATGTTGAAGGTGACGTCGACGGTGTCGGTCTCGGGATTGGCGCGATAGTTCGGCTCGATCTCGACGAAGGCATAGCCCGCCGAACCCGCCGCGAAGGTCAGGGCGTCGACCGCGGACTCGATCTTGTCGCTCTCGTACAGGTCGCCCGGGCGGATCGGCAGCAGCAGCTTGAGGAAGTCGGGGTTCAGGCGATCGTTCTCGGTGACCACATCGACGGTCCCGAAATTATAGCGGTCGCCCTCGTCCACCGTCAGGGTGATGCCGAACGAACTGTCGTCCGGCGCCAGCTCGGAAATCGCCGACAGGACCCGGAAATCGTAGTAACCGCGGTTGGTGTAGAATTTCCGCAGCTGCTCGCGGTCGTAGTCCAGCCGGTTCGGGTCGTAGTTGTCGTTGGTCGTGAACAGCCGGTACCAGGCCGACTGCTGTGTCACCATGACCTCGCGCAGGTCGCTGTCCGAATAGGCGCTGTTGCCGAGGAAGGTGATGGCGCGCACGCCGGTCTCGGGACCTTCGTTGATCTCGAACACCACATCGACGCGGTTCTGGTCCAGCTGGACGATCTTCGGCGTCACGGTGGCCGAGATGCGGCCCGACAGCCGGTACAGCTCGACGATCTTGCCGACGTCTTCCTGGATCCGGGCGCGCGTATAGATGCCGCGCGGCTTCAGGGTGACTTCCTCACGCAGCTTGTCTTCGCTGACCGCGCCGGTCCCCTCGAACACCACCTGGTTGATGATCGGGTTCTCGACGATCTCGACCACGAGGTCGCCGTTCGGCTGGATGCCCAGCTGGACGTCCGCGAACAGCTGGGTCCGGGTCAGGGTCCGCACCGCGACGTCCAGAACCGCGGCATCGACCACGTCGCCCGGCTGGATCGGCAGATAGGACAGGACCGTTGTCTGGTCGATGCGCTGGTTGCCGCGCACGAGGATGCGGGCGATCGTGAGCCGCTGCTCCTGCGCCGGCTCGGCTTGCGCAGGGGCCGGAGGGCTGACCTCGGCCGGTGCCGGCGGGTTCGCCGGGGCAGCCGGAGCCTGGCTCTGGGCCATGGCGGGCCCGGCCAGTCCCGCGGCGACCGCAAGGGCCAGCAGGCTGGGGCTCAGGGCCCTGGCGAAACGAAGGGCGGACGCATCTTGTCGGATCATACGGGAAACCATCGGGGGCTGGCGTCGGCTCGTCATGCGAACCCGCCGAGGAATTTGAACAGGCTCAGCTTCTGCAGGTCGTTCCAGGTCGCGAACAACATCAATCCAACCAGCAAAGCAAGACCGACGCGATAGCCGACCTCCTGAACGCGAGCAGGGACTGGCCTGCGGGCCACAGCTTCATAAGCGTAGAACAGCAGATGTCCCCCATCCAGAACCGGAATCGGCAGCAGATTAACAATGCCAATTCCGATCGAAACTATGGCGGCGAACTGAAGAAACGTCAGGGCGAGGTTGGCGGCCATGTAGCCGGGGTCCGGATTCGCCGCCACTGCCTGACGGGTGACCCCGCCGGCGGCCTTGGCGATTCCCAGCGGCCCGTTCAACAGGTCGCCCGATTCCTTGCCGGTGAAGATGCGTCCGAGATAGGTCGCGGTCGTGCCGACCGTCGTCCCGATCGTCTCCACGCCCTTGCCGGCCGCTTCAACCGGGTTCAGGCGCCGGAAATGGAAATCCTGCGGCAACGGCTGCATCTCAAGCCCGATGCGGGCGATCCGCACCCGGCCGGCCAGTTCGTCCTCGACCAGCAGGCGCTCCGGCGTCGCCACCAGATTGACCACCTGGCCACCCCGGTCGACGGTGAAACGCACCGGGTCGCCGGCGCTCATGATCACGGTGCGGGTGACCTCGAGCCCCTCCTGGACGGGACGGCCGTTGATCGCCGTGATCAGGTCGCGCGGCTGGAAGCCGGCGACGGCCGCCGGGCTGCCCGGCACCACCGTCGCAACCCGGGGAGCCGCAATCTGCTCGCCGACGACGCTGAACAGGACGGTGAACAGCACCATGGCCAGCAGGAAATTGGCCGCCGGTCCCGCGGCGACGATCAGGGCGCGCTGCCAGATCGGCTTGAAATGGAAATAGTCACGCTCGGCGCCGGGGCCATTCTGGGCAATCACCCGCTGCCTCAGCTCCGCCAGCCCGGCCTGGTCCGGCACGCTCGAAGCGTCCAGATCGCCCGAGAATTTGACGTAGCCGCCCAGCGGCAGCCAGGCGAGCCGCCACTCCGTGCCATGCTTGTCTGTGCGGGCGACGATGGTCTTGCCAAACCCGATCGAGAACCGGTCGACCTTTACGCCGAAAGCGCGGGCGACAAGGAAATGGCCGAGTTCGTGGATGGTGACGATAAACGTCAGCACCAGCAGGAAGGGTACGATGTAGAGCAGCGCCTGACCGAGAAAGCCCGTCATGCCGTAATCGATCCCTTCGCCATTCAGGCTGCCGCCGCGATGCCGTGGATAATCGATTCCGCCATCCGTCGCGCCTGCGCATCCACGGCCAGGGCCGCGTCACAGGCGTTGTCGGAACCGGAATCCACCCCCGTGGCCGTCACGCGCGACAGTGTGTCGGCGACGACTGCGGCAATATTGAGAAAGCCCAGTCGACGGTCAAGGAAGGCCAGGGCCGCAACCTCGTTCGCCGCATTGAACACGATGGGCGCAGCCCCGCCCGCCTGTAACGCCTGTCGCGCGAGTTTCAGGGCCGGGAACCGGTCGTCATCCGGGGCCTCGAACGTCAGCTGGCCGAGCGCGGCCAGGTCCAGCCGCGGGGCATTCCAGGCGATCCGGTCCGGCCAGGCCAAGGCATAGGCGATCGGGGTCTTCATGTCCGGCGGCCCCATCTGGGCCAGCGTGGAGCCGTCGATATATTCCACCAGGCTGTGGACGATGGACTCCGGGTGCACCACCACCCCGATCCGGTCGGCGGGCATGTCGAACAGATAGGCCGCCTCGATCGCCTCCAGCCCCTTGTTGGCCATGGTCGCGCTGTCGACAGAGATCTTGGCGCCCATGCTCCAGTTCGGGTGGGCGACAGCCTGTTCCGGCGTGATCGACTTCAGCGCCTCGAGCGGCGTCTTGCGGAACGGTCCGCCCGACGCCGTCAGGACCAGTTTCGAAACCCGGTCCGGCGCGTCATGCGGAAAGACCTGATGGATGGCAGAATGTTCGGAATCGACCGGCAACAGCCGCCCGCCCGACCGCTTCACCCGCTCGATCAGGGCCGGGCCACAGCAAACAAGGCTTTCCTTGTTGGCCAGCGCCAGGGTCGCGCCGGTCGCCGCCGCCGCCCAGGCCGAGCGCAGGCCCGCCGCCCCGACGATCGCGGCCATGATCCAGTCCGCGGGCCGGGCCGCGGCCTCGATCACCGCCTGGTCGCCCGCGGCGGCCTCAACCCCTGTACCGGCCAACGCCGTTCGCAGTTCGTCCAGCCGCGCCGGATCGGCCGTGACCGCCAGTTTCGGCCTCCAGCGCCGGGCCTGTTCTGCCAGCCGCGCAATATTGGCACCGCCGGTCAGGGCCTCGACCTCGAAGGCGCCGGTGCCGGCCGTCTCCGCCTGATCCATCAGGTCCAGCGTCGAACACCCAACCGAGCCGGTCGCGCCCAGCACCGTCACCCGCCGCCGGATCATGCGGCCCCGCCGGTCAGCCCGACGATCAGCCGCCCGCAGGCCACCACCACGACAGCGAACATCAGCCCGTCCACCCGGTCCAGGAGGCCGCCGTGTCCGGGGATCAGCTTGCCGGCATCCTTGACGCCGTAGCGCCGCTTGAGCGCCGACTCCCACAGGTCGCCGGCCATGGTCGCCAGGGCCGCTGAAAGTCCCAGCGCCGCGCCCCAGTAAGGGCCGAGCCCCATGTCGAGGAAGGTGCCGAGCGCCGCGCCCGCCAGCGTGCCCGCGCCAAGGCCGCCGATAAAGCCGGACCAGGTCTTGTTGGGCGAAAAGCGTGGCCACAGCTTGGGCCCGCCGACCAGACTGCCGACCAGATAGGCCATGATGTCGGACGCCCAGGCGATCAGGAAGGCCGACACCGTCCACGCCAGACCCGTCGCCGTGTCCACATCGCGCAGCCAGATCAGAAGCACCGCCGGCCAGCCGAGGTAGAGCACCCCATAGGCGGCATCCAGCGCCTCCTGCCCGCGATTGCGCGCGAACAGCCCCGCGGACACGGCGCCGAAGACCAGCATGACGAGGGCTAGGGACAGCTGACCGGCGTGCGCCGCGACCACCCCGGCGACGAGACCGAAGGCCACAGCCCCCGCCATCACCCGCCAGGCCCTGGCAGCGCTCATCATCGCCCATTCGACGGCCAGCAGCGCACAGGCCAGCAGCATCAGGGCGAGGAACCACAGGCCGCCGGCCCAGATGGCCAGCACCGCAGCAGGCGCCAGCACGATGGCGGATGCGGCCCTGAGACCGATGTCGCGAGCCCTGAACGCCATCAGCCGGCCGCGCAGGCGGGCGCGGCGGCCTCAACAGGCGCAGTCCGGCCACCGAAGCGGCGATCGCGGTTGCGGTATTGCTCGATCACGTCGGCCAGGCCCTCGGCACCGTAGTCGGGCCAGAGGATGTCCTGGTAGACCAGCTCGGCGTAGGCGGCCTCCCAGAGCAGGAAGTTCGACAGCCGCTGCTCGCCCGAGGTGCGCACGATCACATCGACGGGCGGCGCGCCTGCGGTGGACAGGCCCTGCCCCAGCGTCTCCTCGTCCAGCGGACCCGTCGCCTGCCCGGCCAGCACGGCCTCGACATGCCGCCGCGCCGCATCGACGATGTCGGCCCGACCGCCATAGTTGAAGGCGACCTGGAGCAGGAATTTCTCGTTGTGGGCCGTGCTCGCCTCGGCCCGTTCAATGATCGTGATGATGTCCGCAGGCAGGCCCGCCCGACGGCCCAGCACCCGCACCCGGACGCCCGCACGCTCCAGCCGTTTCAGATCGCTCGCGACATAGGACCGGACCAGCCCCATCAGGTCAGAGACCTCATCCGCCGGCCGGCTCCAGTTCTCGGTCGAAAAGCCGAACACCGTCAGGCAGCGGATGCCGAACCGGGGTGCCGCCTCGACCGTGCGTTTCAGCGCCTGCACCCCTTCGCGGTGGCCCATGGCGCGCGGCAATCCACGCGCCTCGGCCCAGCGCCCGTTGCCGTCCATGATCAGGGCGACGTGGCGCGGGCCGTCAGTCGGCGCGGTATGAAAGGGCTCGGCGGGCATGCGGGGCGTATCCTACGGCAATTCGCGCCGTCAAACCTGCATGATCTCAACTTCCTTGGCCCTCAAGGCCTCGTCGATGCGCTTGATGGCCGCGTCCGTGTCCTTCTGGACCTCGGTCTCCATCTTCTTCTGCTCGTCCTGGCTGATCTCGCCGGCCTTTTCGGCCTTCTTGAGATCCTCATTGGCGTCGCGGCGGACGTTGCGGACGGCGATCTTCTGCTGCTCGGTATATTTGCCGGCCAGCTTGGCCAGGTCCTTGCGGCGCTCCTCGGTCAGCGGCGGCACGGGGATGCGCAGGGTCTGGCCGTCGACGATCGGGTTCAGGCCCAGGCCCGCGGCGCGGATGGCCTTTTCGACCGGGCCGACCATCGACTTGTCCCAGACGTTGACCGAGATCATGCGCGGCTCGGGCACGCTGATGGCGGCGACCGAGTTCAGCGGCGCGTTCGAGCCATAGGCCTGCACCTGCACGGGATCGAGCAGGCCGACGTTGGCGCGGCCGGTACGCAGGCCGTTGAACTCTTCCTTCAGGGCGGACACGGACTTGTCCATCCGGTCGCGGTAAGTCTTCAGATCGGGCTTGGCCATGGTCGTTTCTCTCGCGTTTTCTTGTCTTTGGCGGCTCAGGAGGCCTTCTTGGACGAGATGACCGTAAAGGTCCCCTCCCCCGTCAGCGTCCGACGCAGCGAATTGTTCTCGCGGATCGAGAAGACCACGATCGGAATGCCGGAGTCACGCATCAGGGCGATGGCCGAGGCGTCCATGACCTTCAGGTCCTTCGCCAGCACATCATGATAGGTCAGGGTCTCGTAGCGGGTGGCGGTGGCGTCCTTCTTGGGGTCGGCCGTATAGACGCCGTCCACGCTGGTGCCCTTCAGCAGGGCGTCGCAGCCCATTTCCGCGGCCCGCAGCGCGGCGCCCGAGTCGGTCGTGAAGAACGGTGCGCCGACGCCCGCGGCGAAGATCACCACCCGGCCCTTTTCGAGATGACGCAGGGCACGACGGCGCACATAGGGCTCGGCCACGGCGTTCATGGTCAGCGCGCTCTGCACCCGGGTCTGGACGCCGATCTTCTCCAGCGCGGCCTGCATCGCAAGGGCGTTCATGACCGTCGCCAGCATGCCCATATAGTCGGCCGTGGCGCGCTCCATGTCGCCGGCGGCCTTGCTCAGCCCGCGGAAGATGTTGCCGCCGCCGATGACCAGGCAGATCTCGACGCCCTCGCGCGCCACGTCGGCCACCGCCTGGGCGACGCCGGCGACGGTCTTCATGTCGATGCCATAGGACTGGTCGCCCATCAGCACCTCGCCCGAGACCTTCAGCAGGACGCGTTTGTACAGGAACTCGGGCGGGGCGTCGGGCATGGGGAGACCTTGGGCGGGGGATTCGGCTTCTTATAGGAAGCCCCGCCTTCGGTTCAAAGGCCTGACTGCCTGAGTCACAGTCGCAGAATGATGGTCTCGACGATCGGCCGGCGATCCCAGATCTGCTGGCTGGCCTTCTTCAGGGCGCGGGAGACGGCCTGTTCGATGACCATCTCGTCCTCGAGCGCCGCGCCTTTCAGCTTGTTGACCGCCTGCTCTGCGCGCTCCGCCAGATCGTCCAGCGCATCACCCAGTGGCGATTCCGCATCGCCCGGCAGGCCGATGGCGCGCACGTCGATGTCGCTGACGATCTTGCCGCGCTTGTCCATCGCGAAGCTGACGATCAGCACGCCGTTGGTCGAGGCGTGACGACGCTCGTGCAGGGCCTCGCCCTGTTCGGTGACCAGACGGCCGCCGTCGACATAGAGCCGGCCGTTGGGAACCTCGTCGATGATGGCCGCCGGTCCAGGGGCCAGACGCACCATGTCGCCGTTGCGCGGGGTCACCGTCTCGGAGACGCCGACGTCCTTGGCCAGGTTGGCGTGCTCGGCCAGGTGGCGGCGCATGCCGTGGGTCGGCACGGCGATCTTCGGCCGCGCCCAGGCGTACATCTGGCGCAGTTCCTCGCGGCACGGGTGGCCCGAGACGTGGATGCCGGGGTGATCCTTCTCGGTGTAGAGGCGCACGCCCCGGTCAGCGAGCTTGTCCTGTAGCCGGCCGATCGACAGCTCGTTGCCGGGGATGACCCGCGACGAGAAGATGCAGTGATCGCCCTTGCTGAGCTTGATGTAGGGGTGGGTACCCTCGGCGACGCGCGACAGGGCCGCGCGCGCCTCGCCCTGGCTGCCGGTGCACAGATACAGGATCTGGTCGGCCGGCCAGACGCGGGCTTCCTCGTCGGTCAGGAACGGCTTGACGTCGTTCAGCATGCCGACGTGCTTGGCCGCCGAGGTGATCCGGTGCATCGACCGTCCGGCCAGCGAGACGCGCCGTCCGGCGGCCTCCGCGGCGCGGATGACGCTGTCCATGCGTGCGACGTTCGAAGCGAAGCACCCGACCGCGATCCGGCCCTTCAGCCCGCCGATCAGCTCGACCAAAGCGTTGCGGACGCCACCCTCCGACCCCGCCGATCCCTCGACGAAGACATTGGTGGAATCGCACACCATCGCCAGCACGCCCTCGTCGCCGAGGCGGCTGATGGCGGCGGAGTCGGTGACCTCGCCAATGATCGGATCGTCGTCGATCTTCCAGTCGCCGGTGTGCAGCACCGTGCCCAGAGGCGTCCGGATCGCCAGACCGTTCGGCTCGGCGATCGAATGGGTCATGGTGACCATCGTCACCTGGAACGGGCCCAGGTCGATGGTGCCGCCCAGCGGCACCTCGATCAGCTTCACCTGATCCAGAATGCCCGCCTCGCGCAGCTTCTCGCGGATCAGGAAGGCTGTGAACGGCGTGGCGTACAGCGGGGCCTTCATGCGCGACCACAGCCAGCCCAGGGCCCCGATATGGTCCTCGTGGGCGTGGGTCAGGACGATGCCGCGAATGGTCTCGCCTTCAAGGAAGGCGGGGTCGGGCACGATCACATCGACGCCGGGCGTCGACAGGTCGCCGAAGGTCACACCCACATCGACGACGAGCCACTCGCGGTTCGCCTCGGGGCCATAGCCGTACAGATTGAGATTCATCCCGATCTCGCCCGAGCCGCCCAGCGGCAGGAAGACGAGTTCGTCGTTGGTTTTCTTTTTCATAGGTCCTTTAGATGGTGTTCCGCCGCCAGATTTCGAGGAGGCCGCGGATAGTCAGGTCCGGATCGAACCGGTCGATTGATTCAGTTGCGCCTTCAAACAGGCTGGCCACGCCGCCCGTTCCAATCACGGTCATGGGTTTTCCCCACTCCGCCTTGATGCGGGCGACCATGCCTTCGATCAGGGCGACATAGCCCCAGAAGACGCCGGACTGCATATTGGAGACGGTGTCCTTGCCGATCACCCGGTCGGGCCGCTGGATGGCGATGCGCGGCAGCATGGCCGCCGCCTCGTGCAGGGCCTGGAGGCTCAGATTGATACCCGGAGCGATGGCGCCGCCCTCGAAGGCCCCGTCCGCGGCGATGACGTCGAAGGTCGTGGCGGTGCCGCTGTCGATGACGATCAGGTCGCCCGGATAGACCAGATGTGCCCCGATCGCATTGACCAGCCGGTCAGCCCCCGCCTCGCCCGGCTTGGTGATCCGCGCCGTCATGCCCAGCTCGACGTTGTCGCCGATGACCAGCGGCTCGACCGACAGATAGCGCCGCGACAGGTTCCTCAGATTGAAGATCGACTGCGGCACCACGCTGGAGATGATGCAGCCGTCGAGCTGGCTGATCGCCAGCCCGTGCATGGCCAGCAGCTGGCTCAGCCAGACGGCATATTCGTCAGCCGTGCGGCTGCTTTCAGTGGCCGTCCGCCACTGGGCGATCCAGTCGCTGCCGTCATGGACCGCGAACAGCGTGTTCGTATTGCCCTGCTCGATCGCCAGAAGCATCACGCGGCCTCCCCGAAGAAGACGTCGCCGGCGGAGATCAGCCGCAGGCTCCCGTCCGCCAGCCTCAGTTTCAGCGCGCCGTCGGGTGCCACGCCCTCGGCCACGCCCTCGACCGTCTCGCGACCCAGCCGCGCCACCGCAGGCCCGTCCAGCCCGGCCGTCCGCGCCCGCCAGGCGTCGAGGATCGGCTCAAAGCCCAGCGTCTCCCACCGCGTCATCCAGACGTCGAAGGCCCCGGCCAGTGTCGCCGCAGCGGCCTCGACCGTCGGCGGTGCCGTCACCTCTCCGCGCAGATGGTGGGCCAGCGCCGTCGCGGGCCGCTCCGTGCCCTCCGGCGCATGGGCCAGGTTCACCCCGATCCCGACCGCCAGCCACAGGCCACCGCTCTCATGCGCCCCGGACTCGACGAGCACGCCCGAAGCCTTCTGCCCCGCCAGCATCACGTCATTGGGCCATTTGATCGTCACCAGCGACGGCGGCGCATACGCATCCAGCAGGTCCGCGATGGCGAGCGCGGCCACGAAGGTCACCTGCGCCGCCTCGGCGGGAGATTTTCGGGTCAATTGCAGCAGGGTGGAAAACAGATTGCCGTCCTGGCTTTCCCATTGCCGCCCACGCCGTCCCCGGCCCTCGGTCTGGCGTCGGGCGACGATCCACAGCGGGCCGGTCTCGCCCGCGTCCGCGCGCCGGCGGGCGTCCGCATTGGTCGAGTCGGTCTGGTCGAGCAGCAGGATGGGCGCGGCGGGCATCCGCCCCTACCCGGCTCCGAAACCGGTCGCGGCGATGCCGGCGAAATGGTCGATCCAGCCGATGGCCACGATGACCAGCGGGAAGGAGAAGGCCGCCGAGGCCCAGGCGATGGTCTTCGCCTCGACCGGCGACGCATCCGTCGGCCCCACGCCCTCGGGCGTCGGGTCGAACCACATCAGTTTGATGATGCGCAGATAGTAGAAGCCGGCCACGACCGAGGCCACCAGACCGGCGGCGCCGACCATCCAGTAGCCGGCGTCGGCCGCCGCGCCGAAGACATAGAATTTGGCCCAGAAGCCCGCCAGCGGCGGCATGCCCAGCACCGACAGCGACAGCACGGTCAGCGCAATCGCCGTCACCGGCTTGTCCTTCCGCAGCCCCGCCAGGTCGGCGATCTTCCGGATCGGCTTACCGCCGCGCGACAGCGACAGCAGGATGGCGAAGAAGCCGAACTGGTCGATGACATACAGGGTCATGAACACCAGCATGGCCTGCACCCCCGCCGTGGTCCCGACGGCGATGCCCAGCAGGGCGTAGCCGATGTTGGCGATCGACGAATAGGCCAGCAGCCGTTGCAGGTCCTTCTGCACCAGACCGCCGAACGCGCCGACCGCGAACGAAATCAGCGAGATCAGGATCAGCACCTGGGCCCACTGATCGTGCGAACCGGCGAAGGCGCCTTCCAGCGTGCGCGCGATCAGCACCATGGCCGCGACCTTGGGGGCGGTGGCGAACAGGGCCACGACCGGCGTCGGCGCGCCCTCATAGACGTCGGGCGTCCACATGTGGAACGGCGCGGCCGAGACCTTGAAGGCGAGGCCGCAGATCAGGAATACCAGGCCGAAGATCAGGCCCGTCGATTGGTTCGCGGCGGCATAGGCGGCGATCTCGTCGAACCGCATCGAGCCGGTGAAGCCGTAGATCAGGCTGGCTCCGTACAGCAGCAGTCCGGACGACAGGGCGCCCAGCACGAAATACTTCAGCCCCGCCTCCGACGCCTTCAGGTCATCGCGGTGGTAGGCGGCCAGCACATAGAGGGCCAGCGAATGCAGCTCGATGCCGACATAGAGCGAGATCAGATCACCCGACGACGCCATCATCCCCATGCCGGCCGAGGCCAGCACGATCAGGATCGGATATTCGAATTTCGCGATCCGGCTCCGCTTCATCCAGCCGTCGCCGAGCACGATGGCCACCGCGCTGGACAGGAAGATCACGGCCTTGCCGTAGACAGCCAGCGGATCGGCCACATAGGCGCCGTTGAAGGCCATGCCCAGCGGACCGGTCACGGCCACGGCCGTAGCGGCGACCAGCAGGCCGACCGACAGGACCGAGATGAAGCGCGCGCTCTTGTCGCCCATGAAGGCGCCGAGCATCAGCAGCACCAGTCCGCCGACCGCGAGGGTCGCTTCCGGGGCCGAGAGGTGAAGGGCGGAGATAAGATCAGGCATCATCGTCTCACCCGCCGATCGCGGCGCGATAGGCAGTCGTCAGGGCCTCGACCGAGGCGGCGGTGTAATCCAGCACCAGACCGGGCTGAACGCCCAGCCACAGGGTGCCGATGATCAGCGGGGCGAAGATCAGCAGTTCGCGCTTGTCGACATCGGTGATCGCCTTCATCGCCGGATTGGTGATCTCGCCGAACATGACGTTGCGATACAGCGTCAGCGCATAGACCGCCGAGAAGATCACGCCCGAGGCGGCGAACAGCGCTGTCCAGGTCGAGACCTCATAGATGCCGACCATGGTCAGGATCTCGCCGATGAAGCCCGAGGTGCCCGGCAGGCCAACGTTGGCCATGGTGAACAGCATGAAGATGGCCGCGAACCAGGGCATGCGCGCCGTCAGGCCGCCGTACAGGGCGATCTCGCGAGTGTGCATCCGGTCATAGACCACGCCGACACAGAGGAAGAGCGCGCCCGAGATCAGGCCGTGGCTCAGCATCTGGAAGACAGCGCCCTGCACGCCCTGATCGTTGCCGGCGAAGATGCCCATGGTCACGAAGCCCATGTGGGCGACGGACGAATAGGCGATCAGCTTCTTCATGTCCGTCTGCCGGAAGGCGACCAGCGAGGTGTAGACGATGGCGATGGCCGACAGGGCGAAGACCAGCGGCGCGAAGGTCTGCGACGCCTGCGGGAACATGGGCAGGTTGAACAGGATGAAGCCGTAGCCACCCAGCTTCAGCAGGATGCCGGCCAGGATGACCGAGCCCGCCGTCGGCGCCTGGACGTGGGCGTCCGGCAGCCAGGTGTGCACCGGCCACATCGGCATCTTGACCGCGAACGAGGCGAAGAAGGCCAGCCAGAGCAGCGGCTGGGCCTCGGCGGAGAAGGCGTATTCCTTGAGCGCCGGAATGCTGGTGGTGCCCGTCTCGGCCGCCATCCACAGCATGGCCAGCAGCATCAGCACCGACCCCAGCAGGGTGTAGAGGAAGAATTTGTACGAGGCGTAGATCCGGTTCGCCCCGCCCCACACGCCGATGATGATGAACATCGGCACCAGGGTGCCTTCGAAGAAGATGTAGAACAGGAACAGGTCCAGCGAGGTGAACACCCCGATGACCAGCGTCTCCAGCACGAGGAAGGCGATCATGTAATCGACCACCCGGTCCTTGATCGTGTTCCAGCTGGCCAGGATGCAGATCGGCATCAGGAAGGCCGTCAGCAGGACGAACAGGATCGAAATCCCGTCGACGCCCAGGTGGTACTCGGCGCCCACGAACCAGACGAAACGCTCGACGAACTGATAGGCGGCGCTGGACGGATCGAAGCTCGCGACCAGCACCGCCGAGACGCCCAGGGTGACGAGGGTCGTCAGCAGGGCGATCCAGCGCGCCGCGCCGTCCGCCCCGGCCTTGTTGAGCAGCCGGGCCAGCAGGATCAGGCCCGCGCCGACCAGCGGCAGGAAGGTGACGACACTGAGGATATAGGGGATCTGGGGCAAGATCAGGCTCCCCACGTATAGATGGCGAAGGCGAGGAAGCCGGCCAGGCCGAGCAACATCACGAAGGCGTAGAAATAGACATAGCCGGACTGGAACCGGGCGAGACCGCCGGCGAACTTCCGCGACAGCCAGGCCATGCCGTTGGGCCCGCCTCCGTCGATGATCTTCACGTCGCCGACCTTCCAGAACAGGTCGCCGAGCGCCCGCGCGCCCTTCACGAACACGACGTCATACAGCTCGTCGAAATACCATTTGTTGTAGAGGAAGGCGTGCACCACGCCGCCCCGGTCGGCCATGCGGCGCGCCATGCCTTCCTTCATCACATAGAGCCAGAAGGCGGCGAACGTCCCGATCAGGGTCAGGATCAGCGGCGACCACTTCACCCAGACAGGCACATAATGGCTGTCGTGCAGGACGTGATTGGCCTCAGCCACGAAGATCGCGCCGCGCCAGAAGTCGTGCTCGTAATCGCCGATGAACCACGGCGCGAAGACGAAGCCGGCGGCGATCGCCCCGACCGACAGCAGCAGCAGCGGAACCAGCATCACCAGCGGACTCTCATGCGGCTTCAGCGGGCCGTGGTGCGCGTGGTCATCATGCGCATGATCGTCATGGGCATGGCCGTCCGCGATCGGCTCGGAATGGGTTTCCAGCTGCGCATGCGAGGCGTGGTCGTCATGGGCGTGATCATCGTGATGCGCGTCCTTCCAGACCGGCTTGTTGTGGAAGGTCATGAACACCAGACGCCATGAATAGTAGGCGGTCAGGCCGGCGGCGAGAATGCCGACGAAGAAGGCGAACAGCCCCATGGCCGAATGGCCGTTGGTGAACGAGGCGAAGGCGCTCTCGATGATCGAGTCCTTCGAATAGAAGCCCGCCAGACCGCCGACCCCGGGGATGCCCAGGCCGGTGATGGCGATGGTGCCGATGGTCATCACCGCATAGGTGACCGGCAGCAGCTTCCACAGCCCGCCCATCTTCCGCATGTCCTGCTCGTGGTGCATGCCGTGGATCACCGAGCCGGCGCCGAGGAACAGCAGGGCCTTGAAGAAGGCGTGGGTGAACAGGTGGAACATGGCCGCCTGATAGGCCCCGACGCCGGCGGCGAAGAACATGTAGCCCAGCTGCGAACAGGTGGAA
>JAUYAG010000117.1 GCA_030693575.1 Brevundimonas sp. | reverse complement strand
GACGAAGGCGCGGTTGCGGGCGCCGGTCAGGGCGATGACCCGGACGTCATCATCCTTCAGGCACCAGGCGGCGCCGTAGGCGGTCTTGCTGGAGGCGCTCGACACCACGATCTGGCGCGCGCCGAAGAAGCGGTTCTCCCGCAGGAAGTCCACGGCGGTGTAGGAGGTGATGAACAGCGGCCGGAACAGGGCCTCGCTGTTCTCCAGCGCCGCGGAATAGTGGCGGTCGCCGGCGCACAGGACATAGCGATTGTAGATGTCCGGCACTGTCTGGCGCCAGGGCGAGGCGTCGGCGAAACCGCCCCGGCCGATCTTTTCGGCCTGGACGACCAGCGTATCCGCCATCGGGAAATAGCCGAACACCCGGGCCCCGATCTCGACGCCGGGCGCACGGGACGCGGTCACATCGGCGAAGCCCCAGACCGGCATCATGCCGAAGGCGGCGTCGCCGGTCGGGAAGAGGGTCCAGTAGCGGAGCGCGTCTCCATAGGCGGCGTAGGTGATGTTGTTCGTGGTCAGCGAGAAGCGGTCGAGCGACAGGACGACCTCACCCTCCCGGAGCGCGTCCTGGGCGGGGATGTCGGCGATGTGTGTCTCGCCGATGTCGGTCTTTCGCGTCATCAGCCGGCGACGGATATCGGACATGGGGCGCTCCTCGGGACTCTCGGGGTGACGAGCCTAACGGAAATGGCGGTTGACGCAGGAGAAGGTTCGCACGCCCCGCCCGCGCCTAGAGGCCCGGCGGTCCCAGCAGCCAGGTCAGCCAGATGCCGACGGCCAGACAGGGCCCGAACGGCAGCCGGTCTGCGGCCGACACCCGGTTTCCCGTCAGCACCCGGGCCGCGACCAGGCTGAGGCCGGCGGCGGAGGCCCAGAGCAGTACGCCGGGCAGGCCGATCCAGCCGACCCAGGCCCCGCCGGCCGCGAGCAGGAAGGGGTCGCCGTCGCCGAGGCCTTCGCGGCCGCGCAGCCGGCGATAGGCGAAGGCCAGCAGCCACAGGCTGGCGAAGCCCGTGGCGGTGCCGATCAGGGCGTCGAGCGGGGCGGTGTGGTCCAGCAGGACCGCCGCGAGGCCGCCGGTCGCGAGAAGGGGCAGGGTCAGTTGATCGGGCAGGCGGAAATGTTCGGCGTCGATCACCGAAATCAGCAGGAGCTGCCAGCCCAGCAGCGCGGTCAGGACGGCGGCGAGCGGCGTCGGCTGGGCGAGGGCGGCCCAGACACCGAGCCCTGCGGCGCCGAGCGCCATGAGCGCATACCGGCGCAGACCCGGGC
Source organism: Brevundimonas sp. (assembly GCA_030693575.1). Taxonomy (GTDB): domain Bacteria; phylum Pseudomonadota; class Alphaproteobacteria; order Caulobacterales; family Caulobacteraceae; genus Brevundimonas. The sequence goes on along the minus strand of JAUYAG010000117.1, from coordinate 4,048 downwards.
GCTCGCCGGCGTCGTCCGGGAGCAGGCGCAGGCCCAGCCGGACAAGGCCGCCACCCGTGATCAGGCCCGTTCCGCCCAGCAGCAGTGCGAGGATCGCTGGCGTCACGCTCCGGCTTCTCCAGAAGGGCACCGCGCCCTTGCGGCGCCCGTCCGCGCCCATGTAGCCCGGACCCGGCGATTGGGCTACGACTGTCGCGGGGGCCGTCGAGGCCGGCTTGGGGAAGCCAAAGTGATCGGCGCAGTGCGGAGTTTCAGCCAGGTGGCCCGTCAGGCGTTGACGGACCGGCCGGACCGTATCCGGGCGGGGGTCGAGCTGGCGCTGGCGCTGGTTCTGGCGGTCCAGCTCGGCCGGCTGATCCTGATCGCCGTCGAGCCCGGGAGTCCGGCTGCGACCAACACATCCCCGGCGGCGCTGAGGCCGGTCGATTATTCGGTTTTCCAGCGTTTCGACGCCTTCTTCCGCACGGGTGGTCAGAGCAGTCTGGCGGAGGCGAGTGCGGCGGGGAGTGGGCAGATGCGGTTGTACGGTCTGCGCTCGGACGGCGCGGGCGGGGGGTCGGCGATCATCGGGCTGGCGGATGGGCGGCAGGTGTCGGTGGGCGTGGGCGAAGAGGTTGAGCCGGGGCTGGTGCTGCGCGGGGTGGGCGCGGATCATGTGACGCTGGCGCGCGGCGGGTCGGTCAGCCGGCTGGTGTTCACGGACGTGCCGCTGGGGGTGGCACCGGTTCCGCCGCCGCCGCCGGGCCCGCAGACGGTGACGCCGACGCCTGCCCCGGTCGCCCCGGTGGCGGCCACGGGCGCTGCTGTCGATCCGGCGCGGCTGATGAGCCAGGCGGGGTTGCGGCCGCGGATGCGCGGGGCGCGGCTGGACGGGTTCACGGTGTCGGGCGGGGGTGACCCGGCGGTGCTGCGGGCGGCGGGGCTGCAGGCGGGCGATGTGATCCTGGCGGTGAACGGCCAGCCGCTGGACAGCCTCGAGCGGATCGCGGCCCTGCGGACGCAGCTGGCGAACAGCGCGGGCGCCGAACTGCGGATCGAGCGCGACGGACAGGTACAGACCTCCACCCTGGGAAGCGGCCAATGAAGCGATCGAACCTGATCGGCACCGTGATGGCCGCCGTCCTCGCCGTGCAGGGGCCGCTGGCCGCCGGGCCCGTGTGGGCCCAGTCGCAGACGCTGAACGTGCAGGGCGCGGACATCCGCGCCTTCATCCAGGATGTGGCGCGCTCGACGGGGCGGACCTTCATCGTCGATCCGGGGGTGAGCGGCACGGTGACGGTGTCGAGCGAGCGGCCGCTGAGCCGGACCCGGCTGTTCGAGGTCTTCCTGTCGACGCTGCGGGCCAACGGTCTGGTGGTGACGCCCACGGCCTCGGGGGCGTACCGGATCAGCCCGGCGCAAGGGGCGGCGCAAGGCCCGGCGACGGTGGGCCCGGAGCGGTTCTCGACCGAGGTGTTCCAGCTGAGGAATATCGATGCGGCGGCGGCGGCGGAGACGATCCGGCCGCTGGTCGGGGCGCAAGGGCAGGTGCTGGCCAACCCCGGCGCCAACAGCGTGGTGGTGGCCGACTTCTCCGACAACCTGGTCCGCATCCGCGCCCTGATCGGGCGGATCGACGTGGACCGGACCGGGTTCGAGGTGGTGACGCTGCAGAACTCCTCGGCGCGCGAGATCGCCGCCGTCCTGCAGACAGTGCTGGCCCCTCCGGGCGGCCAGCCGGGGACCGGGATGGTGTCCGTGACCCCGGTGGAGAGCTCCAACTCGATCGTGCTGCGCGGCGATCCGTCTGCGATGGCGCGCATCCGGCCGCTGATCGAGGACCTGGACCGCCGGGCCGAGAGCGCCGACGACGTGCGGGTGGTGTTCCTGCAGCACGCCGACGCCGGGGCCCTGCTGCCGGTGCTGCAGCAGGTGGTGGGCCAGCCGGTGACGGCGCCTGTTCCCAACGCCGCGCCGGGGTCCGGTCGCAGCAGCGCGGTGGACGCCCCCGCCGCAGCGGTTACGCCCGCCGGCGTCCCGGCGGCGGTGATCGCCCGCTTCCCCGGGGCCAATGCGCTGGTCATCTCGGCCTCGGCGGATACGCAGCGGATGCTGGCCGAGGTGATCCGCCAGCTGGACCAGCGGCGCCAGCAGGTGCTGATCGAGGCGATCGTGGTCGAGCTGTCGGACAATGCCGTGCGCGAGCTGGGGGTGCAGTGGCTGCTGGCGGGCGAGGACGGCAATCCGGTGGGCCTGACCAACTGGTCGGACCGGGCCGGGGCGCTGGTCCCGATCGCAGGCGGAGCCGCGGCGAGCCGGCTGGACGCCGACGATCCCCTGCGCGAGCAACTCCAGGAACTGGCGCTGAACACCCTGCTGGGGGCCAATGGCTTCATCGGCGGGGGCGGCGGCCGGATCGGCGACGGCCTGTTCGGCTTCATCATCAATGCGGCCAAGACGGATGCGGGCTCCAACCTGCTGCAGACGCCGTCGCTGATGACGCTGGACAATGAGGAGGCGACCATACTGGTGGGTCAGGAGGTGCCGATCACGACCGGCGAGACCCTGCTGGACGGCAATGCCAACCCCTTCCGCACGACCCAGCGCCAGGACATCGGGGTCAAGCTGGTGGTGCGGCCGCAGATCAATGCGGGCGGTTCGATCACCCTGTTCCTGCGTCAGGAGGTGTCCAGCATCAACGGCGTGCTGACCGACAGCGCCAATGATCTGGTGCTGAACAAGCGCGAGCTGGAGACGACGCTGGTGGTCGACGACGGCGACATCGCCGTGGCCGGGGGTCTGCTGGACCAGAACGACCGGCTGTCGGTGGACGGGGTGCCGGGACTGGCCAGCCTGCCGTACGTCGGCGGCCTGTTCCGCTCGACCAGCCGCCAGCGCGGGCGGACCAATCTGATGGTGTTCATCCGCCCGACCATCATCCGCAGCCCGGCCGACGCCCAGACGCTGGCGGCGGACCGCTGGGGCTATATGCGCCAGCAGCAACTGACCAATGCGCCGGGCGTGGAGCCGTCTCTCGACGAGATGCTGCGCGACTATATGCGGACGCAGGCACCGGTGGCGCCCGACGATGCGATCACCGCCCCCGTCGGCGAGGTGACCGCCGCGCCGCTGGCCCCGGTCTCTTCGTCAGGCGGGTGACGGCGCCATGATCACCCTGATCAATCCGACCCTGCCCTATGGCTTCGCCAAACGGCACGGGGTGATCCTGCTGGAGGCGGGCGAGATCGCCGTGGTGGGCTTGCGCGAAGGGGCCGATCCCTCGGCCCTGATCGAGACGCGCCGGGCGCTGGGCCGGCCGCTGCGGGTCGAGCCGCTGGACCAGGCCAGCTTCGACCGGCGGCTGTCGCAGGTCTATGCGGGCGATCACCTGAGCGCGGCGGACGGCGACGACCTGTCGATGCCCCCGGGGCTGGAGAGTCTGATCGACGACATCCCGGCCGCGGCCGACCTGCTGGATACGGCCGACGACGCCCCGGTGATCCGGCTGATCAACGGCATCATCGCCGAGGCGGTGCGGGCCGGGGCCTCGGACATCCATCTGGAGCCGTTCGAGACGGCGCTGACGGTGCGGATGCGCATCGACGGGGTGTTGCGCGAGACCCTGTCGCTGAACCCGCGGATCACGCCGCTGCTGGTGTCGCGGATCAAGGTGATGGCGCGGCTGGACATCGCCGAGAAGCGGGTGCCGCAGGACGGGCGGATCCCGCTGGCCCTGGGCGGCAAGACGCTGGATGTGCGCGTCTCCACCCTGCCGTCGCGGATGGGCGAGCGGGTGGTGCTGCGCATTCTGGACCGGGACCAGGCCGGGCTGACGCTGGACCGGCTGGGCATGGCCCCCGATGCGCTCGACGCCTTCCGCGCGGCGCTGAGGGAGCCCAACGGCATCATCCTGGTCACCGGCCCGACGGGCTCGGGCAAGACCACTTCGCTCTACGCCGGCCTGTCGCTGCTGAATGACGCGACGCGCAACATCCTGACGGTCGAGGACCCGGTGGAATACGCCATCGACGGCGTCGGCCAGACCCAGGTCAATCCCAAGGTCGGCATG
>JAUYAG010000109.1 GCA_030693575.1 Brevundimonas sp. | reverse complement strand
GCTCAGCGAACAGGGCCTGATCGACCCGGAGAAGGTCTGTATCGTCGGGGCCAGCTACGGCGGCTATGCGGCCTTGGCCGGCCCGACCCTGGACCGCGGCGTCTATCGCTGCGCCGTGTCAGTCGCCGGAGTCTCTGATCTGCGCCGCATGGTCGAGATGGAGGCCCGCGAGGGTCGGCGTCGGAACAATGAGGCCGTCCGCTACTGGAACCGCTTCATGGGCGCGGATGGACCGGGCGACCGGTCGCTGGACGCGCGCTCGCCCGCCCGGCTGGCCGCCCAGGCCGATGCGCCGATCCTGCTGATCCATGGCCGGGACGACACCGTGGTGCCGATCGAGCAGAGCCGGCTGATGGCCCAGGCCCTGAGGACGGCCGGAAAGCCGGTGGAGTTCATCGAACTGGAAGGCGAGGACCACTGGCTGTCGCGCGGGGATACCCGACGCCGGATGCTGGCCGAAACCGTGCGCTTTCTCGAACAGCATAACCCGCCGCGGTGAGACTCCGCCTTGCTTTCCGGCGCTGGCTGGCCTAGAAGCCGCGCCTTCGCGTACCGAACCGCCGGGCTAAAAGGCATGCCTGGGCGGTTCTCATCAGGGTTTCCAATCGGACGGCTCCAAAGGCCTGAAGAACCGGCAACCCACTCAAAAAGAGAGTGAAAATGCCCAAACTGAAGACAAAGTCTGGCGCCAAGAAGCGCTTCAAATTCACGGCGACTGGCAAGGTCAAAGCCGGCGTGGCAGGCAAGCGGCACCGCTTGATCAGCCACAACAGCAAATACATCCGCCAGAACCGCGGCACCTCGGTCATGGCCGACGCCGACGCCAAGAAGATCAAGTCCTACATGCCGTACGCCTGATCGGCGCGCGCAGACCTGATCTCAACGCATTGAATTTGAAAGGATAGCGACATGGCTCGCGTCAAACGGGGCGTAGTTTCCCACGCCAAACACAAGAAGGTTCTGAAGCAGGCCAAGGGTTTCTACGGCCGCCGCAAGAACACCATCCGCACCGCCAAGGCCGCGGTTGATCGCGCCGGGCAATACGCCTACCGCGACCGTCGCAACAAGAAGCGCTCGTTCCGCGCCCTGTGGATCCAGCGCATCAACGCCGCCGCGCGTCTGGAAGGCTTCACCTATTCGCAATTCATGCACGGCCTCGGCGAAGCCGGCATCGAGCTGGACCGCAAGGTCCTGGCCGCGATGGCCGCTGACGAAGCCGCCTTCAAGACCGTGGCCGACAAGGTCCGCGACGCCCTGAAGGCCTGATTTTCCGGCAACGGAAGACGCAAAAGCCCTCCGGTTCGCGCCGGAGGGCTTTTTGCCTTTTTGGGTGGTTGGTGATTGGTGGCTGGTGATTGGTGACGCACCGGGGGCCGTTCCAGCCGCTGGTTTGAATCCTCGCCAGATCCCCGCGCACCCAGTCACCAACCACCAATCACCAACCACCTCTCCAGCCCACCGGCTGTCAGACCTTCCGTCCCTCGCTGTCAGCGGCTAGACGACTGCACAATGACCGATCTCGCCCAACTCGAACTCGACCTGATCAACGCCATCGGCGGCGCAGAGACCGCTTCGGCGGTCGAGGATCTGCGCGTCGCGGCCCTCGGCAAGTCGGGCTCGATCTCCGGCCTGCTCAAGGGCATGGGCGCGCTGAGCCCCGATGAGCGGCGCGAACAGGGGCCGATGATCAACGGCCTGCGCGACCGGGTGTCATCCGCCCTGGCCGCCCGCAAGGCCGAGCTGGAAGGCGCCGAGCTGGACGCCCGGCTGAAGGCGGAGCACGTCGACCTGACCCTGCCCTCGCGGCCGCGCCGCGCCGGGTCCGTGCATCCGACCATGCAGGTGATGGACGAGATGATCGCCGTCTTCGCCGACATGGGCTTCGCCGTCGCCGAAGGCCCGGACATCGAGGACGATTTCCACAATTTCACCGCCCTGAATTTCCCGCCCAAACATCCGGCGCGGGAGATGCACGACACCTTTTTCCTGCGGCCCGACCCGGAGACGGGCGAGCGCAAGGTCCTGCGCACCCACACCAGCCCGGTGCAGGTGCGGACCATGATGACCCAGAAGCCGCCGATCCGGATCATCGCGCCGGGCCGGACCTTCCGGAAGGACAGCGACGCCACCCACACGCCGATGTTCCATCAGGTCGAGGGGCTGGTCATCGACCGCGACATCCACATGGGCCATCTGAAGTGGACGCTGGAGACCTTTGTCGCCCGCTTCTTCGAGGTGGATGGGGTCGACGCCCGCTTCCGCCCGCACCATTTCCCGTTCACCGAACCCTCGGCCGAGATGGACATCCGCTGCGACCGCTCGGGCGGCGAGCTGAAGCTCAACCAGGGCGACAGCTGGATGGAAATCCTCGGCTGCGGGATGGTGCATCCCAATGTGCTGCGCAACTGCGGCATCGACCCCGACGAATTCCAGGGCTTCGCCTTCGGCATGGGCGTGGATCGCCTCGCCATGCTGAAATACGGCATCCCCGACCTCCGCCCCATGTTCGACGCCGACACCCGGTGGCTGGCCCACTACGGTTTCTCCGCCTTCGCCGCCCCCAATTCCGCCTCTGGCCTGAGCTGATCCATGACCCAAATTCCTGAAACCGCACCCCTGGCCGAAATGATGAGCCGCGACCTGGTCACACCGACCGAGTTCAGCAACACGGCCATCTGGCTGCCGGCCATGACCATCCAGCACTGGAATGCGGGCCAGATGGTCATCGAGGGCAAGACTTTCACTGACTGCCTTATCGAAGGGCCGGCGGTCATGGCGGTGATGAACGGCACCCGTTTCGACAGCTGCGCCATGGGCACGACCACTGAGGTGCAGAGCCTGCTCTACCGCCCTGTCAGCCGGAAAAAGCTGGCCGGGGTGGTGGGCATGTCGAATTGCGTGTTCGTGCGCTGCCGTTTCGCCCAGGTCGGCTTCACGGGTGGGGATGAGCTCCTGGAGCAGCTCGAGGCTGGCATTCGCCCCCTGTCGGACGAGGCCCGGACGCCGGAGCCCAAGGCGTGAAATTCACGCTCTCCTGGCTGAAGGAGCATCTCGACACGGACGCCGACGTCGCGGCCGTGGCCGACGCCATGACCATGGCCGGTCTGGAGGTCGAGGAGGTCCATGATCCGATCGCGGCGCTCGCGCCCTTCACGGTGGCGCGTATCGTCTCGGCCGAACAGCATCCCAATGCTGACCGGCTGAGGGTCTGTCAGGTCGATACCGTCGATGGGATGAAGGAGATCGTCTGCGGCGCGCCCAATGCGCGCGCAGGCCTGACCACCATCTATGCGCCGATCGGCGCCTATGTGCCCGGTCTGGGCGTGACCCTCGTTGAGAAGCCGGTGCGGGGCGTCGTCTCCAACGGCATGCTGTGCTCGGCCTCGGAGCTGGAGCTGGCGAGCGACAGCGACGGCATCCTCGAACTGGCCGCCGACCTCGTTGTTGGAACCCCGGCCGCGGGCGTGTTCGGCGCCGAGCCCGTCATCGATTTCGAAGTCACCCCGAACCGGCCCGACTGGCTGGGCGTCGCGGGCATCGCGCGCGATCTGGCGGCGGCGGGCCTCGGCCCGTTGAAGACGCCGTCGATCCAGCCGGTCCCGGGGACCTTCCCCTCGCCGATCTCGGTGCGGATCGAAGCGCCGGAGATGTGTCCGGTGTTCGCCGGGCGGCTGATCCGGGGCGTGAAGAACGGCCCATCGCCCGAGTGGCTGCAGCGGCGGCTGACGGCCATCGGCCTGCGCTCGATCAACCGGCTGGTCGATGTGACCAATCTGGTCGCCTATGACCGCTGTCGCCCCCTGCACGTCTATGACGCGGCCCGGCTGGTCGGGAGCGAGATCGTGGTGCGCGGCGGTCAGGTCGCCAATGGCACAGGCGAGCACGAGCATCTGATCGCGCTCGACGGCAAGACCTATGCGGCCGATCCAGCCATGTGCATGATCGCCGACGCCGGCGGCGAGCGGCCCATCGGCCTGGGCGGCGTCATGGGCGGCGAGTCGACCGGCTGTTCGGACGAGACCGTCGATGTCTTCGTCGAATGCGCCTGGTTCGATCCGCTGGTCACGGCCCAGACGGGCCGGACCCTGTCGCTGAATTCCGACGCCCAGTACCGGTTCGCGCGCGGCGTCGATCCGGCTTCCGTCGTGCCCGGCCTCGAGCTGGCCACCCGGCTGATCCTCGACCTGTGCGGCGGCGAGCCGTCGGAGATCGTGCTCGCCGGCCAGGCCCCGGCCAACCCCGCCGGCTTCGCCTTCGACCCGGCCCGGGTTGGATCGCTGACCGGCCTGACGCTGGACGACGACCGGATCGCCGAAATCCTGACCCGGCTCGGTTTCGAAGTCGCGCGTGGTGCCTCCTGGACCGTGACGCCGCCATCGTGGCGGCGCGACGTCGAGGGTCCGGCCGATCTGGTCGAGGAAGTGGCGCGGATCGAGGGCTACGGTGCCCTGCCGTCCACGCCCCTGCCCGACCTCGGCGCGCCGTCGAAAGGCGTGCTGAACCCGCGTCAGGCGCGGGTGCGGCTGGCCCGGCGCGCGCTGGCGGCCATGGGCTATGCCGAGGCGGTCACCTGGTCCTTCACCAAACAGTCGACGGCCGCCCTGTTCGGCGGCGGCGACGACCCCCTGCGGGTCGAGAACCCAATCGCGGCCGATCTGGACTGCATGCGGCCCTCGGCCCTGCCCAATCTGATCCAGGCGGCGGCGCGCAACGCCGCGCGCGGCCACGCCGACGCCGCCCTGTTCGAGATCGGGCCCATCTATCTGGATGACAGCCCGACCGGCCAGCGGACCGTCATCGCCGGACTGATCGCCCCGCGCGCGGCGCGTCACTGGGGCACCGCGCCGGAGGACGCCCTGTTCGGCCTCAAGGGCGACCTGATGGTCCTGCTGGAGACGCTGGGCGCGCCCGTGGCCTCGCTGCAGCTGGCCCAGGGCCAGAACCGCGACTGGTGGCATCCGGGCCGTTCGGCGCGCCTGCAGCTGGGTCCGAAGAACGTGATGGTCGAGTTCGGCGCCCTGCACCCGCGGGTGCTCAAGGCGCTGGACGCCGATGCGCCGATGCTGGCCTTCGAGATCGTTCTGGACGCCGTGCCCGAACCGCGCGGCGCGAAGTCCAAGGCGCGCGGGCCGGCGAACCTCGCCAATCTGATGCCCCTGACCCGCGACTTCGCCTTCGTGGTCGAGGACGGCAAGGCCGTGGGAGACGTCGTTCGCGCCGTCGCCGGGGCCGACAAGGCGCTGATCGCCGGCGTGTCGGTGTTCGACGTCTACCGCGGCACCGGCGTGCCCGAGGGGATGAAGTCGGTGGCGCTGGAAGTTTCGATCCAGCCCGTCGAGGCGACCCTGACTGAAGCAGAAATCGAGGCGCTGTCGGCGAAGGTCGTGTCGGCGGCGCAGAAGCTTGGCGCGACCCTGAGGAGCTGACCGTGGGACAGAAGCCGCAGATCGAAACCCGGTTCGAGCGAGGCCTGTTCGCCTCACGCTGGTTGATGGCCCCCATGTATCTGGGACTGGTCGTATCCCTCGCCATGCTGGTCATCGTCTTCGCGCGCGAGCTGATCTATTACGCACCCCAGGCCTTCACCATGACCAGCGAGCAGGTGATCCTGGTCGTTCTGACCCTGATCGACCTGTCCCTCGCCGGAAATCTGCTGCTGATCGTCCTGTTTTCCGGCTACGAGAATTTCGTCTCCAAACTGGATATCGACGACACCACCGACCGGCCGCCGTGGATGGGGACCGTGGATTTTTCGGGCCTCAAGATGAAGTTGATCGCCTCGATCGTGGCGATCTCCGGCATTCATCTGCTGAAGCGGTTCATGGAAATCGGCGAGACCAGCGCGCCTCTCGATGAGCCGCAGCTGATGTGGCTGGTGATCATCCACCTCACTTTCGTGGTCTCCGGCGTCCTGTTGGCCCTCATGGACTGGCTGACGGCGCAGACAAACCGGCACTAGGCCGGCGCGACACGGCCATCCGGCAATCTCTCGTTAACCTTGCCGCCGCAAGGCTGACGCAAAATGCAGAGACGGTCCCCCGTCCCGCCGCACAGAGAGAGTCGCCATGCATCGCCGCCAACTGATCCTGTCGGGCCTCGCCGCCACCGCCGGCATCTCGGGCCTGTCCGCCTGCGCCACGGCCGGCGGACAGCCGCAATCCGATCCGGCCTATCCGATCGCCTCGGACGGCCAGGCACCGGCCTATACGGCTGATGAACTGATCGCCGCCGGTTCGCGCGAACTGGGCATCGCCGCCGAGGCCATCGGGGGTGCCATCGAGCGCATCTTCGCCGACAACGGCGACCGCCCGACCGCCTATATCGCCGGCGAGGAGGCCTCCGGCGCCATGGCCGTCGGCGCCCGCTACGGCCGCGGCGCCCTGCATATGAAGGACCTGTCGGCCTCGCAGGAGGTGTTCTGGCAGGGCATTTCCATCGGCTGGGACGTGGGCGGCAACGCCAGCCGGGTCTTCACCCTGGTGTACGGCCTCTACCACCCCGACATGATCTATCGCCGCTACCCCGGCGTGGAAGGCACGGCCTATCTGGTGGGCGGTCTGGGCGTGAACTACCAGCGCGCCGACGGCATCATCCTGGCCCCGATCCGCACCGGCGTCGGCCTGCGTCTCGGTGCCAACGTCGGGACGATGGCGTACAGCCGGCAGCGGAATTTGCTGCCGTTCTAGTGGCGAGTGATTAGTGGTTAGTGGCTGGTCGGCGCCTGTGCGACGGCGCGGTCTGCACCGCCCTTCCGCAGACGGCGCTGCGGCAACCACTCATCACTGACCACTAACCACCCAGCAGCGCCTCCAGCCCCTCGCGCCAGCTCGGGTATTTCGGCCGCCAGCCCAGCTCCGCCTTGGCCTTCGCGTTCGAAAGCCGTTTGGAGTCCAGATAGAACCGCCGCATGGCGTCGGACACCGAGGGATCGTCGAGGTCGATCTCGGGCGGCAGGGGCAGGCCGAGGCGGCGGGCGGCCCCTTCCATGACCACGTCGGCCGGTGCAGGCTCGTCGTCGCACAGGATGTAGGCTGCGCCGGGCCGTGGGCGGGCCATGGAGCCGAACAGGCCCGAGACGACGTCGTCGACGTGGACCCGGTTGAAGACCTGCCCGGGCTTGCGCACGATCCGCGCCGTGCCGTCGCGCAGCCGATCCAGGGGCGAACGGCCGGGACCATAGAGGGCCGGCAGGCGGAACAGCTGCACCGTCAGCCCCCTGCCCTGTCCGGCGTCCAGCCAGTCGCGCTCGGCCCGCACCCGGCGCGCGCCCTCCAGAGAGGCGGCGTTCAGCTCGCTGTCCTCAAGCGCCCAGCCGCCGGCGCGGTCGCCATAGACGGCGGTCGAGGAGACATAGCCGATCCAGTCGGGCCAGACCTCCGTCGCCGCGAGGGCCGGTGACAGGGCCTTCAGCCCGGGGCAGCCGTCCGCGAGGGGCGGGGCGCTGATCAGGATGGCCGAGGCCGACGCGACGGCGTCGGCCAGCGCCGCCGCGTCGTCGGGGTCGATCGCTGCCAGGCCTTCCGCCGACAGCGCGGCGCGGCGGTCCGGATCGCGACTGGTCAGGACGGCGCGACCCCCGCGACGCACAGCTTCCAGCCCGGCCGCGCGGCCCAGCCAGCCGCCGCCGAAGACCAGCAGCGAAGGAGCGGCGGGCGCTTCAGACATGGATCAGGCCGAACGCGCCTGCACCGGGGCGGTGGGCAGGGCGGCGACCGTCGGCGCGGCCTTCACCGCCTCCGCCCGCTTGCCGTTCCAGGTCGAGACGCACGGCACCTTCGACAGGTCGGCGCGGTCGGCGTAGCGGCGGGCGATTTCGGTCACGTCCTGCATCAGCCCCTCGGCGAGGGTGATCGGCTTGAGGCCCAGTTCGCGGAACTGGTCGTTGGCCACCACCAGCTCGTTCTCGTCGGCCTCCTGGCGCGGATTGGGGACATTGTGCACATCGGCCCCGGTCATGTCGGCGATCATGGCGGCGAGGTCGCGGACGCGGCGGCTCTCGGTCATCTGGTTGAGGATCTTGACCCGATCGCCGACCTTCGGAGGATTGTTCAGGGCCAGTTCGACGCAACGCACCGTGTCCTGGATATGGATGAAGGCCCGGGTCTGGCCGCCGGTGCCGTGAACGGTCAGCGGATAGCCGACCGCCGCCTGCATCAGGAACCGGTTCAGGACGGTGCCGTAGTCGCCGTCATAGTCGAAGCGGTTGATCAGCCGCTCGTCCTTGCGGGTCTCTTCCGTCTGGGCGCCCCAGACGATGCCCTGGTGGAGGTCGGTGATCCGGACGCCGTCGTTCTTCGCATAGAACTGGAACAGCAGGGCGTCCTGGGTCTTGGTCATGTGATAGATCGAGCCCGGGTTCGGCGGGAACAGGATCTCCTGCTCGGCGGGACCGAAATCGGTGTCGACCGTGACCTTCAGATAGCCCTCGGGGATGCGCAGGCCGGCGGTGGTGTAGCCATAGACGCCCATGGTGCCGAGGTGCGCCAGATGGACGTCGCGGCCGCTCTCGACGATGGCGGCCAGCAGGTGGTTGGTGGCGTTGATGTTGTTGTCGACGGTGTAGAGCTTGTGCCGCGCCGACTTCATCGAATAGGGCGCGGCCCGCTGTTCGGCGAAATGGACGACGCTGTCGGGCTTCCAGTCATTGATCAGGGCGACCAGGCGGTCGAACTCCTTGCCGACGGTCATGTTGACGAACTCGATCGTCCGGCCGCTGATGTCCTTCCAGGCGGCGATCCGCTCGCCCATGGTCCGGATCGGGGTCAGGGACTGGACTTCGAGCTCATTGTCGATGTTGCGGCGGCTGAGGTTGTCGATGATGCAGACATCCCAGCCCTGCGCCGACAGATGCAGCGCCGTCGGCCAGCCGCAGAAACCGTCGCCGCCCAGAACCAGAACCCGCATCGCCTATCCTCGTCGTTTCCTGCATCCTGACTAGCGGAACGCGCGGGTCGGTCAAAGCGTCAGTATGTCGTCAGCGCGTCCGGGCCCGCCATTCTTCCCGAGTCTGCCCCCAGCGGTCGATCGGCAGCTCGTGGAAGGGCGGCGGCAAACGGGTGGGGCCGAGATTGCGCGAGCCGATCCGCTCGGCCAGCCGCTGGGACGGCGTGTTATCCGGGTCGATGCAGTGGATGACGTCGGTCCAGCCGAGCACATCGAAGGCGTAGTCGATCGTCGCCGTCGCGGCCTCGACGCCATAGCCCCGCCCTTGCGCGTCCGGATGCAGGCCCCAGCCGACCTCCGTGCCCGGCCAGCCGTGCGGTTGCCACGGGCCGATCCGCCCCAGCCACAGGCCGGTGTCGCGCTCGACCAGGGAGAACATGGAGACGCCCGTCAGGCTCCAGGCCCCGGCCATGCTCATGAAGCCTCGCCAGGCCACGGCCGCCGGCTGGGCACCGCCGAGGAATTTCGCCGCCTCAGGATCGCCCATCATTTCAGCCCAGCGCGGGAAATCCTCCATGGCGATGGGGCGCAGGATGAGGCGTTCGGTCTCCAGCACGGGTCCGGTCAAAGCACATACTCCCTTTCGAGATCATAGCGGCTGCCGCCCTGGCTCAGGACGCTGGAATACAGGCCGAACCGCTCAATCCGGATCGGCGGTGACTGGAGCAGATTGTGTTCGGCGATCCAGTGTCCGATGCGGGCGGGATCCGCCTGGGCGTTGAGGTAGGCCAGGGTCAGATGCGGGCGATAGTCGCGGCGCTCGATGGGGATGGCGGCGCGCTCGGCGGCGCTGCGGCAGCGTCCGGCGAGGACCGACAGCCGCTCGTTCGGTGCGACGCCGGCCCAGATGGCGTGCGTGCGATGGCCGTCGCCGAAGGCGCCGACGCCGGACAGGGCGATCTCGAACGGACCGCCGGTCGCCGCCCGTTCCAGCTCGACCGAAAGGTCGTCAGCCCGGCGCTCGTCGATACCGCCGTAGAAGGCCAGGGTTATGTGAAGCTGGTCGGCGGTCCGCCAGTTCGCGCCGGGCAGGCCGGTCTGGCGACGGGCAAGCGCCTCGGCGACCTCATCGGGGACAGACAGGGCGGTGAACAGCCGGATCATGCGACTCTTGGTAGCGGCTGGAAGCCCGGGGCCCAAGTCCGGTTTTCCTTGCGGAAGGATCGAACCCGCCCGATATTTGCGCAAAGGCCCGGATAGCCCGGCCCCAATGGAGGACCGAACTCGCCATGAGCGATTTCAGAAACGGCTACACGACCGCGCCCGCCACCGCAGACATGTCGGTGGATGCGGGCCTGCGCAGCTTCATGCTGGGCGTCTACAACAAACTGGCTTTGGGCCTGGTGGTCGCCGGTGCCCTGGCGTTCCTGACCGGCACCTATGAGCCGGTGCAACAACTGCTGTTCGCACCGACCGCGGACGGCCGCATCGGCCTGACCATGCTGGGCATGATCGTGCAGTTCTCGCCGCTGGTGATGCTGTTCGGCTCGATGTTCTTCATGAAGAACCCGACTGCCGGCGGTGTGAACCTGCTCTACTGGGCCGTGGTCGCCACTATCGGCGCCGGGATGGGCATTGTCTTCCTGCGCTACACTGGAGAGTCAGTCGCCTCGACCTTCTTTGTCACGGCCGCGGCCTTCGGTGGATTGAGCCTGTTCGGCTACACCACCAAGAAGGACATGACCGCGATGGGCAGCTTCCTGATCATGGGCGTGATCGGCCTGGTCATCGCCTCGGTCGTGAACATGTTCATGCAGTCGGGCACCCTCCACCTGATCATCAGCGGCCTCGGCGTGCTGATCTTCTCGGGCCTGATCGCTTTCGACACCCAGCGGCTGAAGATGACCTACTATTCCCTCGGCGGCGACAAGGCCGCGATGGGCGTGGCGACCGGCTTCGGTGCCCTGTCGCTGTTCATTAATTTCGTGAACCTGTTCCAGTTCCTGCTGGCCTTCATGGGCGGCAACCGCGAATAGCGATCCCGAACCCCGACCACAGACAGGCCCCGGCGGAAACGCCGGGGCCTTTTTTATTCCACGATGGAGAAGCGGCGGCTGTCGAAGACCCGCAGCACCTGGGCCAGTTCCCGGCCCCGACGCAGCACAAGGCCGCCCTCGCCGATGACGGCCCACTGGCCTTGCTTCAGCCGCAAGGCCGGGCGCTTCTCGATGCGATAGAGGGGCGCGTCGCCGGAGCGGCGGAAGACGGCGAATTCGGCCACGTCCTTGTGGCCCACCATGGCGTAGTCGCGCCACTCGGCCGCCGCGACCATCCGGCCATAGACCCGCAGGATCAGGTCGAGTTCGCGCCGGTCGAAGAAGACCGGGCCGGGCACGGACTGCAGGTCAGCGGCGTCGCTCATTCCCGGAAGGTTACGCCGCCATCCCGAAAACGCCAGTGGCTCTGCGGCCGTGCAGAGCATTGGCGTCGCCGGACACTGTGTCCGGAACATCGCGCGGCGAACAATTCGCCACGAACATGAAATCGCCTCGCTTCCGCCCATCGCCCGCCCCCTTGCGGGGCGACATGGGAGGCATCGGCCCGTTGGAGTTCGGAGCGTTTCCGGATCCTGAACAGCCCCCCCAGCCCCTCCTGGATCACTCCACCAAGGGCTCCGGCGGGCCGGTGCTTCCTCCAAAGCAGAGACGCCCGCTCAGCCACCCTCCCCCCTCCGGCAGAGCGGGCGTTTTGCTGTCCGGGATATGGCGTGCGAGCCGCCTCGCGGATCAGGGCAGGGTGATCTCGAGCGGCTCCCCGCCCCGCATGACCGACAGAACCCGGGCCCCTTCAGCGCCCAGACTCATGGCCAGACCGTCAAGCCCGGACACCGGCGCGCCGTCGATCTGCGAGATCAGGTCGCCTGCCTGAAGGCCGGCCGCGGCCGCGGCGGATCCACCCTCAACCGCAAACACCTGCAGGCCATCCGAAGCAACCCGCATCGAGGCGCCGCGCGCCATGATGACGTCGGCGCCGGCAATGGCCATGCTTTCCGAGGGCGTTTCGACCGTCAGGGTGGTGCGCCCCTCACGGCCCTCGCGCAGATAGACGACCTCGAGCCGGGTCCCGCGTGCGGCGATACCGATCGTGGCCGCGACCGTGCCGGCGTTGGAGACTGGACGATTCTGGATCCGGGTGACGATGTCGCCGCGCTTCAGACCCGCGGCCTCGGCCGAGGATCCGGGCGCGACGTCCTCGATCACCGCCCCGCGCACGATGCCGAGGCCGAGATCACGCGAGCGCTGGGCGTTCAGGGAGCCGAAGATGGCACCGGTGGTGCCGCGCTTGACCTCGCCGCTCTCGCGCAGCTGGGCGACGACATACATCAGGATGCGGCTGGGCACGGCGAAGGCGATGCCGTCGTTGCCGCCGCCGCCGCCCGACAGGATGGAGGTGTTGATGCCGATCAGTCGGCCGCGACTGTCCAGCAGCGGGCCGCCGGAGTTGCCCGAGTTCACCGCCGCGTCGGTCTGGATGTAGTCCTCGATCCGGTCGCCCATGCCCGAACGGCCCATACCCGAGATCACGCCCATGGTCAGGGTCTGGTCGAGGCCCAGCGGATAGCCGACGGCGAAGGCGAGATCGCCCGTCCGAAGGGAGTCGGAATTGACGACTTCGATCTGCGACAGGCCGGTCGCCTCGATCTTCAGCACGGCCAGGTCGGTGGCCTTGTCAGTACCGATCAGGACGGCGTCAAAGATGCGGCCGTCGGTCATGTCGACGGTGAATTTCCGCCCGCCCTCGACGACGTGGTTGTTGGTGACGACGATGCCTTCGCGCGCGTCGATGATGGCGCCCGAGCCGCTGGAGATCGGACGCGGCTCGTTCTCGCCGGAGCTGGGGCCCTCGGACTGGCCCAGGGTGGTGACCTGGACCACCGCCGGCAGGGCGCGTTCCAGACCGGTGGCGAAGGTGAAGACGCCGCGCTGGGCGTCGAACGGCACGGGAGATTGTTGTGCAGCAGCCGGTGTCGCCACCATCAGCGGGACGGCGACAATCAGCGCCAGCATGGACAGTCCGCCGGCCCGGATGATGGAACGCATCGCCAATCCCCTGTTGTTGCTTAGACCCTAGCGCGAGAAACGCGCCGTGACGACAGCCCCCGGACGGGCGTCATCAATCGTCATGGCCGCGCCGTGTCGCTTGAGAATGGCGCGCACGAAGGCCAGCCCCATGCC
This sequence comes from Brevundimonas sp., assembly GCA_030693575.1. GTDB lineage: Bacteria > Pseudomonadota > Alphaproteobacteria > Caulobacterales > Caulobacteraceae > Brevundimonas. The sequence goes on along the minus strand of JAUYAG010000109.1, from coordinate 7,737 downwards.
GTGGCTTTCACGCCCTTCATCAGCCGCCCGGGAGACCGCGCGGGCCGGGTCGTCAAGCAGCTCGGGATCCAGCCCCGGTCCCTGATCGGCGACCGAGAGCACCGGCTTGCCGTCGTCCAGCCGAACGGACAGCGTCACTGCCCCGCCCTCCGGCGAAAACTTGACCGCATTGTCCACCAGATTGGTTACGGCCCGCTGCAACAGGGACCGCACCCCGAGGACGGAGACCGGCGAAGCCTTGACCTGGATGGCCACCCCGCGCTCCTCGGCCAGCGGCTGGTAGAGCTCGGCCGCCGAGGCCGCGATCCGGTCGAGCCGCACGGTTTCGAATACCCAGGCCTCGCCGTCGCGCAGGGTCATGGCCTCGTTCATGGCCCGCGTCAGCCGGGTCAGATCGGCGCGGGCCTCCTCGGCGAGGGCGCGGGCCTCGGGCGTGGTCGAGGCTTCTTTCAACCGGTCCAGCCGGGCCGAGGCGCGGGCCAGCGGCGTGCGGAAATCATGCGCCAGCTGGTCGGCTGAATCCCTCAGCCAGCTGAGCAGTTCCTCGAGCCGGTCGAGCGTCAGGTTCACCTGGCCGGTCAGTTCGGTCAGTTCGGGCGCCACCGCCGTCTCGGGCGCCCGGACCGAGAAGTCTCCGACAGAGGCGAGATCCAGCGCCCGGCTGACGTCGGCGACGGCGCTGGTCAGGCGGCGGCGGGCGAAGGTCGCCGCCGTCAGGCCGAAGGCGAGCAGTAGCACGCCCGCGGCCGCCACCGCTGCGACGGCCCAGCCCCAGGCGCCGCCTGAACGGTCGACCACACGGCCCACGGCGATGTTCAGCGCCCCGACGGAGCGCCGCACGACCACGACCTCGACGGCGCGCGTGGGACACAGGGCACCGCGTTCCAGCCGGATCACATAGACGTCGTCCCCGAGACGCGGCGCGCGTTCGCCCCGGATCGTCTCCAGTTCGGCCAGACCCGCAGGCTTGCCCACCGGCGCGCGGATGAAGCGGACGCCGGCGCCGCCCCGGCCGGTGCTGCAGGTCTCCTCGAGCGTTCCGGCGTCGCGCGTCGGACCGTTCTGGAAGGCGCTCAGCCAGGCCGAGAGATAGGCCGCGTCCGCCGCCGTGATGTTGGCGGCGATCAGGCTGGATTCGACCCCCAGCTTTCCGACCATGGTGCCGTAGTCGTCGAGTGCGGCCAGAGCCGCCTTCTCGCGCTGGTCCATGCGCACGGCCGTACTGGTGGCCATCAGGCTGCCGGTCAGGGCCACGGCAGCCATGACGGCGATACCGGCCGCCAGCTGGGTCGAGGTCCGCCGGGCCAGCCAGGCGCGCAGGCGGAGGAAGCGAAGGGACACGACGACCTCAGCCCGTCCAGGCCGAGAGGTCGCGGAAAATCAGGCTCTGGCTGCGGGCCGAGACGATCAGGGGGTGGAGGTCATCGCCCAGCTCGGACGCCTGTTCCTTGAGCCGGCGCCGCAGGGCGCTGATCCGGGCATCGATGATGTTGACGAAATTGTCCGGCAGGAAGCGCCATTCGACCCAGCACCGGTCCCACAGCATGGTCTTGGTCACCGGCTGGCCGCGGGCGGTCATCAGTTCACAGACGATCGCGAATTCCAGCGGGGACAGGTCGATCAGACGCGAAGCGCCGGCGGCGTCGAACTTCAGGGTTCGCGCGCCGAAGGACAGCCGGAACGGGCCGTTGACCAGGTCGCCGCCGACCGGGGCCGCGCGACGGGCGGCGCGGCGCAACTGGGCGGCGATGCGCGCCAGCAGTTCCTCGTCGCCGACCGGCTTGGACAGATAGTCGTCGGCGCCGCCCAGCAGGCCCTCGACCTTCTGCCGCTCGCCGCCGAGGGCGGTCAGCATCAGGGCCGGGGCGTCGGCGCAGGGGCCACCGCCCGCGCGGATGCGCTTCAGCGTCTCCAGCCCGTCCAGTCCGGCCGTCAGGCGGTCGAGAATGAGGACGTCAAAGGGCGCGGCGGCCGCGGCGATGGCGGCCTCGCCCCTGTCGACCCGCTCCACCGCGGCGAAACCAGCCCGCAACAGCCGTTCCGCGACATGCTCAGACAGGGCGGGGTCGTCTTCCAGCAGCAGGGCGCGGCGACCGGCGAAGACCTCGCGCAGCTGGGCGAACGGATCGTCGTCGTCGATGCCTGCCGCTTCCCCGTCCATGGAGCCACTCCCGCCTTCACCGACGATACGGCGTTGAAGCGGAATGACAATGCTCAACGGACCGCGTTCCCCAAGACTAGGGCCTCAGCGGTGCGCAAGGGATGACGGTTTCTGACGCAGTCGGATGCATCCGGATGATGCTCCCGCGCGTACCATGAGGCCAAGGAGCCTCAATGACCTTCAAATCCCTTCTTCCCGCCGGCCTTCTGGTCGTTTGTGGCCTCGCCGCCTGTCAGACCGCGCCGAACGCGAACAGCGGCTTCCTGTCCGCATACGATCGCCTTGAGGCGCAGGAAGGAACCGTACGCGCCTCGATCCGGCAGCACCGCGACGAGACGCGCGCCTCCGGGATCGAACAGGTCTGGCTGGAGCCGACGGTCCTGATCGGTTCGGTCGGAGGGAGCCTGACCGATGAGGACCGCGCCCTGGTGCTGCGCGAGGTCGACCGGCAGGTCTGCTATGAAATCAGCGAGCGCTTCACCCTCACCGCCTCCCCCGAAGGCGCCGCGCGCGTGCGGACCGCCGTGGTGCGGATCGACCGGACGGGACCCGCGGGGTCAGCGGTGGCGGCCGTGGCCAATGCCTTCATCCCCGGCCCGGGGACGGTGCGCGTGCCCGGCACGACCGGCGGACTGGCGGCAGAGGCGGAACTGCTGGACGCAGTGGGCCGTCAGGCCGCCGCCATCGCCTGGGCGCGCAACGCCAATGTGCTCGGGACCGATTCGCCGTCGCTCTCACGGGTCGGCGACGCCCTGCAGATGGCCGAACCCTTCGCCGACGCCGTCGGCGACGCCTTCGCGCCGGCGGATCGGCCGGTCCGGCCGATCGCGGAGCCGGACCCCTGCGGCCGCTTCGGGCCGCGGAACCAGCCGGGCGGCTTCCTGACGCGGCTGGTCACCGGCCTCTATGTGCCCGAGGTCAATACGGGGACGCGTGAGGATGCGCCGGCTGAAGCGCCCCGTCCCTAGAAGGCGCTTTCGCCCGTGATCGCCCGGCCCAGAATCAGGGCGTGGACGTCGTGCGCGCCCTCGTAGGTGTTGACCGTCTCGAGGTTCATGGCGTGGCGCATGACGTGCATCTCGCCGGTGATGCCGGCACCGCCGTGCATGTCGCGGGCGACGCGGGCGATATCCAGCGCCTTGCCGCAGTTGTTGCGCTTCATCATCGAGATGGCCTCGGGGACCCAGGCCCCCTGGTCGAGCAGCCGGCCCAGCGCCAGGGCGCCCTCGAAGCCGAGGAAGATCTCGGTCTGCATGTCGGCCAGCTTCTTCTGCACCAGCTGGCGCGAGGACAGGGGGCGGCCGAAGAGCATCCGCTCGCCGACATAGTCGCGGGTCAGGTGGAAACAGGCCTCGGCCGCGCCCATGGCGCCCCAGGCGATGCCGTAGCGGGCCTTGTTCAGGCAGGAAAAGGGCCCGCGCAGGCCCTTCACGCCGGGCAGCAGGTTCTCTTCCGGCACGAAGACGTCGTTGAGGCCGATGTCGCCGGTGATGGACGCGCGGAGCGACAGCTTGTCGCCGATCTTGTCGGTGGTGAAGCCGTCCATGCCGCGTTCGACGATGAAGCCGCGGATGACCCCCTCTTCCCCTGGAGAATTGGCCAGCTTGGCCCAGACCACCGCGAGGTCGCTGATCGGCGAGTTGGTGATCCAGTATTTGGCGCCGTTCAGTTTGTAGCCGCCGTCGACCTTGACCGCCTTCGTCTTCATCGAGGCCGGGTCGGAGCCGCCATCGGCCTCGGTCAGGCCGAAACAGCCGACCAGCTCACCGGCCGCCATACGCGGCAGGAAGCGCATCTTCTGCTCTTCCGAGCCGAAGGCGTAGATCGGGTACATGGCCAGGGACGACTGGACCGACATGGCCGAGCGATAGCCGCTGTCGACCGCCTCGATCTCGCGCGCGATCAGGCCGTAGGCGACATGGCTGACCGAGGAGCCGCCGTACTGTTCCGGCAGCATGGCGCCGAGGAAGCCCATTTCGCCGAGCTCGGTCATGATGGCGCGGTCGAAGGTCTCGTCGCGGAAGGCCTCGACGACGCGGGGCAGAAGCTTTTCGCGGGCATAGGACCGCGCCGCGTCCTGGATCATCCGCTCGTCGTCGGTCAGCCGGCCCGACAGGTCCAGGGGATCGTCCCAGCGGAAGGTCTTTTGCGAAGCGGAGGCGCCGTCGGCCATGGGTCGTCTTTCGTGAGCGTGGCGGAGGCGCGCGGTTTAGGCCAAAATGCTCCGGTCGGGTAGTGGGACGGCCCGACGCAGTTCAGGATGCCGGGATGAGCCGCACCTTCCATCGCCTCTTCGTTCAACACCCGCGCGAGGTTGAAGAGAGCTATTTCGAACATATGGCCGCCTCGTCGCGGTTCGGATTCCGCCTGCTGAAACTGGCCAGCTGCGCCTTCCTGCATGCCCTGATACCCGGCGTGCACAAGGCGACGGTGTCGAAGGCGGTCTGCTGCATGGCCGAAGAGATGGACGGCCGGGCCCGGGAGGCGCGGGAGTGCCGCATGCGGGACGCGGGCGTCTGGGATCCGGGGCTTTGAGAGGGTGGCTGGTGATTGGTGGTTGGTGATTGGTGATTGGTGGATCGCGCCTTGATCGGGCAGTAGAGATTTCATCATGACCACCGAAGCAATTCCGGCCTCGCCAACCACCAACCACCAATCACCAACCACTCCGTCCGGCCCCCTCTCCGGCGTTCGCGTCCTCGACCTCAGCCGCGTGCTCGCCGGACCGTGGGCGACGCAGATGCTGGCGGACCTCGGGGCCGAGGTGATCAAGATCGAGCGGCCTGGCGTCGGCGACGACACGCGGGCCTGGGGCCCGCCGTTCACGACGAAGGCCGACGGCTCGAAGGGCGACGCAGCCTATTTCCTGTGCGCCAACCGGGGCAAGAAGTCGGTCGAACTGGACCTCGCCTCGCCTGAAGGTGCGGAGATCGTCCGTGAACTGAGCAAGACCTGCGATGTGGTGGTCGAGAATTTCAAGACGGGCGGGCTGAAGAAGTACGGGCTGGATCACGCCTCACTGTCGGCGATCAATCCGAAGCTGGTCTATTGCTCGATCACAGGCTTCGGTCAGGACGGGCCGGACGCTCATCGCGCCGGCTATGACTATATGATCCAGGCCATGGGCGGGCTGATGTCGATCACCGGCCAGCCCGACGGCGCGGCCGGTGCCGAGCCGATGAAGGTCGGCGTCGCGGTGGTCGATCTGTTCACCGGTCTGTACGCCTCCAATGCCATCATGGCGGCCCTGCTGCACGCGCGGGCCACGGGTCAGGGCCAGCATATCGACATCGCCCTGTTCGACGTCCAGGCGGCCATGCTGGCCAACCAGGCGACCAACTGGTTCGTCTCCGGCAAGGCGCCGACGCGGATGGGCAATGCGCATCCGAACCTCGCCCCCTACCAGCCTTTTCCGTGCACGGACGGAATGGTGGTGATCGCTGTCGGCAATGACGGCCAGTTCCGGGCCCTGTGCGAGGCCCTGGGCGCCGCCGGCATGGGGGCGGACCCGCGCTTCCTGACCAATGCCCTCCGGATCGAGCACCGCGCGGCGATGACCGCGGAGCTGTCGGCCCTGACGGCCGGCCAGACCATGCACGGCCTGATGGCGGCGCTGGAGGCGGCGGGCGTGCCCTGCGGCCCGGTCAATACGATCGATCAGGTGTTCGACGAGCCGCAGGCGAAACACCGCGGGCTGGAGGTGACGCAGTCCCGGGCGGACCTGTCAGGGCCGGTGCGCACCGTGGCCTCGCCGATCCGGATGTCGGCGACGCCTGTGGCCTACGACCGCGCGCCGCCGGCGCTGGGGCAGGACACCGAGGACGTGTTGAGCGCGCTCGGCCGCCCGGGACCGGTTCGATAATCGATCCCGCCTTCGCCGTTCGGCGGGGGCGATCGAAAAAACACCGTGCGCATAGTGCGCATAGTGCGCTTCGTCCGAAGGGGCCGGTTGAGCGCAGCGTCCAGATTCGATTGTCAAAGACCGACCCGAAGAGGTGCGGCCATCAAACCATGCGGCTATGTCAAATCTGGACGCAGGCCCTATGAGCCAACGAGAAATCCCAGGCCGAGGGCGGCGAGGAGCGCGAGCGGACCCGCCTTGCGAACGGGGTTCGGGCTGACGGGGTCGGCGTCCTCGATCCGTTCGACGCCGTCGCGCAGGCGTTCCAGCAACGTACGCGCGGCGACCGCCTGATCGTTCGGCACGGACAGGTTCACGCCGCCGAGGGCCTGCAGAACCAGCGGATTGACCTTCACATGCTCGGCCCCGCCCAGAACGGCGTCATAGCCGTCGGCGCGCAGGCGCGACGCCGCGATCTCGGCCTCATAGACATCGGCGAAGCGGGCGATTTCCCGGAGACTCATGAACCACCGGCGCGCTTCCGCCACCGATGAATCAGGCGCGAGGCGACAAGGACCGCCCCGGCCCCCGCCATCATCCAGTTCGTCCAGGATTCATTGCCGATTCCGAAATGGACCCAGACGGCGCCTGCAATCACGAGGAGCCCGAGGCAGATGATGTAGAGGTCTTCCCGGCCCAAGGACGGTCTATGGGGCTCATCTGCGCAAATCGGTTCGAGGACTACCGCGTCGCCTTCGCGTCGGACGCGGACGACTTCCCCCGGCAAACGGAATTCCGCCGGGATCAGGACGATCTGCGTGTCGCCGTCGTCAATCAACGGGGTCGTTTTCGCCATGGCACGAACATGGCTCGAATTCGCGAGTTCAGCAAACCCTCCTGGAACGGCGAGCCGCGCTGGCCTGCCTACAGGTCCAGCAGCGCCCGCGCCGGGTCTTCCAGCAGTTCCTTGACGCGGACGAGGAAGGTCACGGCTTCCTTGCCGTCAACGATGCGGTGATCGTAGCTCAGGGCCAGGTACATCATCGGCCGGATCAGCACCTCGCCATTCACCGCCATCGGGCGCTGGACGATGTTGTGCATGCCGAGGATGCCCGACTGGGGCGCATTCAGGATCGGCGTCGACATCAGCGAGCCATAGGTGCCGCCGTTGGTGATGGTGAAGGTGCCGCCCTGCAGCTGGTCGAGGGTCAGGGCGCCGTCGCGGGCGGCCTTGCCGAGGGCGGCGATGCCCTTCTCGATCCCCGCCAGAGACAGTGCGTCGGCGTCGCGCAGGACCGGCACGACCAGACCCTTCTCGGTGCCGACGGCGACGCCGATGTCGTAGTGGTTCTTGTAGATAATGTCCGTGCCGTCGATCTCGGCGTTGACCGCCGGGATCTCCTTCAGGGCCGCGACCACCGCCTTGGTGAAGAAGGACATGAAGCCCAGCTTCACGCCGTGGCGCTTCTCGAAGACGTCCTTGTACTGGGTCCGCAGGGCCATGACGTTGGTCATGTCCACCTCGTTGAAGGTGGTCAGCTGGGCGGCGGTGTTCTGCGATTCCTTCAGGCGGCGCGCGATGGTCTGGCGCAGGCGGGTCATCTTGACCCGTTCCTCACGCGGCTGGTCGGCGCGCGGGGCGGCCGGGGCGGCGGCGGGAGTCGGAGCGGAGGCGGCGGGCGCGGCCGGGGCGGCGGAGATGGCGTTCACGGCGTCAGCCTTGGTGATGTTGCCC